>NZ_JAXCHU010000008.1:0-237374 GCF_035984695.1 Glaciihabitans sp. GrIS 2.15
GATCGTCAGGGAACGAAGCCGCCACAGCCCAGCACTCCCTCCCTCATGGTCGTAGCTCTCACTTGGGTTGCCGTACCGGGGCTTGTTCTTCTCACTGTCAACTTGATGAAGGCTGATTTCACCGGCCGTTACCTGTCGTACTCGGCGCCCGCCACTGCGATCCTCATCACCCTCGGGATCGAGGTGATCGCCCGCGGTGGACTCCTGCGGATGGTCGCTCTCCTCATCCTCACCACCGCCGTCGCGGCGCCTATCTATCTGGCCCAACGCACGCCCTACGCCAAGAACGGCAGCGACTGGGCGCAGGTCAGCCAGATTGTGAGAGCCCACGCCACGCCTGGGGATGCCATCGTCTTCGACGGCCACGCTTCGCCCTCGCGTCGTCCACGTTTGGCATTGCACACCTACCCGACCGGTTTCGTGGGCCTCAAAGACGTCACATTGAAAACGCCGTATCAGCACTCACCAACCTGGTACGACCTCACCTATTCGGTCGCTCAAGCCGACGCGCGCGGACGACTCACCGGAATTATGCGGGTCTGGCTGGTCGAGTACATCGTGTCTGGCATACCCGACACCTATGGTCTTACCGACCTCCAGAGGGCAGGTTTCTCAGCCACGAAAACCTACAACACCCACAGCAGTCGGATAATCGAACTGACCCGGCTATAGAGAACCCCACCACCAACAGGCATAACCCTGTGTGCACGGTACAGGCGAGGGCCGCGATGGGAAAAAGACCAGCAGGCGACATTGTCGACCCTCGGCCGTCATCATCACCGCCGCACGCGCCATGAGCCACGAGTATGAATTTGGCGGACATTAGAAATTGCACAGGCCGATGCGTCAGCCCGTTGCGCGCCCACGCGAACCTCATACGACTCAGCTGCGTCTCGTCCACGCCGAGTGTGAGGTGGTGTGCGCGGCTCTGGTGCTAGTCGCTGTGGCAGTACCTCGATGGGTGAGGCCCTAGTGGATTCGCTGGGCTATCGCTCTCCTTTTGGCGCTCACTGATCCGAATATGTTCGGATGGGGAAACGCACCGTCCCCGATTCCATGGCTGCCGACGATTATCCACGGTGGGTTCGATTTTTAGCGGGGTCCCGGTGGGTCTACCCGCCCAGGTTTTGTGCCGCTTTCTTTCAAGTGCAAGGGTGCGATTCGGGATAATTACGCATAGTTTCATGCGCTCACGCGAGTGCGATCGAGACTGCTAGCCGACCCGATCGAACGCCCGCAAGCGGGACGCTGAACGGACACTCCCCCGTCGTTACTGGGATCGACGGCACGTTTCGGCGCAGGGTGCCCGTATAGGTGCCCCGTAAGGAATTCGCGCTCGGGGTACGTCATACGCGACACCAGTTCGACGCTGTAGACCGTCTCGGAAGTCATGGGTTGCGAGACGTCTCATGACGGTCATGAATCAGTGCCTCGGATGATGATTTCGAGCGCAGAGTGGCCGATTGTTGCACTTAGACTATGCCGTGGATGAAACTCTATGAAGCGGCGCGAGAGCAGTGTCTAGGGCAGCTTCCAGCGGCCAGGCAGACCCCTCAGGCTGACTAAGTAGGAGACCACCCTGGATCGCAGCAAGGATGACGGTCGCGATCCTCTCCGAATCGGCCGACTTGTCTACTGTTCCAGTGCTCTGCATTCTCTGCACGCCTTTGGCCAATGCTCCACGCCAAGCGCGCATGCTCTCCGCAATGGTGCTCGCAAGTTCAGGATCGGTCATCGCAGCCTGCGTCGCGAGCGAACCAATCGGGCAAGCCCAGCGACCCCGCCCAATGTAATACTCCACAAGCAGGGCGCGCCACCGCTCCCACGACTCCCACGACCCGAGGTCGTGGATCTCCGGCTCCTGCGCTTCCAGCAGCTGGCGTCCCTCCCAATCGGCGACCTCACGCACCAACTCCGCTTTGCCGCCAGGGAAATAGTGGAACAGCTGACTCTTACTGGTCAGCGTTGCAGCTCGCACCGTATCAAGTGTGGTGCCGCCGATTCCCGAGGCGAGGATCTGCTCGCCCGTGGCCTCGATGATCCGCTGACGGGTCAATCGTCCCCGCTCAGTAATCTTCGCTGTTTCCATAACTTCAATCTAGCCTATTGGACCATGAGGTCCAGTGTGTGCTAGGAATGGACCATGAAGTCCAATACAGAAGTCCTCGAGTCCCTTCCAACTGATTTTCGTCTTGCCGGGCGCACTGCGATCGTCACGGGCTCCAGCAGTGGCATTGGCGAGGCCATCGCTCGAGTGCTTGCAGCATCCGGAGCCACCGTCGTCGTCAGCGGCCGTGATGCAGGCCGCGCCCAGGCGGTCGTAGACACAATTGTCGCCGCAGGGGGAGCTGCTCATGTTCTGGCAGCTGATCTGGCCGGAACTTACGACGATCTGCGTACATTCGCCGGCACGGCGACACAAGTGCTCGGTGGCCATGTCGACATTCTCGTCAACAATGCCGGTATCTATCCGGCGCCGCCAACGGTCGGCCTCTCCGACACCGACCTCGACGCGATCCTGGCCACAAATGTGCGTGCACCCCACGTGCTCGTCGCCGAACTCGCCCCCGCCATGGCCGTGCGGGGCACCGGGTCGATCGTGAATGTCGGCTCGTGGATGTCTCGCGTCGGCGTCCCTTTCGGTGCCATGTACACCGGCTCGAAAGCGGCTATCGAGCAGATGACCCGCACCTGGGCGGCAGAGTTCGGGCCGAGCGGCATCAACGTTAACACTGTTGCACCCGGTGCGACGAGCACTCCGGGCAACGCCGACAGCGCGGAAGTGCTCGCAGTAATGACCGCCGCCACCGCCGCCGGCCGACCCGTGCGCCCGGTTGACATCGCCTTCGCGGTTCGTTATCTCGCATCGGATGAGGCATTGTTCGTGCACGGCACTGTGCTTGATGTCGATGGCGGGATCGCCAACACCCGGGTCGGCTGATGGCGGTCAACACTTTCGGTCCGGACTCGACCGCACTCGACGTGGTCGACGGCCTTGACCTCTTCGGCAGGTCTGCGATCGTCACCGGGTCGAGCTCCGGCATCGGCGTCGAGACGGCGCGGGCACTCGCATCCGCCGGGGCCAGCGTCACCCTCGCGGTCAGAGACACCGCTGCCGGCGAACGCGCCGCCGTATCCCTCCGCGCCTCGACCGGTAATCGCAGCATCCGTGTCGTCGAATTGGACCTCGCAGATCTTGCGTCCGTGCGCTCTTTCGCCAAAAAGTGGTCTGGTCCGCTCCACTATCTAATCAACAACGCCGGAATCATGCACGCGCCGGAGCTCCGCACCGACGCAGGATGGGAGATGCACATGGCCGTCAACCATCTAGGACATTTCGCACTAACCACGGAAATACTCCCCGCGCTCGTCGAAGCGCGAAACGCGCGGATCGTGTCGGTCAGCTCGAGCGGCCACGCGGCCAGCGGCATCCGCTTTGACGACCTGTTCTTTCAGCGAGATACCTACGACGCGGGACTCGCCTATGGGCAGTCGAAGACGGCGAATGTGCTCTTCGCCCTCGAGGCGACAAGACGGTGGGCGGCTTACGGCATCACGGCCGCAGCGGCCATGCCGGGCGGCATCTGGACCAACCTGCAGCGGTACTGGGATCCCGTAGTACTCGCTGACATGAAGCGTCGATATCCGACGAAGACCACAGCACAAGGTGCTGCGACCTCGGTCTATGTTGCGACCAGGGCCGACCTAACACTCGACGGCCCCGCGTATTTCGAGGACTGCCACCCTGCCCGCGTTGTGAGGAAAATCACGGATGGTATTCACGGTGTCATGTCGCATGCCCTGGACCCGGCCGTCGCAAAACAACTGTGGGATATCTCCATCGAACTCGTCACCGAGAAGGACCCACAGCCGATGGTCTTAGCCTGACAGACAGGTAACTGCGCACAGTCCATACTGCGCAAGCAAGCGCCCCCTCGACAGTCCCCTAACCGTAGAGAAATGAGGCCTCTCGCCCTGCGCTCGCCGGCAGCAGTGTGTTGCATCCGATGTGTTTAGAGACGCTCGCGTATTGAGACTCACTCCACAATTGATCACGTCCCGGCTGACGGGTAGATCTCACAGCGAGGGGCAGCCTGCTGCCGTTCGAACACACCCCGGCCAATCCGATATCGAGACATCACCACCCCTAGCCTCGACCCCCCGTCGGCTGCTAACGTTTCGACTTCGATCTCAGGGGGAACGAATGAGCGTTTGGCTACTCATCGGTATTGTCACTTTAATCGCGTCCGTCCTCGTCGCGGTGGCGCCGAGGATTGACGTGCACAGTTCCACCAATCTCGCCTGGCTTGCTCATGACTTCGGGCCAGGCAATAGCGAGAGCCAGGCAACCGCGCGGGGGGCTGCATCTAAAGTGGTTTTGCCCATCGCTGCGCTGGCGGCTGTCGTGACACTCACAGGCCTGGTCGCTTCAGGCGGCGCATCATGGTCGGGAATTACATCGTTCGTCGGCCTCCTCCTCGTGGGGATATCGCTCCTAGCTGGAGCACTAGCGGGCAGGCGTTCCATTCGGCGGGAACGTGACCGCACCGACGCGAGGTGACTTCGAACCACGAGTTTGAGCTACATGCCATCCGACCACTTTGAGCGATCGGATGCCGGTGGCAGTCTCAAATCCCAAGGTTTGCAAGACGATTTGGTGAGACAAAACGATGCTCAGCCACTCCCCCACAAATGCTGCGTCGGCCAGGCTTGCCTGTGTCTTACAACTATGTGTTCCTAATGTTGGCTGATCTTGCTTTCCCCGTAGACGGTTGAGAGACGGGGGTGCCGCAATTCCTGCGTTACTAGAAACTGTCACCTAATCGTGCAGCAGCCCCTTTTCCAAATCGTCTCCTTGTCGACCGCCTGCGTCGATTAGAGGACGCGGGCTCCACAGTCTCCCGGCAGGTCAGCGCTTGACACGGGAGCCAGTGTCCTTTCCGTCGTGACATTCCTGAAGAGTTGTCAAAGCTGGCTACAAAACGATGCGGGCGGAGTCGCGAAGCTCGATGCTCTAGCAGGGAGGCAATTTCTGCGACTCGACAAGATAAGTTCGACGGCGGCGACGTCCATGAGACCAATCGGGAACAGTTCGGATGTGTCGAACCCGGCACCTACGACAGCAGTTGAGCGCTTCAGGCACTCACTAGATCTGTCCGCAAAATGGAGACTTTTTTAAGTCATCTCGTTGTCGAGGGCGAACCCTAATTCAGCCCTCAACACCTGCTTCCGAGTACCGGATACCGCGCACCCACTCTGGTGCGTCGCTTATGCAACCTGCGATTTGTTTTCGGTGCAATTCCAAAAGTCGTCTTCATGACATTCATATGATGTCTATATAAGTAACCCACGGTTCGAGTGGGTCTTGCAGGCGGCATCCGCTCTCATCGACAGCCCCGTGCGTATCAACGAGCCGGGCAACAGAAGTGCTCCATCGACTGGCGGAAAAATACTCGATCGCGGAAACACCGCCGTCACAGGAGTTTGGGATAATCCGAAGATGGCACTGATCCTGAGCGGCAACCAGTACGGCACATCAGAGTCGCGCCTCATGCGCGGGTATCGCGGTTCGACGCGGCACGAGATCCGCGACCGGGCGATGGCACGGGCTCTCGACACAAGGTGGGGGTTAACCACGACGGATGTGGCAGGGCACGAGCCCTCCCGCGACTCCAAAACCGTCTTCGCTCGCACGTTCGCCACCGCGCTGTGGCGCGCATCAGCGGGCCTCGCATGATCGACGGCACCGAGCCTTCCCTGGTCCCCCTCGCTGCGGAGGACGCGCGCTGGCTGGAGCGCACCGTCGAACTCGCCACCCTCAACATCGACAACGGCGGCGGACCCTTCGGTGCTCTTATCGTGCGTGATGGTTCGCTCATCGCCGAGGGGCAGAATCGCGTGACTGCCGATCTCGATCCGACAGCGCATGCCGAGGTGGTGGCGATTCGCGCGGCCTGCCAGGTGGAGCGGTCGTTCTCACTGGCCGGGGCGACGCTCTATACGTCCTGCGAACCGTGTCCGCTCTGCCTCTCGGCCGCGCTCTGGGCCCGGGTCGATCGAGTGGTGTTCGCCGCAGACCGGCACGATGCCGCCCGTGGAGGATTCGACGATCTCGAGTTCTACGAACTGTTCGCCCGCGACCGTGACACCTGGCAGCTCCCGGTGGTCTCGGTGCGCATCCCGCAATCTCCCGCGCCCTTCGACGCCTGGCTGGCGAACGCGGCCCGCACAGACTACTGAGCGTCGCTCCGCCGTGCGACCGTGCTGCCATTTGTCAGCCATGCAGCCCGACGTTTGTAAGCATGGCTGACAAATGGCAGCACGGTTCTCCAGCAGCGGTCAGTCGAGCCGCACGAAGGCCCGAAGAGGCCCGCCGGCAGCAACGGCGGCATCGCGATAGCCGAGTGATTCATAGAATCGGCATTGTGCGGGCTCATCATCGGTGAGCAACGCCTTCTGACGCACCTTGGCATGGGGTTCGAGCGCTGCCTGCACCAGCGCACGTCCCGCGCCGTGGCCCTGGTGAGAGGGATTCACGAGCACATCCTGCAGATAGCAGATGGTCGAACCGTCCGACACGACCCGTGCCAGCCCGATCAGCACAGCACCGTCCCGCGCGATCACCAGGGTGGATGATCCGGCCAGGGCACGCCGAAGCGTGTCGACATCCCGGGTATAGGCCGACCAGCCCACCGAATCGTAGAGCTCGATCAACTCACCGGTCTCAACCTGGTCCGGTGTAACGATATCGATGGTTGTCACAGCGGTTCCTTCCCGGGCAGCCGGATCTTCTGCCTAACATTACCCATGACCACGCTGACCGGAATCGTGCTCGCGGCGGGTGCCGGCTCGCGCCTCGGGCGCCCGAAGGCACTGATGCGAACCACGGATGGCGAGCCCTGGGTCGCCCGGGCTGCCCGGCTGTTGCACGCCGCGGGCTGTGATCACGTGCTCGTGGTGCTCGGAGCTGCTGCCGCCGAGGCGACCGCTCTCGTACCCGCCGGCACCGACATCCTCGTCGTAAAGAACTGGGCCGCCGGGATGGGCGAGTCCCTGCGCCAGGCGCTGTCCGCCGCCCTCGAGGATGCAGCTCCCGGAGATACAGCCCCCGGAGACGCAGCTCTCATCACACTCGTCGATCTCCCCGGCCTGCCCCTCGAGGTGGCGGCACGCATACTCGCCTCACCTTTTGATGACAGCACACTGACACAAGCGGTGTTCGGAGGGATGCCGGGCCATCCGGTGTTGATCGGGCGCGCCCACTTGGCTGGCCTAATCCCGACTCTCGTCGGTGACCGCGGGGCGCGCGACTACCTTGTGGCCAACGGCGTGACCGAGGTGGAGTGCGGCGACCTGTTCGACGGCCACGACATCGACCGGCTCGCGCCGTAAAGCGACCAACAGATAGTCCAGTCAGATTCCGGGAAATGTGATGGACTCGAGTGCGTGCGCATGAATCTGACCAGTTACGTCGCCATCGGTGACAGTTTCACCGAGGGTGTCGGGGACGATCTGCCCGACGGAGGGGTCCGCGGCTGGGCCGACCTGGTGGCGCTCGGGCTTGCCGCGGCCTCCACCGAGCCGGTCACCTACGCGAACCTCGCCATCCGGGGTCGGCTACTCGCCCCGATCGTGTCCGGGCAACTCACCGCCGCCCTCGCGCTCACACCCGCGCTGATGAGCATCAACGGTGGAGGCAACGACATCCTGCGACCTCGGGTCTCGATCACAGCGATCGCCAATCAGCTCGAGGCGGCGGTCGACCGCGCGGTCGCGAGCGGCGTGCACGTGATCCTGGTGAGCGGCGCCGATCCGACCCGCCACATCCCACTCGGATCCTTTGTGCGCGCGCGGGGAGACCAGCTTGCGGCATCCGTTCGGGATCGCCTCCCCAAGGAGCACGTGACCTTCGTCGACAACTGGGCCGACACCGAGCTCGGGCAGCTTCCCTATTGGTCCCGCGACAAGCTGCACCTGAATCCGGTCGGGCACGCGCGGGTGGCTGGCAATGTGCTCGCGGCGCTCGGTGTGCCGATCGCGGATGTCTCCCGCTCCGGGATCCCGGCGGAAGCGCACGAACGCACGGCCGCATACTGGCGCCGGTACGTGCTGCCGTGGATCGGACGCCGCCTCACCGGCCGCTCCTCAGGCGACAATCGGGATCCGAAAATCGCTACGCTGCAGCCCGTGAAGCGGCCACCGCTCCACTGAGGCCGCTCGACGGGCATCGCTCGACGGGCGCTCCTACGGGCGCTCCTACGCCAGCGACTCCCCCAGCGCGATGAGGGCGATGTCGGTGTTCGGCGGTCCGACGAGGCAGAATCCCACCGGAGCGCCATCCACGGTGAGGGCTGGCACGCTCAATGCCGGCCGGCCGGCGATGCTGGCGACGCAGCTGAGGCGCAGGGTGGTCTGGCGTACCTGCTCGATTATCTCCGCATCCGCCGTCGTCGACGGGGCGGTGGATGACGCGGACGGCAGCAGCAGCACCCGGTCACCGACGATTGACTCGATGCGCTCCCTGGCCAGTTCCAGCGCCTGGCTCGCAAAGGACCGGGTATCGGGGTCGACCGTCGAGCCGAATGCGAACCGTGCCGCGATCTCCCCGCCGAGAAAACCCGGATGCGCGGTGATCCACTCGCCGTGGGTTGCCCACGCTTCCGCGGACTGCACCGTACGGAAGATCTCGTGCAGGTCGTCGACATCTGGCAGCGTCAGCTCGACAAGATCGTCGGTGAGTCCGGCCTCGGCCAGTCGCATCAGGGCCGCGGCGAAGGCATCCTGCACACCGGGCGAGGCCAGCGCGACGAGCGCCGGGGCGACCGCGAATCCACCGAATACAGCCTTCCGGCCGGCACTTCCGAGAGAGGCGGATGCCGCGGCCCGCAGCGTCGCCGCGTCACGAGTCATCCAGCCCACCGTGTCGAAGGAGGGTGCGAGCCCGAGCAGGCCGTCGCGCGCGATGGCATCGTGCGTCGTGCGGAGACCCCACAGTCCCTGGTACGACGCGGGAACGCGGATCGATCCCCCGGTATCGGTGCCGAGCCCGATGGAGACTTGGCCGGAGGCGACCGCGGTGGCCGGTCCGCTCGAGGAGCCGCCGGGGATCGCGCCGGCGACGGCGACGTTCGGTGGGGTGCCGTAGTGGGAGTTCTTGCCGGCGACGCTGTAGGCGAATTCATCCGTCTGGGCGATGCCCTGCACTGCGGCGCCCGCGGCGAGCAGCGCCGTGACCGCCGAGGCATGCGTGACGGAGCGCGGCGATTCGGCGAGATAGGCGGGGACCCCGGCCCCGACGGCGAATCCGGCAACAGCGAAGAGGTCTTTCACGGCCACCGTCTTGCCGACGAGTGGTCCGTCCACAGCACCCGCGACGAGCGGACTGCCGACAATCCGCCAGACGGATGCCGCGATCGCAGGGGCCGGAACGCTCTCGTGAGTGGCCTCGATCAGCCAGTCGACATCCCCGTCATTGGTGGAGCTGCGGTGCCAGACCTGGGTCTGCTGTCCTCGGCCACCGCTGGCCGGAAGGGTCACGGCCACGATAAGGGCACGGTCGTTGCCAAGGTCGCGCACCTGGAGGTCGCCGATGATGCGGGCCGGAGCCCCGTCGCGCCCCTGGCGGAACGCGCTGATCGCGTCGTGACCCACCAGGATGCCGCCGGCGTCACCAAGCAGGGTCTCCTCACCCGGCGCGAAGAGACGGTCGAGCGTCTCAACTTCATTGGCCATGAGAGCCCGCTCGTACTCCCAGAACGCATCGAGGAGACCGTCTGGAGCAGTCCCGGTTACCACGCTGTCAGTCAAAATCTGCCACCCTAATCTTTGCGTTAGCGCCGTTCACGGCGTCCACGACCTGCGAAATGTTGAACCCCGTGGCCGTGCTGAGGTACGCACACGTGTGTGCGGTGTGGAGTGCGAATCTGGCCTGCAATCGGGCGGGCGCGGCGCAGGGCAGCCGCCCCCAATCCACCGCGGATGGATCGGACGGCGGGCAATGCGGCACGCGGATCGGGCCGACGGTGGGCTGGAACATCCCGTTCTGCATTCCACCCTCGCTTCCGACTCTGTCGACCACACCGACAACAGGTGCCACCTGAACACTACAGACGGTGTTTACGGGGGCGGTAACGCCATGCGGCGGGGGCACAGATCGGCGCAGCCGCACTCAGAGAGCGTATATGGAGACTTCGGTCTCCGGCAGTGTGAACCAGACCGGCAGTCCCGGAGTGAGCCCGAGGGCCGCGGCGCGTCCCGGTGAGATATCGGCGGCCATCGACGCAGTGCGCACCCGTACGCTATCCCCGCGCGGCTCGAGATCCTGCACGATCACCGCAAACGCGTTCGGGACATGCGGTTGTTCGAGCTGTACCGAGACCGCGGAGGGTCGGGTGGCTGCGGCGGCAGGAGCGCCGATTGCGCCCGTACCCGGACCATCGACCAGAGTGCCGTCCGGCATCCGAAGCCCCGTCGCAGTGCGCACCCCGGTGAGCAGGTTGAGGCCGGCGAGCCGCGCAGTGAAGGGATGTCGCGGCCGCTGCAGCACCTCCGCCGTCACGCCCTGTTCCACGATCATTCCGTCGCCAAGCACGACCACCCTGTCGGCGAGGGTGAGGGCGTCAAGCACCTCGTGCGTCACGAGGATCGCGGTGCGACCGGAGAGTACCGCTCGAAGCATGCGCCGCAGGGTGGGGGCGACGGCGACGTCGAGCGCGGCGAGCGGTTCGTCGAGCAGCAGCAGCCGCGGTTCGGGCGCGAGGGCGCGCGCGATCGCTACTCGTTGGGCCTGCCCGCCGGAGAGTTGTGCGGGTCGGCTGGCCGAAAGCTCCGCCGCCTCCACCGCCGCGAGCCAGTGGTGAGCCGATGCCCGCGCCTCGGCCCGAGACCGGCCCGCGCTGCGTGGGCCAAAGGCCACATTCTCGAGGGCACTGAGGTGCGGGAAGAGCAGCGGTTCCTGGGCGAGTAAGGAGATCCCGCGCTGGTGCGGAGGCAGCCACTGCCCGCGGTCGAGGTCGAAGAGCGATACTCCGTCGAGGCGGGCGCTGCCCGAATCGGGTCGGAGCAGGCCGGCGAGGATCGACAGCAGGGTCGACTTACCCGCGCCATTCGGACCAAGGATCGCCAGGGTCTCCCCCTCGGCAACCTCGAGGCGCACGTCGAAGCCGCGCTCGGCGACGCGCGCATCAAGGTGCAGTGTCACTGGGCGACCCTCATTCGGCGACCCTCATTCGGCGACCGTCACCGGGTAACCCGTCCCAGTCGTGAACCGGGAGCGGTGCGCAGCGTTAGAGCGACCACCACGAGGGAGACGATTACCAGCACGAGAGACAGCGCCACCGCGGCATCCGGATCGATCTCCCGCTGCAGGTAGATCTCCAATGGCAGCGTGCGCGTGACCCCCTGGAGACTGCCGGCAAAGGTGAGTGTCGCGCCGAATTCACCGAGGGCCCGCGCGAATGACAGCACGGCTCCGGAGAGCAGGGCGGGCATTACGAGCGGCAGAGTGATGCGGCGGAGAATCGTCGTCGGGCGGGCGCCGAGCGTCGCCGCAACCGCCTCGTAGCGGGTGCCAGCCAGGCGAAGCGCGCCCTCGAGGCTCAGCACAAGAAAGGGCAGTGCCACGAAGGTCTGAGCGATCACGACAGCCACCGTCGAGAAGGCCACGGAGATGCCCAACACCTCGAGCGGGCGTCCGAGCAGCCCCTGTCGGCCGAATGCGGCGAGAAGCGCGATGCCGCCGATCACGGGCGGGAGCACCAGCGGCAGAAGCACGATGGTCCGCACGAGCCGCTGGCCGCGAAAGGTGGTGCGGGCGAGCACGAGCGCCATCGGTACCCCGAACACCACGCAGAAAATCGTCGCGGAGACCGAAGTTCGCAGGCTCAATAGCAGGGCCGAAACGGATGATTCGCTCGAGACCAGCGCAACGAATCCACCCCAGTTCACCCGGGACGCCATCGCGACGAGCGGCAGCAGCACGAAGGCAGCACCGATGATCCCGATCACGATCACCCAGTGCGGCACTCCCGAGAACGACGCGCGGCGCGTGCCGACGACATTCCGGGTCACGGGGCTCCGAAGCCCGCCGCCGCCAGCACCGCACGGCCGACAGTGCCGGTGACGTAGTGCACAAAGGCCGTGGCGATTCTCGAGTTTCTGCTCGCCGTGATCGTGGCGATCGGGTAGGTGTTCACCGCCTTGCTCGACTCCGAGAACGGGATGCCCGTCACGCGGGAGCCGGCGCCCTTCACGTCGGTGACATAAACGAGTCCGGCATCCGCCTCTCCGGAGGAGACCTTGCCAAGCACATCGGTGACCGCGTTCTCCTCGCTCACCGGGGTGAGCTTCACGCCAGTGGAAGTCTCAATGGCGACCGTCGCTGCGCCGCAGGGTACCGCCGGTGCACACACCACTGTCTTCACGCCGGGCCTCGCGAGGTCGGCGAAGGTCGCGATCTTCGCCGGATTGCCCGGGGGCACCGCGATTTCCAACTCATTGGTCGCGAAGTTCACCGGAGCGCCCACCAGGGTCGAGACCTTGGCCATGTTTTTCGTGTCGGCCGAGGCGAACACGTCGGCGGGTGCTCCGGCGGTGATCTGGGCGACGAGGTCGGCGGATCCGGCAAAGCTCGTCGTGACAGTGACGCCCGGGTGCGCGGTCTCGAACTTCGTGGCTAGCTCACCGAAGGTCTTGGTGAGGGATGCCGCGGCGAACACCGTGATCGACCCGCTGAGCGAATCCTTCGTGGGTGTCGCCGACAACGCAGGAGCGGGCGCCGGCGCCGAACATCCCGCGGTTGCGAGGAGGATGCCGACCGCGAGGGTAGCGAGAAGCTTCTTCTTCATTGGTGTCCCCTGGGGGTCTCGATGATTACCGTCGTGGCTTTCACGACGGCGATTGCCACGGATCCGAGCTCGAGCCCCAGGTCGCGAACGGCTTCGCTGCTCATCAGCGAAACCACCCGATGCGGGCCGCACTGCAGCTCCACCTGTGCCATCACGGTGTCCATCACGATGTTCGTGACGAGGCCGACAAAACTGTTGCGGGCCGAGCGGGCGACGCCGGAGGGGTCATCCGGCAGCACCGCGTTTTCCCGCGCGAGCATGGCAAGGGCGAGGCCGTCGACGACGGCGCGCCCCGACTCGTCTTTCTCGGCAACAAGAGTGCCGTTGTCGACCCAGCGGCGCACGGTGTCGTCACTCACCCCCATGTACAGGGCGGCGTCCTTTATCCTTATCTGCGGCATAAGAGCCATGTTACTTCCGTTTTAGCGGACTTGGCTGCCCCTCTACGCTGGGTCCATGGAACCCTCTGGCTCTTTTCCGGCGGTGCGAGTCGCCACCATCGATGACCTCGACGGCGTCGTCGCCACACTCACCTCGGCGTTCTTCGACGATCCGCTGTGGGGACCGGCTTTCCCCGATCTCACTCACCGCGAAGCCCAGGCCTCCGCACTCTGGCGCCTTTTTGCTGGATCCGCACTGCGCTATCCCTTCACCTATCTCACCGAAAACACCGAATCAGTGGCGGTGTGGATACCGCCGGGCGGTATCGACCTGACCGAAAACGAGTCCCTCGGGTTTGAGTCCTTCCTCGTCGACCTGGTGGGTGAAGAGGCGGCGAAGGGCATCATGGTCATTTCGGCGCAGTTCGAGGAGGTTCGCCCGACCGAGCCGCACATTTACCTCAGCCTGCTCGCCACCCACCACGACCACCGCGGTAGAGGACTGGGCATGGGCCTGTTGCGCGAGAACCTGGAGCGCATCGATGCTCTCGGCGGGGCCGCCCACCTCGAATCGTCCAACCCGGTCAATGATGCGCGATACCGCAGCGTCGGATTCGAGCGGCAGGGCGAGTTCACCGTCGCGTCGGGTCACATCATCACCACCATGTGGCGGTCGGCCCGATAGCGCAGGTGGGCAGGGCGACGTCAACGGCCTAGCTCCCACCCACACCTGCAAGAATCGAAGGATGCCAGCATCCCCGCCGCCAGCAACCCCGCCGCCGACCGGCACGAATAGCGCCCGATACTCCCGTCAGGTCGCGCTTCCCGGCTTCGGACCGGAGGCCCAGCAAAAGCTAACGGACGCTCGCGTGCTCGTGATCGGCGCTGGCGGACTCGGTAGCAGCGTGATTCCGGCACTGGCCGCTGCGGGCGTCGGAACCATCGGCATCATCGACGACGACACGGTGGAGCTCAGCAACCTGCATCGCCAGCTCGCCCACGGCATCGCGGATGTCGGACGCGCCAAAGTGCACTCGGCAGCCGACACGGTGGCGGACATCGATACCGCGACCGTGGTGAACGCCCTCGACGGGCGCCTCACCGCCGACATGGCGCTTGAACTCTTCGCCGGCTACGACCTGGTCGTGGACGGCAGCGACAACTTCCCCACCCGCTACCTCGCCAACGACGCGGCGGCGCTCACCGGCATTCCTCTCGTTTGGGGCGCTGTCTCGCAGTACGCCGGACAGGCCGGGGTCGCCTGGGCTGCACGCGGGCCGCAGTACCGCGACCTCTTCCCCGCTCCCCCACCGCCGGGGTCCGTGCTTTCCTGCGAGGCCGGCGGCGTGCTGCCGAGCGTCGTCGCCGTGATCGGGTCGATCATGGCCAGCGAGGTCGTGAAAATCATCACCGGTATCGGAACTCCCCTCATCGGGCGGGTCACCACCTTCGATGCCCTCACCGGCGTATTCCGCGAGCTCGCCTACGCGCAAGATCCGACGGCCGCAGCGATTACCGAGTTGATCGATTACGAGCTGTTCTGCGGCATCCCGAATGCGATATCCGTGGATGAACTGGCCGCCTCCCTCGGCGCGGTCACCCTCATCGACGTTCGCGAGCCCTGGGAAGCTGCGATCGCGAGTCTGCCCGGGTCGACGCTGCTGCCTCTCGGATCGCTCGAGACTAACCTCGCCGGAATCGAGCGCTCGAAACCGGTAGTCGTCTACTGCCACGCGGGTATCCGCTCGGCGAGCGCCGTCGCGCTCCTCGGCGAGCACGGCATCCCCGCCCGCAGCCTCGACGGCGGCATCGACGCCTGGTCCCGCCGCATCGACCCGAGTGTCGCGAGGTACTGAGGTGTCGCGAAGTACTGAGGTTTCGCGAAGTACTGAGGTGTCACACCGCACCGTCGACGAGTATGCGGCCCACGTTCGCGCCCTCATCACGCCGGCCCTGCCGACCGGTCTCGACACCGTTGCCGTCGGGGCGGCCCTTGGGCGCGTGACCGCGGCCGCCATCCTCTGTCCCGTGGATCTGCCGCTCTTTCGCAACTCGCAGATGGACGGGTTCGCCGTCGTTGCGGCAGACCTCGCCACCCTTCTGCTCACCAGCCTGCCGGTAACCCTGCCGATCGTCGGAGAAGTCGCAGCCCGACCCGGGACTCCCCCACCTCTCGTCTCGGGTACCGCGGTGCGCATCATGACCGGTGCCGTCGTGCCGGAGGGAGCGGATGCCGTCGTGCCGGTCGAGGACACTTCGTCAACCGCCGACACGGTCACCGTCACCCGCGCCCGCGCCATCGGCGAATACGTGCGCGACCGCGGCAGCGACCTGCGTGCCGGGGACCCCCTGCTTCCGGCCGGACTCCGCCTCGCCTCCCGCCACCTCGCCGCGCTCGCCGCCGCGGGCATCGAAGAGATCGAGGTGCGCCGCCGCGTGCGGATCGTCGTGATCAGCACCGGCGCGGAGCTTGCGCCGGTGGGGCGGAGAGCCGAGCCTGGCGAAATCTACGACTCGAACAGCGCGGCGCTGACGGCGGCCGCGACCGCCTGCGGTACCGAGGTGACCTACGCGATCCATCCGGTCGAGGATGCGGTCTCGCAGTTTCGAGAAACCATGGTGTTCGGTGTCGCAAATGCCGACCTCATCCTCACCTCCGGCGGAATCTCGATGGGTTCCTACGAGGTGGTCCGCGAGTTTTGGCACGCCAACGGCGGCGAGGTCGGCCACATTGCGATGCAGCCAGGCGGGCCCCAGGCATCCGGCGTCTTCAACGGCGTGCCGGTGATCAGCTTTCCCGGTAATCCCGTGAGCACCCAGCTCTCCTTCGAGGTCTTTGTCGCCCCGATCCTGCGGGAGGCCGCCGGCCTTCCGGCCGCGCGCCGCCAGACGCGCACGCTCATCGCCGACCTGCGGTCCGCTGCCGGCACTCGCCAGTTTTTGCGCGGGCGCGCCCTGCCCGATGGTCGAGTGGAGGTCGTGGGTGGCCCGAGTTCCCACCTCGTGGCCGGCCTCGCGGCATCCGACCTGCTTCTCGACATTCCGGAAGGCATCACCGAACTGAAAGCGGGCGACCCCGTGGAGACGATCGACCTGTGAGCGGCAACGGTAACTCCCTCAGCCATCTCGACTCCGACGGTCGCGCCCGCATGGTGGATGTCGGCGACAAGGCCATCACCGCCCGCACCGCGACCGCGACCGGTCGATTCATCACCACGCCGGCGGTCATCGCGCTCGTGCGCGCCGACGGACTTCCCAAGGCCGATGTGCTCGCCACCGCGCGGATCGCCGGCATCTCGGGGGCGAAGAAGACCAGCGAACTCATCCCGCTCTGCCACCAGGTGCCGCTCTCCTCGGTGAGCATCGACTTCTCCTTCACGGATGACTCGATCCTCGTCTCGGCGACGGCGAAGACAATCGGCCAGACCGGGGTCGAGATGGAAGCCCTCACCGCGGTGGCGATCGCCGGGCTCACCCTTCACGACATGGTGAAGGCGGTCGATCCAACCGCCGAACTCGGCGAGATCCGGCTCGAATCGAAGACCGGCGGCAAGCGCGGGCACTGGACGCGGCACGGCGGATCTGCGCCGGTCCGACTCAGACCCGGCACCGCCGCCGTCGTCGTTGCGTCCACCGGAGGAGCCGCCGGAATGCGTGAAGACACCACCGGACCGGTGATCGCGGACTGGCTCGCCGGGCACGGTTTCGCGGTCGACGCGGTCACCGTGGTGGCGGATGCCGACATCGCCACCGAACTCGGCCGGGTCGTGGCATCCGCTCCCGCCGTGATCATCACGACCGGCGGCACCGGTCTCAGCCCCACCGACCGCACCCCGGAAGCCACCCGCGCACTGCTTGATCGCGAGCTCCCCGGAGTGGCCGAGGCGATCCGCGCACGCGGGCTCGCTGCGACCCCGACCGCGGCGCTCAGCCGCGCGGTCGCCGGCACCGCCAACGGCACCGTTGTCGTGAACCTGCCCGGATCCACCGGCGGGGTGCGCGATGGTCTCGCCGTGCTCGAGGGGCTGCTCGAACACCTCGTCGCGCAGATCGCCGGGGGTGGCGCCCATGGGTAACGACATCCTCGCGCTCATCTCGGTCGAGCCGATCGATGCCACCGCCATCGAGAACTTCGTGATGGATGACGAGAAGGGCGCCCTCGTCACGTTCCGCGGCGTGGTGCGCAACCACGACCACGGACTCGCTGTCGTCTCGCTGGAATACTCCGCCCACCCGGATGCCGCGCGCTTCCTCGAGGACTGCTGCCGGACGATCGCGACCGAGACCGGCCTCCGTGTGGCCGCCGCGCATCGCATCGGGCCGCTCGTGGTCGGCGATGTCGCGCTCGTCGCCGCAGTCTCTGCAGCTCACCGCGGAGAGGCTTTCTCGGCCTGCGAGCGCCTCGTCGACCTGATCAAGCAGACCGTGCCGATCTGGAAGCGCCAGCATCTGGCCGATGGCGCCACCGAGTGGGTCGGGCTGTAGCCCTGTCGGAACGCACGGGAACCCACCGACAACGTTCCGGGCGATCAGGCGGCGTACTGCAGCGCCACGAATGCCCAGGATGCCACTGCCCCAAGTGCTCCGACGACCACGCGCACCCGGCGGGAGCGGTGCCAGGGCACAAAGATCACCAGCGCAGCAGTCACGAGTCCGGCTCCGACGATGAAGGCGACCACAGCGCCGGGGTCCGCCGAGAGTCCGAACCCACCGCCGCTGCACCCGCTTACCCCGCAGCGGCTGATCTTGGCTCCCAGGATGGATTGTAGGTCGATCAACACGGCGACCACTGCAATCCATAGAAGGTGCAGCAGCCGGCGCCGGTCGCCTGTGGCCACCGCGATTCCGCTCATGGAAGAGTCCTCATTGTTCGACACCCTACCGGCTGCGTGGATGCTGCCCGGGATGGTGCATTCGACCTCCGGTCACTTCGTTCCCGTTCAATTAGTTACTTGACGTCAAGTAGTCACCTGACGTTCACCTTCGGGCACTTTACGACAACCCCTCCGCGGTCCACTATTGAAGTACGATTCCGGCCAGTGGAGGCGCTTCCCAATGAAACTCACTCGAACAAAGAAGACGATCATTGCGGGCATCGCAGCCCTCGCAACGATGGCGGGAGTCGGCCTCGTCGCGGCACCCGGCTTCGCATCCGGCGCAGACGACAATCACCGCAGCGAGTTCCACGCCCCCAAAGTGGGTCACGTGTGGACCATCATGCTCGAGAACAAGTCCTACGAGTCCACCTTCACCGGGCTCAACCAGAACGACTACCTGTGGAAGACGCTCCCCTCCTACGGAGAGCTGCTCACCCAGTACTACGGCACCGGGCACTACTCGCTCGACAACTACATCAGCGCCGTGTCCGGACAGGCGCCGGCGCCGGCCAACCAGGCCGACTGCGCCCAGTACACGAATGTGGCGCCGGGTCTGCCGGCCGCCGACGGCCAGGTGTACGCGTCGAGCGGCTGCGTCTATCCGGCATCCGTTCAGACGATCTTCAACCAGCTCGACGCGAAGAAGGTCTCCTGGAAGGTCTACAACCAGGACATGGGCAACAACCCGGCCCGCGAGAATGTCTACAAATGCGGCATTCCCGGCGACCCCTCGGGCGCCGGCGTTGTCGATCCGGGTGGATCGACCCCGACCGACCAGTACGTGGTCAAGCACAACCCGGCCGCCTGGTTCCACTCGGTGATCGATAACCCCGCGGACTGTGCGAACGTCGTGCCGCTCGACGGCTACGCCGCTACCACCGGTCACGCCGCCATCCCGAGCCTCGCCGATGACCTCAAGTCAGAGAAAACCACCCCGGCATTTTCCTGGATCACCCCGAACAACTGCTCGGATGCGCACGACGCCACCTGCAAGGGCGACAACCTTTCGGGCGACCCGAACAACCACCAGGGCGGTCTGTACGCCGCCGACCTGTTCCTGAAGAAGTGGATCCCCTCCATCATGGGCTCGGCCGCCTTCCAGAAGGACGGTGAGATCCAAATCCTCTTCGATGAGGCCTTCCCGCCCTACAAGATGTACGGCAACTCGATCGCCGACCAGCAGTACGCGGCGGACAGCAAATTCGGAACGGACAGCGGCACCGGGGCATCAGCCCAGGCCGAAGCCGACACTGCTCAATCGGTGGTGGCCTGCTGCGGTGAACTGCCCGGACCGAACACCACCCAGCCCGGATTCCAGGCTTTCAATCAGGACACCACCCCGGGCGGTGGCGTCACCGGTGCGGTGCTGATCAGCCGATTCATCACTCCCGGTTCGGTGAGCGCCCAGCCCTACAACCACTACAGCTGGTTGCGCACTATCGAGGACACCTTCGGCATTCACCGAGGTGGAATCGATGGGGATGGCCACCTCGCCTACGCGGGTACCGACGGCCTTCGACCGTTCGGACCGGATGTTTACAACAATGCTGCGGGGCGCGCCCTGAAGCCCTCTCCATCGGGCAGTTCCCTCTATCCGGCAACGGCAAGTATCAACGAACTCCCCCAGCCGAAGATCGTCACGAAATCCGTGCCGGTCGACGACAAGTAATGCTGTCCCGCCGGGACTTGAGCGCGACAGCACTGTTGTCGGTGCTTCTACTCGGGATGCTGTGCGGCTGCAGCGCTCCCCCCACCGCCCAGTCCGTGACGGCCTCGCTCGGCGCGGTGCCCATCCCCACCGCTCCGGCCGTGGATCCGATGCCGACCGCCACCATCGGGAAGCCTCAACTGCTCGCTATGGGGGCGTCGACCCTGGTGATCTTGGACCCTGCGACACGCGGCATCGCCACCGCCACCGGTCCCGATCAGAGGATCACCCAGCCCGCGGCATCCGGTACCGCATCATTGCCGGGCGCCACCACCTCCGCGACGATCACTCTGGCAGTGAAATCTGCAAGCGGCTCGATCTCCCTCGCCGTCTCAGACTTGGTCTGTCGCAATCAGACTGGCGCCGTCATCCCCCTCACGGCGGTCGGTCCGTCGAGCGCGACCGCCACTGCCGGAGACACCGCACAGCTGGTGGTTTCGGGTACTTTCACGAGCGGAGCAGCCCAGGTGACATGGCAGCCGGCCGGACATCCGCTCGCCCTGTGGGACTTCACTATCGAACTGGATTAGGTGTTCTTTCCACGCAGGTTTTCAGCGTTCTGCATTGCTCACGATACGAACGCTGCCCTCACCCAACTCGACCAGGACCACATCACATTCCTCGCCCGATACTGATTCAGCAGTTCCGAACCAGGCGCTGATCGACTTGGCCCATTTCGCACCACCACCACACCCAAGACTGAACGATTCCCGCGTGAGCGGAGGGCACCTCTCCGCTCCTTCTCACACCCCTGACTGTGAGCAATTGCCCTGGCACGCAGATTTCTCGCGCAAAGTAGCGCACGCAGTCGCACGGCTTGCGGATAGTTGACGGGCTGGCTGCGGCTCACTCGCCGATGGGCGCCCTTATCGCACCGCGCACTGATATGAATGGGGGATGCTTCTGGTCGGGTTGTGCCTGGGGGTCGGCGCACTGCTCGTGCTTTCGTCGATCGTATTCGTGCGTCGCGCGCTCGTGTACTCGTCGAACCGCACCCTCATCGCCGTCGTGGTCTGGCAGCTCGTGTCCGTCGTGGCATTGCTCGTGTGGAGCTCGAACACCGCGCGTCCCGACCTCGTTGAGCTTCCCGGCTGGATCGCGCTCGGCTTCGTCGCCTTCGCTGTGCCGCTCGCGGTCGGCGCCCTACTCGACGGGAAGTGGTCCGTACCCCCACGCCCTGGCCTGAAGATCGTGACGATTGCGCTCCTAGCGCTCACCCTCACGGGATCCGTCGGCGCGGTCGCGGCGGCGATCGTGCCCAGCCTGAGTCGCACCACGGTGGCCGGCAAGCAGGTTCCCATCACCGCAGAAACGCTTCAGAACGGGTACTCGATGGCCGTTCATATTCCGCCAACGACATCGGGGTTCTCAGCACGGGATGCGAACCTGTGGGTGCCGCCGGGCTATATCCTCCATCCGGATGTTCGCCGCCCTGTCGTCGAGACCATGATGGGCCAACCCGGTGATGCGAGTCTGGGCGCAACCCTGAACGCCCTTCATGCCCTCGGGTCGAACGCGCTGCAGAATGCGCCTTTCGTGCTCGTCGTCGATCAGCTCGGTGGTCGCAACCTCAACCCCCCGTGCCGTGACACCGTTGCCGGCAGAGTGACCACCTACCTCTCCGTTGACGTGCCTCGGTGGATCCGCGCTAACCTCCCGGTACCCGACACGCGCACCTACTGGACCGTCGCGGGCTATTCTCACGGCGGCGACTGTGCCGAGTTTCTCGAGGCGACCTTCCCATCGATCTGGTCCAACATGATCAGCGTCTCGGGACCAGACCGGCCCGGAACCCCGCACGTCGCCTACGCCATCGCGCACTACTTCGGCGGCAGCCAGGCAGCCTTTGACGCGTCACTCACCGCTACGGCGTTGAGGGCACATGGGCACTATAAAGACACGGTCGCCACGTTCGCCACTGGCGCGCTCGACACGAAATACGGACCGGGTGTGATCGAGGTGGCAAGCCTCGCTGACGAGGCCGGCTGGCATGTCTCCACCATCATCGTGCCGAACTCGGATCACATCGGTGTCACCCTCAACGAGGGTCTCAAGTTCGGATATCACAAGCTCCTCACCACGGGACGTTTCCCGACGGAGGGTGCGACACCGCCACGCTATCTCTGCTCGTCGCAAGCGACCCCGTCCACCTGCGGTGGCTACCAGAGCGCAACGCTTGCGGGATCCATCGCCCTCATCGACCAGGGGCTCGTGATTGCGTTCTTCGTGATCCAGCTCCTGCTGCGCCTGCGCTCCAACCCGAAGCCCGAATAGCGGCGCTCACCGGTCGCGCGCTACTCGCTGTTGTGGGTGCGTCGATTCCCCCTGCGCGCCCGAGACAGCACTAGGGGCGAACGACAACGCGAGGCACCGCAGGAGAGCTCGAACGACACACGACGGTGACCAACCGTGGAGATGGCGGGGGAATTGAACCCCCGTTCAGTGTCGTGCTCACATGCGTTTTCCGGGCCCGGTCTGCTCCGATGCCGCGGATAAATCGACGCCAACCCGCCCTCACAGCTCCACGGATGCGACCCGCTCGATCGCTATCGACGCCGGCTCAGGCTCCGCGTTTGCCGTTGCAACGCGCCTGCCGGGTTCGCCGGCCGGGCCGTCCCGGTATCACTCGGGGTTCCCGTGCTGGTGAACGAACAGCCGACTGGCGGTGCTGCTCAGCCGCCGGCGAAAGGCGGCAGCACATCCACGCGATTGCCGACAGCGAAGGAATCATCACGACTGACCACCCCGTCGACCAGGAATGAACCGGATGCCAGTACCCGGGCCATCGCGTCGCCGTACTCGTGCACCAAAAGCGCCCGCAACTGCCCAACGGTTCCAACGGTGGGGAGAAGGTCCTCGTCCCGTCCCGCTGCCTCTGCTGCCGACGCGAAGTAGCGGACGAGGACCTTGCGCCCCTCGTCGTCCCACTGAGCCACCTCAGCCACCGATGGCGCCCATGCTGCGCTGCGGACGCACGAAGTCTGCCCGGTCCATTCCGTGTCCGGCCTGTTTGCCCCACTGGGCGGCGCGCCACCACTGCGCGATCGTCGCATCCTCGGAACCGTTCCGCAACAGTGCCCGCAGGTCGGTCTCGTCGTCGCCGAACAGACAGGAGCGAACCGTCCCTTCGGCCGTGACGCGGGTGCGGTCGCAGGCTTCACAGAACGAGCGCGTCACCGAGGCGATAATACCGACAGTGGCCGGGCCGCCCTGCAGGTGATATCCGTCAACAATCCACTCTTCGGCGGGGGCGGAGGGATCTTCACGGTGCGGCTGGCTGAGGGTGAAGCGCGCGCCGAGCACATCGAGCAGCTCCGCGGCATCCACCATATTGTCGCGAGCCCAGGCCTCATCGGCGTCCAGCGGCATCTGTTCGATGAAGCGCAATCGCACGCCGTTGGCGAGGGACCACTCCAGCAGGTCCGCCGCGCCCGCGAGGGTGTCACGCATGAGCACCGCGTTGATCTTGAGCGGCGTGAGTCCGGCATCTTTGGCCGCCCGGATACCGGCGAAGACCGAGGGCAGCCGGTCACGGCGGGTCAGGCGGGCGAAATGGTCGCGGTCCACGGTATCGAGGGAGATATTGATGCGGGTGAGGCCCGCCTCCACCAACTCGTGGATACGGTGATCGAGCCCGATGGCATTCGTCGTCATCGAGATCGACGCGGTGCCGCCTCCCGGAAGCCCCGCGACGGCTGACGATTTACGGATGATCTCCGCCAGATCCGCCCGCATCAGCGGCTCTCCGCCGGTGAAACGGATGTCGTGAACCCCGAGATCGCGCACGGCGATGCCGACGAGACGCGCGATTTCCGTAGCCGTGAGCAGGTCGTCCCGGGCGATCGCCGGAAGCCCCTGTTCCGGCATGCAGTAGGTGCAGCGCAGCGAACACTTCTCGGTGATCGAGATTCGCAGGTCTCGTGCCGTGCGGCCGAACTGGTCGAGCAGTCCCGCATCGTCGGGACGCCCGGCGGTTGGCGGAAGGCGAGCGGGGTCGCGCCGAATCCCGGGGATGCCGAGCGCGAGGGAAGTCATGGATTCAGCCTACGTGACAGCGTCGGGGCGAATTCTGCGCACCGCCCGCAAGATCGCAGCACCGCCAGCGAGTACCGCCATGGAGCGCCGCCATCGAGCACCGCCGCGCCGAAGTCGAGCAGGCTCCGGCATCCGCGTTTCGGCGACGCGGCCGCCTTGACGATCACACCAGCCGCCGAGGTAGCAGGTCGCGACTTTTGCCTCGGCGGGGGATCCGAGACCCTGGGCGCGCGGGCCAGCGTCCGACATGGAAGAGTTGACCCATGCCCGACGAAACGCTGCGACTGCCGAACTCCATTTTCCAGGCGGTATTCGACCTCGGCGACAAGCGTGCGGCGAAGATCGAGCTTCCGACGGCGCTGCGCGAGCCCGAGATTTTCGCCGAATGGCAGGACGATGAGAAGCTGGTCTCGTTTTACGTCGGATTCGACGACGGGCAGCTGCATCTCGATCTCGGCGCGTCCGGAGCAGAGCACCACTTTCACGGATCGGATGGTGATGCGAGCGAGACCAGCCCGTGGAATGATGCCGACACGGTCGTGCTGCTGAGGTGGTCCACCGCTCTCGCCGCCAATTTCTTCGAGCGGATGCCCGAGCTCATGGAAGACATCGAGGAAGCCGCCGCGTGGCATGAGGAGGGCTTTCCCCTCTACGTCTGCGAAACCGAGCCCGCGCAACTCGACCTCATCGAGGTGGAGATCGAAGGCGAGATCCTCACCCTGCCCTGGCTCGGTTCGGGAACGGTGAACCAGGACCATGTCGACGGCGAGAATCATCCGATCGCACTGCTCTGGAATCCGGTGGATGGTGCAATTCCCGATCGCACCATCGCCCGTGCCTGGCTCGACCCGATCTCCGGCGAACCCGTCACGTCCGCCGAAACCGGCGTCGACTGGTCGGCCGTCGGCCTTGAACGCGAGGAGGTGCTCCCCTGGCTGGAGGGCATCTATCTAAACCACCACATCACCCCGGATGCCGAGATCGAGCTGGTGCACGCGGTACTTGAGCGCATGGGCGGCCTCGACCGCGAGCAGTAACGATCGGTACGCTGGTTCCAACCGAAGGAACATCTCATGGCTGTCATCTCTCGCGGTTTCACCGGCCGCAGTCGCGAACACACACCCGAGCTTCCTCCCGGGCAGTACCTCACCACAGATTTTCCGGTGCTGTCGGCTGGCCCCACCCCCGACATCGGCACCACGGACTGGTCGTTCAGCATCCGTACTGACGACGCCACGCTCCATACCTGGAGCTGGGATGAGATACACGCCCTGCCGATAGAAAACATCGATACGGACATCCACTGCGTCACCCGCTGGTCGAAATTCGGTACGAGCTGGCGTGGGGTCTCACTCGACACCCTGTTCGCTGGCATAGAGGCGAGTGACGAATATGTGATGGCCCACTCCTACGGTGGTTACACAACAAATCTGCCACTGGAGGACCTGCTGGGCGGCAAGGCTTGGGTCGCCTTCGAGTTCGACGGCGAGCCGCTCGATCCCGAGCACGGCGGGCCGGCGCGACTGCTCATCCCCCACCTGTACTTCTGGAAGAGCGCGAAGTGGATCCGCTCGCTCACGATGATGCCCTCGGACGAACCGGGTTTCTGGGAGCAGAACGGCTACAACATGTACGGCGACCCGTGGCTCGAGCAGCGCTATTGGTGACCGGCTGGTGATATCAGAACGTGAGACCCGGGATGCGCCACCGCACCGGATTGGCCTCTGGCACGTCGGCGTCGTGGTCTCGACTCACACCGAAACGCCCACCGGCCGCAGCATCGTGCTTGACGTTCCGGGCTGGGGGGGCAACCTCGCCGGCCAGCATGCGGATGTGCGCCTGACCGCGTCGGACGGCTACCAGGCGGTGCGCTCGTACTCCATCGCATCGGCAGGGGACAGCGACCGGGTCGAACTCGCCGTTGACCGCTTCCCCACTGGCGAGGTCTCCCCCTACCTCGTCGACGACCTGCTCCCCGGGGACGAGCTCGAGCTTCGCGGTCCGCTCGGCGGCTGGTTTGTCTGGAAGCCGACGCAGACCGAGCCGGTGCAGTTGATCGGCGGAGGGTCCGGAATCGTGCCGCTAATGGCGATGATCCGCTCCCACACCGATTCCGCCAGCACCGCGCCCTTCCGACTGCTCTATTCGGTGCGGACTCCGGATGACGCATTCTTCCGCTCAGAGCTGGAGCGACCCACACCCCACCTTGACGTCACCTGGCTCTACACCCGCCGCGTGCCGGACGGCTGGCCACGGCCGGCTGCGCGCATCTCGCTCGCCGACCTCGCGGCATCCGTCTTCGCGTCGTCCCTCTCCCCTGCCGTATTCGTCTGCGGACCCACGGGGTTCGTCGAAGCCGTTGCGACAGATCTCGTGGCGCTCGGTCACGACCCTCAGCGTGTCAAGACCGAACGATTCGGAGGGGCCTGATGCCGGAACCCGTCGACGGCAACTCTCTCGCCGGACCTCTCTCTGAGCTGTTTTCGGCGGATCTCACGACGGCGACCGCGCGCTGTCTCGGTTGCGGCGACTTGTCGGAACTCGCTCGCGCCACGGTATACCCCGATCCCACTGGCTATGTCGTGCGGTGCGGCCAGTGCGACGACGTGCTCATGGTGATCGTCGAGGAGCCCAACAGTATCTGTCTCGAGCTGCGCGGAATGTCGTGGCTAAAGGTGCCCCGCTAGCGAAGTTCTCCCGCGGAGGTGTTCCCCGTGGCAGTGTTCCCCGCTGCAGTGTTCCCCGTGGCGGGGGTTGTGCCGACTCGCGGAGGCGTGCGCGCACCCCGGCGGGGGTTATGACTCCCTCCACGAGGGCGTATCCCCGCCGCAGTGTTCCCCGCCGCAATGTTCCCCCGTGGCCGAGTTCCCCCCGTGGCCGAGTTCCCCGCGGCCGAGTTCCCCGCGGCCGAGTTCCCCACGGCAATGTTCCCCGCGGAAGTGTTCCCCACCGCAATGCACCCCGCGGCGGGGGTTGTGCCAGCTCGCGGCGGCGTGGGCGCAGCGCGGCGGGGGTTGTGACTCCCTCCACGAGGGCGTATCAGCGCCGCAGAGTTCCCCCCGGCAGTCTTTCCCCGCCGCAATGTTCCCCGCCGCATTGTTCCCCGCCGCAATGTTCCCCGCCGCAGCGTTCCCCACCGCAGTGCACCTTTCGGCGGGAGTTGTGCCGACTCCCGGCGGCCTGCGCGCACCCCGGCGGGGGTTACGACTCCCTCCACGAGGGCGTATCAGCGCCGCAGTGCTCCCCGCCGCGACATCCGCGACATCCGAAACCGACTCACGAAGGCGGCGAACTCCGCAACCGCCAGCAGAGCGCGAAAGTCCACCCGAGGATGCCCACCAGGCACAGCCGTTCGGTGAGGCCGACCACCTGCGCGCACACGGCCAGGCTCGCGGCGAGCAGCCCCAGCCCGACCAGCGCGACCACGAAGAAGCCCCTTACCGCGCGAGTCCGGCCGATCCACCGGGTGAGCAGTGCCATGGCCAGCAGTACGGCGAGAAATCCGGATGTCGCGAATACCACATGCACGAGCCCGACGGTCGTGCGCGGGGTCATGCCGAACTCGTCCGGACGGTTAACGTCCGTAGGAAAAAAGACCAGGGCCGCCGAGCAGAGCCCCGCCAGCGTGAGAAGTACCGAGCCGGCTAACCGCAGTCGTGAAGCGGGAGCCGTGAGCGCCACCGCTACCACCACGCATCCGCTCATCACCGCCCTGGCCAAAAAGTTGAGGTTCATCGCCCCACCGAACGGCCCAACTGCGAGGTCGCTCTCGGCGTCGCTCAGCACCGAGTAATGCGGCGGCAGAAACTGCAGCACCACGTCAATAAGCACGTAGAGCAGCACAAGAGCCAGTGCCGCTGTGGCGAACGCCCGGCATACCCGGGCGGACGTCGGCGGTGTCATTGTCCCAGCCTCGCGCATAACTCCTGCAGATTTCTTCGCACCGGCCCCAGCTCCACCGAAAACCCGTGAGAGTCCAAGAACACCCGGTAAATTGCAGGAGCTATTCAGGCGGGAGGCAGCGAAGAGGCCCCGGTTTCACAAAACCGGGGCCTCTTCGAGTAAAACTAGCGGGCAGCGGACCCGTCGGTGTAGTCCTCGTCGACCTGCTTCCAGGCGAAGAGGGCGCGCAACTCCTTGCCGGTCGCCTCGATCGGGTGAGCCGCTCCCTTCGCGCGCAGCTCGAGGAACTCGGGCGCTCCGGCATCCTGGTCCGCGATGAATCGCTCGGCAAAGGCACCGGATCGGATGTCGGCGAGCACGGCCTGCATATTCTCCTTCACGTGCGGGTCGATCACGCGCGGGCCGGAGACGTAGTCGCCATACTCGGCGGTGTCGGAGACGCTCCAACGCTGCTTGGCGATGCCACCCTCCCACATGAGGTCGACGATGAGCTTGAGCTCGTGAAGCACCTCGAAGTAGGCGATCTGGGGCTGGTACCCGGCCTCGGTGAGGGTCTCGAAACCGTATTGCACGAGCTGCGACACACCACCGCAGAGCACGGCCTGCTCCCCGAACAGGTCGGTCTCGGTCTCCTCGGTGAAGGTGGTCTTGATGCCGCCGGCACGCAGTCCGCCGATCGCCTTCGCGTACGACCAGGCGAGCTGCCAAGCCTGGCCAGAAGCATCCTGCTCCACCGCGACGATAACGGGAACTCCGCGACCGGCTTCGAACTCGCGACGCACGGTGTGGCCCGGTCCCTTTGGCGCGACCATGATCACATCGACACCCTCCGGCGCGGTGATGTAGCCGAAGCGGATGTTGAAGCCATGACCGAACAGAATCGCATTGCCGGCGACAAGGTGCGGCTGGATATCGGCGGCGTAGAGTCCACGCTGGTGCTGGTCGGGCGCGAGAATCACGATCACGTCGGCCCACTCGGCCGCCTCGGCGGACGACAGCACTGTGAACCCGGCCTCCTGCGCCTTCACGACGGACCGGGAATCAGGCTTGAGGCCGACAACGACCTCGACTCCGGAGTCGCGCAGGTTCAACGCGTGCGCATGGCCCTGCGAGCCGTAGCCGATGACAGCGACCTTCTTGCCCTGGATGAGGCCGAGGTCGGCATCCTTGTCGTAGAAAATCTCAGTCACGGTGTGTGTCTCCTTGGTTGTTGTGAGGTGAAAACTAGTTCTTGAACACGCGCTCGGTGATGCTCTTGGATCCGCGCCCGATCGCCAACAGGCCCGACTGGGCGATCTCCTTGATCCCGTAGGGCTCCAGGACCCTCAGCAGGGCCTGCACCTTTGCGGTATCGCCGGTGACCTCGATAACAAGGGCATCGGTGGCGACATCAACGATGCGTGCCCGAAACAGTGTTGCCGCTTCGAGGATCTGGCTTCGCGTGGTGTTGTCGACCCGTACCTTGAGCAGCATGTGCTCTCGTTCGACGGTTTGCACGGGGTCGAGCTCCACAATTTTGATCACGTTCACGAGCTTGTTGAGCTGCTTGGTCACCTGCTCGAGAGGCAACTCCTCCACGTCCACCACCACGGTGATGCGGGAGAGTCCGGGGATCTCGCTCGCGCCGACGGCAAGGCTCTCGATGTTGAACCCGCGGCGGGCAAACAAGCCAGCGACGCGGGTGAGGAGTCCGGGTTTATCCTCGACGAGCAGGGAGAGAACGTGCGTCATCGGCTTACTCCTCGTCCCAGGATGGGGCGTGGTCTTTCGCGTACTGCACGTTGGAGTTACCCACGCCCTGTGGCACCATCGGCCAGACCATCGAGTGCGGGCTCACGATGAAGTCGATCACCACCGGGCGGTCGTTTGTCTCGTTGGCGAGCTTGATGGCGGCATCCACGTCTTCCTTGTTTCGCACCCGGATGCCGAGGGCCCCATACGCGTCCGCCATCTTCACGAAGTCCGGGATCATCACCGTGTCATGGCCGGTGTTGAGGTCGGTGAACGAGTGGCGGCCATCGTAGAACAGCGTCTGCCACTGGCGCACCATGCCGAGCGAAGAGTTGTTGATGATCGCGACCTTGATCGGGATCTTGTTGATCGTGCAGGTGGCGAGCTCCTGGTTGGTCATCTGGAAACAGCCGTCACCGTCGATCGCCCAGACAGTGCGCTCGGGTTCTGCGACCTTGGCCCCCATGGCGGCGGGAACCCCGTAGCCCATGGTGCCAGCGCCTCCCGAGTTGAGCCACGAGTTGGGACGCTCGTACTTGATGTACTGCGCCGCCCACATCTGGTGCTGACCGACACCCGACGCGTAGATCGCCTCAGGTCCGGTGAGCTCTCCGATGCGCTGAATCACGTACTGCGGCGACAGCAGGCCGTCCTCCGGCTCGTCATAGCCGAGCGGATAGCGGGCGCGAAGCTGGTCCAGGCGCTCCCACCAGAGGGAGAGGTCGGAGGGCGTGGTCATTATCGCCTCACGAAAGGCGACGGTGAGGTCGGCGATGACGTCCTTGGCATCGCCGACGATGGGAACATCGGCGAAGCGGATCTTCGAGATCTCCGCCGGGTCGATGTCGACATGCACGACCTTCGCATTCGGCGCAAATTCGCTCGGCTTACCGGTGACCCGGTCGTCGAAACGGGCACCGAGGGAGATGAGCAGGTCGGATTCCTGGATGGCGAGCACCGCGGGCACCGTGCCGTGCATCCCGGGCATGCCGAGGTTCAGCGGGTTGGAGTCCGGGAAGGCGCCACGGGCCATCAGCGTGGTGACGATCGGCGCTCCGACCAGTTCGGCCAGCTCGAGCAGCTCAGCGGATGCCTTGGAGCGGATCACACCGCCGCCCACGTAGAACACCGGTCGCTTCGCCTCGGCGAGCAGCTGCGCTGCAGCCTGGACCTGTTTGCCGTGGGCCTTCACTACCGGACGATACCCGGGCAGCTCGACCTTGGGCGGCCAGATAAAGGGCGCGCTGTTTTGCTGGCAGTCTTTGGTGACATCCACCAGAACAGGCCCGGGACGACCGGTCGTCGCGATGAGGTACGCCGCCGCGATCGTGGCCGGGATGTCCTCCGGCCTGGTCACCAGGAACGAGTGCTTGGTGATCGGCATCGTGATTCCCACGATGTCCACCTCCTGGAAGGCGTCGGTTCCCATGAGCGTGGAGAACACCTGGCCGGTAATCGCGAGCAGTGGAACGGAGTCCATGTAGGCATCCGCGATTGCGGTCACAAGGTTGGTGGCACCGGGACCGGATGTCGCAATGCAGACCCCGAGCCTGCCGGTGGAGGCGGCGTAGCCTTCAGCGGCATGACCGGCGCCCTGTTCATGGCGTACGAGGATGTGCCGGATGCCCGTCGACGACATGAGCTCGTCATAAAACGGCATGATCGCGCCGCCGGGCAGGCCGAATACATCCGTGACCCCGAGATTTTCGAGCGAACGGAGAATCGCGCCCGACCCGGTCAGGATCTCAGGTTCGGTGGCTCTCTTGGTTGGCGACGTCGGCACGGCAACGGTTTCCGTGGTCATTGAATATTCCTTGCGAGACATAGAGTGCGAATGGTGAGAGGGCCCGTTTCCCGACCCCGGGTTAGCCCGTTATTGCGCCCTCCGCAGCGGAGTGCACGAGCTTCGAATACTTTGCCAGAACGCCACGGGTGTAACGCGGAGGAAGCGGAGCCCAGCCGGAGCGGCGAGCGGTGAGCTCAGACTCGTCGACAAGTAGGTCGAGCGAGCGAGCGGCGATATCGACCCGTATCAGATCACCATCGCGCACGAAGGCGATGGGACCTGCGTCCACCGCTTCGGGTGCTATATGGCCGATACACAGTCCGGTTGTGCCGCCTGAGAATCGCCCGTCTGTCAAGAGTAATACATCCTTGCCGAGCCCGGCTCCCTTGATGGCGGCGGTGATGGCGAGCATCTCGCGCATTCCCGGTCCGCCCTTCGGTCCTTCATAGCGAATCACGACGATGTCCCCCGCGCCGATTTTTCCCTCGGTGAGGGCATCCATCGCCGCGCGTTCCCGCTCGAAGACCCGGGCCGGACCCTCGAAGACCTTTGCATCGAAGCCGGCGGTCTTGACGACGGCACCCTCCGGTGCGAACGATCCGTGCAGGATAGTAAGGCCGCCGGTCGCGTGGATCGGATTGTCCAGGGTGCGCAGGACCTTGCCATCGAGCGGCGGGATGTTCAACTCGGCGAGGTTCTCGGCGAGTGTCTTGCCGGTGACCGTTAGCGCATCGCCGTGCAGCAGTCCGGCATCCAGCAATGCCTTCATCAGCACCGGGATTCCCCCGCGGCGATCAAGGTCGTTCATCACGAACTGGCCGAAGGGCTTCATGTCGGCGAGGTGCGGGATGGTGTCGCCGATGCGGTTGAAGTCGTCGAGGCTGAGGTCGACATCCGCTTCCCAGGCGATGGCGAGGAGGTGCAGCACGACGTTGGTCGATCCTCCGAGCGCCATGGCCACGGCGATCGCATTCTCGAATGCATCCTTGGTGAGGATGTCGCGGGTCGTGATGCCGAGGCGGAGCAGGTTGACGACAGCCTCGCCGCTCTTGTGCGCAAAATAGTCGCGGCGACGGTCTGCCGCGGCCGGACTCGTGGAGCCCGGCAGGGCCATCCCGAGCGCTTCGGCAACGCTCGCCATCGTGTTGGCGGTATACATGCCGCCGCAGGCACCTTCGCCCGGGGCGATTGCACACTCGATCGCATAGGCATCCTCGTCGCTCATAGTGCCAGCCTTGACCCCACCGACTGCCTCGAAGGAGTCGATGATGGTGACCTCCTTCTCGGTGCCATCGCTGAGGCGAACCCAGCCGGGCGCGATCGAGCCGGCGTAGAGAAACACCGAGGCGAGGTCGAGGCGAGCGGCCGCCATGAGCATGCCGGGCAGTGACTTGTCGCAGCCAGCGAGCAGTACCGAGCCGTCGAGGCGCTCGGCCTGCATGACGACCTCGACGGAGTCCGCAATGACTTCACGACTCACCAGGGAGAAATGCATGCCCTCGTGGCCCATGCTGATGCCGTCGCTGACGGAGATGGTGCCGAACTGAAGCGGATACCCGCCGCCGGAGTGCACGCCTTCCTTCGCGGCCTGCGCGAGCCGGTCGAGGCTGAGATTGCAGGGGGTGATCTCATTCCACGAGCTCGCGATGCCGATCTGTGGCTTCTCCCAGTCGGAATCCCCCATCCCGACCGCTCTGAGCATTCCCCGGGATGTCATCGCCTCGATGCCGTCGGTGACCGTGCGCGAGCGGGGCTTCCAGTCAACTGTTTCGGGCATGTAACCGAGTCTAGAACGCCACCATGGGTGCACTACCGCAACCGGTGCCGCTCGGCCGCTCGCTTTTCCGCCGTGGCGGGGGATACGCCGGCTCGCGGAGGGCTCACCGTCTCGCGGAGGGAGGCACGTCCCCCGCCACGGCGTCACAGCACCACCGGGAGTCGCGCAGGCGCGGAGGGCTCACCGTCTGGCGGGGATACGTCGGCTCGCGAGGGCTCACCATCCCTGGCGGGGGATACGCCGGCTCGCGGAGGCCTCACCCTCTCGCGGAGGGAGGCACGTCCCCCGCCACGGCGTCACAGCACCACCGGGAAGCGCGCAGGCGGAAGCGCGGAGTCGCGCAGGCGGGCGCGCAGGCAGGCGACAGCGGATGCTAGTGCGCGCGGGCGTGGCCCTCGCGCAGTTCAGCGAGCAGGTTGATCGCCCGGGCGACATCGCTCGGTCCACCGACCCGGAAGTTCGCGAGAGTCGAACCCAGGCCACTCTTGAGCCCGACGTCATCGGCGCTGAGCGCAGCGAAGGCATCCTCATCGGTCACGTCGTCACCGGCGTAGAAAACCGCGGTGGCGTTCGTGTACGCACGCAGGTGCTGCACGGCTTCGCCCTTGGTGGTGGAGCGCACCGAAAATTCGAGTACATTCTTGCCACTTCGGATGGTGAGGTCGTCGAGCTCCGCCGCTGTCTCGCTTCGGGCGACCAGGTGGGCGACCCGGCTGTTGTGCTCCGAGGCCAGACGGGTGTGCAGAGCGAAGCCGGCGGGCTTCTCTTCAAGCCAGACCTCGTCGAAGGAGTTGGCGACCTCGCCGAGCACCTCGCCGAGCAGATCGATCCGCTCGAATTCGGTGGTGTTGAGAGTCACGCTGTCCCCGGGGTTGTCGAGCCGTAGTTCGATGCCGTGGGAGCCGACGAGCAGCACGCTGTCCGGCAGGTCGGAGACCGCAATGAGACTGTCGAGCGCACGGCCGGAGACGAGGGCGACCCTCGTGTTCGGAATGTCGTTTAGCCGCAGGACGGCGGCACGGGCCTCAGGCAGCGCGCGCGCCTGCTCCGGGGAATCCACCTCCGGCGCGAGGGTACCGTCAAAATCGAGGGCGACGAGCAGCCGACGCGTAAGGGCGAGTTCCCGCAACGCCCCGATGAACGGCTCGGGCAGGCTGGAGAAGTTGGGTGGGATATCGGCGCCGACCATCAGGCGAGTTCGTGCCCCTCGGATCCATGGTGCGCCCGGCTCTCGAGCACCTCAAGAAAGTCCCGCGACCAGCGAGAGACATCGTGCTCGAGCACCCGCTTGCGCAGCGATCTCATACGGGCAGTTCGCTCGACCTTCGGCATCGAAATAGCCTGGAGGATGGCCTCCTTCACACCGTCGATGTCGTGCGGGTTGATCAGCAGTGCGCGCTTCAACTCGTCGGATGCCCCGGCGAATTCACTGAGGATGAGTACGCCGTCGTCGTCGAATCGACACGCCACATACTCCTTTGCCACGAGATTCATGCCGTCGCGGAGGGCCGTGACGAGCATCACGTCGGCGGCGAGATAGAGAGCCACCATCTCCTCGCGGGGGAATCCGTGGTGCTGGTAGCTGATCGGCACGTGCGCAATAGTGCCGTAGTCGCCGTTGATCCGGCCAACCGTCAGTTCGATTTCGTCTCGCAGCGCCATGTAGGCCTGCACCCGCTCGCGGCTGGGATTCGCCACCTGCACGAGCGTGACATCCTCGGAGCTCAATCGACCCTCGGCCAGCAACTCGCCGTAGGCCTTGAGGCGGTGCGCGATGCCCTTCGTGTAGTCCAGGCGGTCGACGCCGAGCATCACGGTGCGCGGGTTGCCGAGTTCGGCACGGATCTGCTTCGCACGCTCCTGCGCAGCGGGGGTGCGTGCGAGTGCTTCGAAACTCGCGCTGTCGATCGAAATAGGGAACGCGCGGGCGACAACGGTGCGAAACGAGCCCTGGCGTTTGATCTCGCCGAAGACCCGCACTCCGGGAGAACCGTCGACGAGCGGTACTTCCACCTGGTACCCCTTGGTGCCGTAGCCCTTCAGCCGACGGACCGCGCGCTGGAAGTTGCTGGCGTCCGCCACACGCTGGAAGCCGATAACGTCCGCTCCGAGCAGCCCCTCGATGATCTGCGTTCGCCAGGGCAGCTGGGAATAGATGCCGTAGGGCGGAAAGGGGATGTGGTTGAAAAACCCGATGGTGAGATCGGGACGGATCTCGCGAAGGAGCTTCGGTACAAGCTGTAGCTGATAGTCCTGGATCCAGACGACGGCACCGGTGGAACTCGCCTCTGCCGTGGCATCCGCGAACCGCTGGTTGACCTCGACGTAGCTCTCCCACCACTCCCGGTGGTAGCTGGGGGGTGCAATCACGTCGTGATACAGCGGCCATAGGGTGTCGTTGGAGAAGCCTTCGTAGTAGTTCTCGATCTCGAGTGCGCTCAGGGCCACCGGAATGATGTGGATACCATCGCTCTCGAACGGCTCAAGCTCGAGGTCAGGCTGTCCGCCCCACCCGATCCAAGCGCCCTCGTTTTGTTGCATGACCGGCTCCAGCGCGGTGACGAGCCCGCCGGGAGACCGACTCCAGGATCCCGAGCCGTCAGCCTCGACCGCGCGATCGACGGGGAGGCGATTGGACACGACGATGAAGTCATAGGTGCCGTGGGTCGTGAGTTTCACTGTGCCCTCAAGATTACTGTACCGACCACAACTAGCATTGCCCGATGGCGACTACCCGGCTTTACACCCACGGCAAATTAAAGACCCAGGGATTCGCGGTCGAGGACATCTCCGATCACATCCAGTTGAAAGAATGCACCGTCTGGGCGGACTTCGTCTCGCCGAACGCAGCAGACCTCGCAATCATCAGCGAAGAGTTCGGCCTGCACCCCCTCGCAGTGGAGGATGCCGTCCACTCGTCGCAGCGGCCGAAACTCGACCGTTACGACACCCACCTGTTTCTCGCGGCCTATGGGGTGACGCTCGACACGGTGACGGGTGAGCTCGAGACCCACGAGATCAAAGCCTTCATCACCCCTCGCGCGCTCATCACCGTTCACGGGCCGGACTTCGATATCTCGAAGGTTGTTGCCCGCTGGGACAGCGATAAGAACCTGGCGAAACACGGGGTCGCTTATCTGCTCTGGGGACTCCTTGACGAAATCGTCGATGGCCATTTCGAGACAGTGCAGCAGCTCGACACAGTGTCAGACGAACTCGAGGATGCCCTTTTCGACGATCGCCCTCGTGACAAGGAGGTACAGCGGCGCTCGTTCGAATTCCGCAAGTCCCTCGTGTTGCTGCGCCGGGTGATCTTGCCGATGCGCGAGGTAGTGAACACGGTGCTTCGCCGCGATCTGGAGACCCTCGATAGGGAGATGGCACCCTATTTCCAGGATGTCTACGACCACGTGCTGCGCGCCACCGAGTGGACAGAATCCCTGCGCGACCTGATCTCGACGATCCTGGAGACCAATCTCAGCATCCAGGGCAATCGCATGAACCTCATCATGAAGAAGGTAACGAGCTGGGCGGCCATTATCGCGGTGCCCACGGCCATCACCGGCTTCTTCGGCCAGAATCTCACCTTCATCGGGTTCGGCACGGTGTGGGGTGCCTACGCGTCACTCGGCCTGATCGTCGTGGCGTCGTTCGCCCTGTACCTGCAGTTCCGCAAGCGCGACTGGCTCTAGCCCATCGCCGCCGACACCCGCACCGGAGAGATCGCGGCCCGAGCGGTGCCCGCCTTCGATGTGAGCCCGAGCGCATCGGCGCGTCGCACCCGGCGGAGCGCCAGTATCGACAGCAGTACGCTGATGAGGCCGAATGCGAGGAGCACAAGAGCGGCGGCGATGATCGGCCCGGCATCGCCACCGGCTACGATCCCCTGCATGCCCTGCACCCCATAGGTGAGCGGTACTAACGGGCTGATCACCTGGAACGGGGCGGCGAGCAGTTGCACCGGATAAAGTCCCCCGGTCGACGTGACCTGAACGGCGAGTAGCAGCAGCGAGACCACCAGCCCGACGCGACCGAACACGATCGTGAGCAGATAGTGGAACGCCGCGAAGGCGAGGGCGAGCACCAGCGCGAATCCGAGAGTTGCGGGCAGCACCGTCCAGGAGACACCAAGCCCGAGGTGGAGCAGCGCGACGAGCAGCAGGGACTGCACCGCGGTGATGGCGCTCGCCCGCGCGAGCGTAGCGAGCACAAGGCGGCCATTACCCGCGCTCGTGGCGAGAGCACGCCGCGTGATGGGGCGCATCAGGAGGAAGACCGCGAGGGCGCCGAGCCAGAGTCCGAGAGGCACAAAGAATGACGCGATCGCCGTACCGATGTCGCCGATCTTGTTTTCGCGCGTCACGGTGAGCGAGACCGGGCTCGCCGCGACCTTCGCGGACTTCGCCGCGGCCGCCGTATCCGTCACCGGCACCTGGTCGGCACCAGACTTCAGCCCGGTGGCCAGCTGGGATGCTCCGGTCGCGAGCGCCGATGCACCGGATGCTGCGGACGCCGCCCCCGTCGATAGCTCGCCAACCCCGCTGGCGAGGGAGCTTGCTCCTGACCGGAGTCCGGCGGATCCGGCGGCGAGTTTGGCGGCGCCGGTCGCGCTCTGCGAAACTCCGTTTTGGATTCCGGTCGCCGCGTTCGCGTTCTGCCCGCTGATCGAGGCCAGTTGAAAGGAGGCGGCCGAGAGCTGGGCGCTGATCGCCGCAATCGCGGCGTTGTCGGGAACGGGCTCAGAAGTTGCTGCGGCCAATTTGGCCGAAAGTCCGGAAACAGCAGCGGAGACGCCCGAAATACCCTGGCTGAGCGGCGTCAGCCCGGCGGCCCCCGAGTCGAGCGAGCGCAGTCCCGCACTCAGGGAGTCGACTCCCCCGGTGTACTTACCGATGCCGGAGGCGAGGGAGGCCGCGCCACCCGCAGCCGAGGTCGCACCCCCGGTGAGGCTGCCGAGCCCGCCGCTCAGGTTGGTGGCCCCCGTCGCGAGGCCGTTCGCGCCATTCGCTGCAGTGGTGAGGGAGCTGCCGAGCGTGCCCACGCTCGCGTAGATGCCGGAAATGTAGCTCTCGGTGATGGCCTTGCCAAAGGTGTTCACCATACCGTCGCCGACCGCTTGGGCGACCGCGCCGGTGAGATAGCTGTGGGCATCATCCGTCTTTATCGCGATGTTGGCCTTGGTCGGGTTCGAGGACTGCAAGGACAGGATCGACGAGGAGAAGTCTTTCGGCACGGTGAGGATCGCGTCGACGGTGCCGTTGGCGAGGGCCTTTCGTGCGTCGGCGCTGTTGGTGATGGTCCAATCGAAGCTGCCGGACTTGCCCGCGCTCCTGCCACCGGTGAGTTCGGTGACGAGTTGGCGACCAGCGAAGATCGGCGACTTGGTGCCGTCGGCCGCGGTCGAATAAATCAACTTGTCACTGTTGACGATGGCTGCGGGAATGCGGCCTACGGCGGTGGATGCCTGGGAGAGGGCCCCGACGAACAGCCCGGCGAATGCGAGGGGAACGAGCACGACGGCGATGATGGCCGCGATGCGCATCCACCCGCGGTGCGGTGCCGGTGCGGCCGGTGCGTGGGGCTGGCTCACTTGAGCGCTCCTTTGGAGTCGAAAGCGGTGGAGTCGAAAGCGGGTGCGTCGAAAGCGGCTGTATCGAAAACGGTGCTATCGAAAGTGGTTGCATCGAAAGTGGTGGCGTCGAAAGTGGCTGTATCGAAAGTGGCGAGGGGCAGCACGACAAGGTCGCGCTCGGGCGCGACGCCGGTGCGGATCGTCGCTGGAGTGAAGAGCAACAGGGTTGTCGTCGCCGGCGTGAGGTGACACACCGCGGCAAGGAAGGCTTCTTCATCGGTCGGCGACGCGAACGAGTCGAGCAGGTCGAGCATGACCACCGGTGTGCCCTCGGAGAGTGCGACGGTCGCGAGCGCGATCGCCCGCTCCCGCTGAGGCAGCTCCTGCAGCGTGGACTGCGCGGTCACGATCACTCCGCGACCAGCGCTGACAACGGCGAGCTCGGCGTTGATTCGCATGATCCAGCGCTCGACCCTGTGGCGCCGGGATCCGATTCGATGCCAGGGTTGGCTGAGGCGCATCCGCTCGTCAAGCAGTTCGCCAAGCATCACCCGGCTCTCTTCGCGCTCGAGCCCGCCGACATCCGCCATGGCGACCAGACGGGCCACCCTGGCCGACTCGGAGGGGAGCGGATGCCCCATCACCTGCACCCGTCCGGACAACGGATCGAGCCGGCCACCCAGGGTCGCGGCCACGAGACGGCGAGCGGTCGTCTCGCCGCTTGCGAGTACGAGGGCGCCGCTGGGGATGCTGAAGTCGAGAGGTCCAACAGGAGACTCCGCCGAGCCCGCCAGGAGACCTTCGGCGCTGAGAGCGGCACCCTGCTGGCCATGGGTCCACAGAATCGCCTCGCGATGCTCGCGCAGGTTTTCGCCCTCGATATCCATGTTGGGCAGCGCGCGCTGCAGCCAGCGCGGCATCCACCAGGCCGCCCGACCGAGCAGGGTCATAATCGCGGGCACCAGCGTCATTCTCACGAGGAAGGCGTCGAATGCGACCCCGACCGCAAGGCCAAGGGCGATCGGCTTGATGGTGCCGGAGCCCTCCGGCACGAAGGCGAAGAAGACGAAGAACATGATGAGAGCGGCAGCGGTGACTACGCGGGCGCCATTGGCGAACCCGCGGCGCACCGCCTGCTTCGCATCGCCGGAGTGAACGAATTCCTCGCGCATACCGGAGACCAGGAACACCTCATAGTCCATGGCGAGGCCGAAGAGCACCGCCATCAGGATTATCGGCATGAAGCTCAGGATGGGACCCGGATTCTCGACGTTGAGCACATTGCCGAGCCATCCCCACTGAAAGATCGCGACGATGACGCCGAAGGATGCCGTGACCGACAGCAGGAAGCCGAGCGCTGCCTTGAATGGGACGAGCACTGAGCGGAAGACCATCATGAGCAGCACGATGGAGAGGCCGACGACGATAGCTCCGAACGGGATGAGCGCACTGGTCAAGCGATTGGAGATGTCGATGCCGATCGCTGTAGTGCCCGTGACCGTGACCGGGGTGCCGTATTTCTTCTCGATCGACGGAGCGAGGTCACGGATCGACTGTACGAGCACCTTGGTCTCCGGGGCATCCGGAGCACTGGATGGCACGACCTGGATGATCGCGGTGTCGAGGGTGATGTCGGGGAAGCCCTGTGCGACGTACTCGACATCCTTGAGTGTCTTCAACTCGGCGCCAATTTTCTCGAGATCGGACTGGATGGCGGTCGTCTGGGTGATGTCGACGGCGACGATGAGCGGACCGTTGTAGCCCGGTCCAAATCCCTTCTTGATCAACTCGTATGCCTGGCGCTGGGTCGATCCCTTGGGCTGGGATCCGCCGTCTGGCAGGTTGAGGTCGAGGCTGAGGGCGGGGATTGCGAGTACGCCGAGCACGACGATGACCCCGATCGTGGCGAGGACCGGGCGCTTCATAACGCCCGTGACCCAGCGCAGGCCCATGGTGGGGCGGCTTCCCTCGTCATGCACCATTGCTCGCTTCCAGGCCCGCGATCCCGGCTTGGGTGCGAGGCGGCCCTTGAGGAGGCCGAGGAGTGCGGGAAGCAGCGTGGTGGCGACGCCGATCGCGATAAGTACGGCGAAAGCGGCACCGACGCCCATGACGCTGAGGAAGGGGATGCCGACCACGAGCAGCCCGAGCAGCGCGATGATCACCGTGACGCCTGCAAAGACGACAGCACTACCCGCCGTACCGACGGCCGTTGCGGCCGACTCCTCCGGTTCTACCCCCGCGGCGAGTTGGTTGCGATGTCGCGACAGAATGAAGAGCGAATAGTCGATCCCCACCGCGAGTCCGATCATCACCGCCAGCAGGGGCGCCGAACTCGACACTGTGGTGAAGGCGGAAATGGCGCTGATGCCCCCGACAACTATGGCGACGCCGATGATCGCGCTGAGCAGGGGCATACCGGCGGCCACGAGTGACCCGAAGGTGATGAAGAGCACCGCGGCGGCGAAGAGAAGTCCGAACACCTCGGTGACCGTGAGCCCGACGGTGTTGTTTTGAAAGACCTGACCGCCGAATGCGACGGTCAATCCGGCATCCTCAGCGATCGACGCGGTAGCCCTGAGCGCCGTGATGGTGGCCGGCTTTACGTCCGTCGAAGCACCGATGAACTGGATTTGCGTGCGGGCATAGCGTCCGTCGCCACTGATGGCATTTCCCGCGTACTGCGAGAAGGGGCTGATGACCGAGTCGACGCCAGGGATCTTCGCAATCCGCACATCCATCTTTTTGATGGCCGCCGTCACGGCTGCATCGCGGATCGCGCCGCCCGTGGGCGCGACAACAATCGCTTGGGCGCTTGCCCCCGCGACGGAGGGGAAGACTGCGTCGAGGCGATCGAGGGCCATCTGCGACTCCGTGCCGGGAATCGCGAAGGACTCCTGGGTCTTGCCACCGAGCGCCGCACTGGCGCCGAGCACCCCGACCACAAGCACGAGCCAGACCCCGATGACGACCCACGCTCGTCGGTAGGAGAACCGACCGAGCCGATAGAGGAGAGTGGCCATGATCAGATCCCGTTCACTGTGATGGATGGGGCTGCGTTTGCGGAACCCCCGACCGGAGCCAGGAGTCCGGTGAGAATGGTGATGAGAGCCGCCCGGGTCTCGTCCACTGGGGTGTTGTCGAAGCCGAGTGAATCCTGGGTGCAGAGCATGTAGGCGGCGCCGCCGAGGGCGATCCCGAAGCGCATCTTCTCCTCTACCGAAGCGGTATTGGCCGCAAAGAACTTGGCGAGCCTGACGACGAGATCGTTGGCCCTGTCGATGACAGGAACGTCAACGAGCGATGGCCCCTGGTTGATGAACATGTGTACTTCACGGCGGTACTCGAGGAGGAAGTCCACGAACTCGCTCAGGAATGCGAGGCGTCCCTCGGCAGAGAGCGTGCGCACTTCGAGCGCCTCGAGAATCTGAGTCATCCGATCGATGGCCGGTGCGACCGCCGCCTCGAGCAGAGTCTCCTTGGACGAGTAGTGGTAGAGCACGCTCGATTTGGACAACCCGGCGATATCGGCGATGCGATGAATAGACGTTCCGGCGTACCCGGCGGCGGCGAATTCGGCGAGCGCGATAGCGCGAAGATCTTCGGACGAGGTGGACACCGTTCGAAATTAGCTGACCGATCGGTCAGATCCTGTCCGATCGGTCAGTTTGCCAGTGGCTTGCCAGCTTTCGATCAGGGAACGAAACATCCGCGACCCGAATGTCTCGCCCCCCGATGTCGGTCAGCGAGCCTTTCGGGGCATCCCGACGACTGCCGCGATGGACTGCCAGAGCACGAAGGCCTCAACCACGATAGAGAGGAGCCCGAGGGGCTCAAGCCAGTTGCCGATGTCACCGGTGGCCCCGGGCATCCCGACGGTACGGTTGATCGTGAATCCCACGATAACGGCGGCCGACAGGGCGGCCGCGGCGAGGAAGTCGCGCCGCGTGCCCGCGACAAAGAGCCGCTCCGTCAGCACGAAGGAGGCGATGATCAGGGCGACGTAGAAGGCTGCAAGGTAGGGCGTCTCGGCGAACTTGCCTGGCAGGTCGAGGATGTGGATAGCCGCTACCGAAGCGAGTCCAAGCCCCACGGCAACGCGGCGGTCCACAGCGATCATTCGATGGTTCGACGTCTGAGTATCGGTGGTTCGTTCTTCGAGTGCGCGTGACATTGTCTCCCCCTGGGAAGGTCGTGACGGATGGAATATGTGCTCTCAACGCTAAAAGGCCGCGACGGGCCATCCGCGTTTCGTGTAAGCATTCACAGCGAAAGCCGGCGTATTTTCCGGGGCTTCGGAGCTTCTGGAAATACCCGGGAAATCAGCCCTGTGCAAAGGCGAGACCGAGGGTAGCAAGCGCAACGGTGATCGGCGCGGCGATCACCCCGAGCAGGGCGTAGCGGCCCCAGGAGATCTCCACATCAAGCGCCTTGAGCCGTTCGTGCCACAGCAGCGTGGCAAGAGACGCCCAGGGGGTGACGAGCGATCCGACGTTCACGCCGATCAGCAGCGCGACGAGCCTCACGGGGTCGCCAGCCACCGGTTCGAGCGCGAGATAGGCCGGCAGATTGTCGATCGCATTGGCACCGAGAGTCGCCACGCCCGCCAACCGCAACAGGCTGAGCGGGTCATGTCCGGTGCCCGAGACCGTCGCGAGAAGCATCCCGAGGCCGAGGGAATGCGCCGCTTCCACCACGAGAAAGAGTCCGGATGCCAGCAGCACGAGCTGCCACGGAAGTAAGCCGAATCGCACCACCGATCGGCGTCGCACGAGGAAGAATCCGCCAAGGATGAGCGCCGCCGCTATTGTGGGGATCCAGACCTCGAGGCCCGAAACGAGCGAGGGGATCAGCAACGCGACGACCACGCCGCTCGCGATCAACAACACCCGGTCATCGGCGAGCTCCCTCGGCTCGGTGCGATAACGCACCAGCAGGTCACGGCGGAAGACCAGGAACAGGATGAGCGCCGGAACCAGCACGGAGATCAGCGCGGGTACTGCAGTGAGGGCGGCGAACTGAAGCGGCCCGACACCCTTGAGTTCGTGCTCGGCGAGGAGGTTGGTCAGGTTCGACACGGGCAGCAGCAGGGATGCAGTGTTCGCCATCCACACGGTCGTCAGGGCGAAGGGCAGCGGCGAGAGTCCGGCATGCCGGCCGAGGATCACCACAACCGGCGTCAGGAGCACCGCCGTCGTGTCGAGCGAGAGGAAGATCGTGCCCACCACCGCGAGGGCGAGCACGAGCAGCCAGAGAAGCCAGGCCCGGCCATGTCCCCAGCGGGCGGTCTGCTCCGCGAGCACCCGAAACAGCCCCGCCTCTGCGGCGAGCTCAGTGACCACCGTGATCGCGACCACGAAAAGTAAAATCGGCCATACCCGTTCGCCGATGGCCAGCGCATCCGCCACCGGGAGGATGCCAGTGGCAATGGCGACGAAGCCGAGCAGGAGCAGGGCAGCTCCGAGGATCGCAGTTCGCACGGGCCCCTTCGGTCACTCGACGCCGCACCGGGCTTTTACTCTATATCGGGATGTGGGCCCGATACCGCGGCGGAGTACCGTGGATGTATCGACCGGAAAGGCTCACGTTGCGCAAATTCATCTTCAGTGGCACCCTGATCAGCGCCGTCATCGGCGGGTGGAGTACCCTCCAGACGACCCGAAAAGGTCCGCGCGACTGGCGGCTGATCCTCATGTGGGTCAGCTGGGCCATTACCGTTGTCATTGCGGTGGACTCAGTAGTGGAGCAGTCGCGCGCTGTCGATGAGCTAGAGGAGTAACCATGCACAACCCACTCATTCCGGGAATGTACGACATGGGAGCGGGGGTTCTCGGATTCGCCGGGCTCGTGGTGTGGGGCTTCTTCTCACTGCTCGCCCTCGCCGTCGGAGTTGGCCTCGTCTTCCTCTTGGTGCGCTTCCTCCTCGTAGCGACGCGCGCCGCGCAGTTGTACGTGGCGAAGAACGAGCCGCCGAAGCCTCCGGCCGCTCCGCGCCCCAGTCCGACAGCGCCAAGCGCGCCGACCTCCGCCGCACCATCCTCGGTTTCGACACCTCCCGTGGCAGCGCCGTCCGCGTCCACGTCTCCGGTTCCTCCGGCTTCTGCGCCTCGGGCTTCGGTTCCTCCGGCTTCCGCGCCTCCGGCTTCCGCGCCTCCGGCTTCCGCGCCTCGGGTAACCGTCCCGGCGACCTCAGGGGCATCCACCCCGACAGCTCCTACCGCTTCGATAACTCCCACCACCACGACAAAGGTGATTCCCACCGCCACAGCACCCACACCCGCCCCCGCGCCGCCGACACCCGCACCGCCGACACCGACGCGTACCATCTCCACGGTGCCTGCGGCGAAGCCCAGTGTGACTGCGGCGAAGACCACGGCCGCGGCGAAGCCAGTGGCCGCGGCGAAGCCCACGGCCGCAAAAACACCCGCGCCTAAGTCTCCGGTGGTCAAGGCGCAGACCCAGCCCCGCACGCCGAAGTCGCCCCCGACCGACTGAGGACAACCCCAGGTTACGTTCGAACGGCGGACACCTTTTCCTTCCTTCTGCTCGTGGCGGGAGATAAGACAGCTCGCGGAGGCCCAAGGTGGTCGCGGAGGGAGTTACAACCCCCGCCGCGAGGTCGTGACACCGCCGGGAGGTTGTGACACCAGCGCGATACCCGCACGGAGGGAGTTGTAACCCCCGCCACGAGGTCGTGACACCGCCGGGAGGTTGTGACACCAGCGCGATACCCGCACGCAGGGAACCATAACCCCCGCCGCGAGGTCGTGACACCGCCGGGAGGTCGTGACACCAGCGCGATACCCGCGCGGAGAAGGTCCGCGGAGCGCACATTTCGTGGCCATCCGTGGCAGTAGCGCGGCTCTGCACATCACGGAGCATCGTCACCTCCTCTGAAGGCGCGGGCGAAGCCGCAAGGCGAAGCCGCAAGGCGAAGCCGCAAGGCGAAGCCGCAAGGCGAAGCCGCAAGGCGAAGCCGCAAGGCGAAGCCGCAGTCCGAAGCCGCAGTCCGAAGCCGCAGTCCGAAGCCGCAGTCCGAAGCCGCAGTCCGAAGCCGCAGCCCGAAGCCGCAGTCCGAAGACGCAGCGCAAACCCGCAGTCCGAGGCCGCAGCGACACCAAGGCGCTCGCCGTGCGACCTCAGGTGAGAAATCCGCGCAGCAGCGCTGCCGAGCCTTCGAGGTGCTCCTGCATCGCGGATGCCGCCCGCTCGGCATCCCCGGTGAGGACGGCGATCACGATGCGTTCATGCTGCTGGTTAGAGTGTTCGATGTTTGGCTGCAGCAGCGGAATGTCGTCGAGCAGGCCATTCACCCGCATCCGATTCTCCGCGAGCAGTGGCACGAGCGAGGGAGCCCCGACGAGTTCGCCGATCGTGAGATGCAGCCGCGAGTCGAGCCGTCGGTAGTCGGTGACGGTCGCGGCCGCCGTCTCTCGCAGCCTGGTCCAGAGCAGCTCGCGATCGCCCGCGGTGAGACTGCGGGCCGCAGCAGAGCGCGCCGCCCCAACCTCCAGGATGTCGCGGAGGGCGAGCACGTCTTCGATCTCCTCCGCGGTGGCAGGAGCGGATGCCGCAAGAGAGTCGATCCCGGAGCCCGCGACCCGGGGTGGCGGGGTATCCACCACGAAGGTGCCGCCGTAGCGCCCCCTCCGCGACACCAGGAAGCCGGCGTCAGACAGTGAGCGGATGGCGTCACGCACGGTGTCACGACTCACCGAGAATCGCGTGGCGAGCTCGCGCTCGGCCGGCAGGGCGTCTCCGGGTGGAACGATCCCGAGGCGGATGGCCTGCAGCAGGCGGCTCACGGTCTCCTCGAAGGCGTTACCCGCGCGCACCGGTCGGAAGAGGGCGTCACCGGCGACATCCGCCCGCAGCAGCCCTCCCTCGCCCCGCTCGCTCATGATTACAGCGGGGTCACGTAGGCAGCGCTGATACCGCCATCGACGAGGAAGGTCGAGCCGGTGATGAAGGAGGAGTCGTCGCTGGCGAGGAACGCAACCGCGGCGGCGAGCTCCTCCGGCTCGGCGAACCTGCCCGTGGGAATATGCACGAGACGCCGCTGGGCGCGCTCCTCGTCTTTCGCGAACAGCTCCTGCAGCAACGGCGTGTTCACCGGTCCGGGGCAGAGCGCGTTCACTCGGATACCCTGGCGGGCGAACTGCACGCCGAGTTCGCGGCTCATCGCGAGCACGCCGCCCTTCGACGCCGTGTACGAGATTTGGCTCGTCGCCGACCCGAGCACCGCCACGAACGACGCCGTGTTGATGATCGACCCGGACTGCTGGACGACCATGTATCTGAGCGCGGCCCGGCAACACAGGTAGACCGACTTGAGGTTGACATCCTGCACCTTCTGCCAGGCCGGCAACTCGGTCGTCTCGATCGAGTCGTCGTCGGGCGGGGAGATTCCGGCGTTGTTGAACGCGATGTCGACCGATCCGTAGGTCTCGTTGACTGTCGCGAAGAGCGCATTCACCTGGGCCTCATCGGACACGTCCACCTGCACGAACAGCCCATCGACTTCGGCGGCCGCAGCCGCACCGGACACCGCATGGAAGTCGGCGATCACCACAGTGGCTCCCTCTGCGGCGAAACGCCGGGCGGTGGCGAGACCGATCCCACTCGCTCCCCCGGTGACGACGGCGACCTTGCCTGCGAGGCGCTGGGTGAGGTCGATCTTCGCTACTGGCATGTGCTGTGCTCCTAATCCGTGCTGATGAAGACGTTCTTGGTTTCGGTGAATGCGGCGGCGGCATCCGGTCCGAGCTCGCGCCCGAGACCGCTCTGCTTGTATCCACCGAAGGGAGTGGAGTAGCGCACCGAGGAATGCGAATTCACCGAGAGGTTTCCGCTTTCGATCGCCCGGGAGACGCGGATGGCGCGGCCGAGGTCCCTCGTCCAGATCGAGCCGCTCAACCCATAAATACTGTCGTTGGCGAGGGTGATGGCATCCGCCTCGTCCTCGAATGGCAGCACACTGACAACTGGACCGAAAATCTCATCCACTGCCACCCGATCGGTTCGCGAGTCTGGCAGCAGCACCGTCGGGGCGAACCAGAAGCCCGGGCCATCCGGAGCGCTGCCTCGAAAGGCGACCTGACGATCGTCGGGAACATACGAGCGCACCTTTGCCAGGTGTGCCGCAGAGACAAGTGGGCCCATCTCCGTGTCGTCTGCAAGCGGAGAGCCGACGCGCACGCCCTTCACCGCGGGCTCCAGCAGCTCGAGAAAACGATCGTAGACGCTGCGCTGCACCAGGATTCGACTGCGCGCACAACAGTCCTGGCCGGCATTCTCGAACACGGCGTAAGGAGCGGTCGCCGCGGCTTTCTCCAGGTCGGAGTCGGCGAAAATGACGTTCGCCGACTTGCCACCGAGCTCGAGGGTCACCGCCTTCACCTGGTCGGCGCAGCCGGCCATCACGTGTTTGCCCACGGTGGTCGAGCCCGTGAAGACCACTTTGCGCACCTCGGGATGCGTCACAAATCGCTCGCCGATCACCGTACCCTTGCCCGGCAGCACCTGGAAAAGCCCGGGCGGCATACCCGCCTCGAGGGCCAGCTCGCCGAGTCGGATCGCGGTGAGCGGAGTCCACTCGGCCGGCTTGAGCAATACCGCGTTCCCGGCGGCGAGAGCGGGGGCAAAGCCCCACGCCGCAATGGTCATCGGAAAATTCCACGGCACGATCACTCCGACCACACCGAGCGCCTCGAGAAAGGTGACGTCGATGCCTCCGGCCACGGGGATGGTCTTCCCGATCATCCGTTCCGGGGCGGCCGCGTAGTAGTTGAGCACGTCCCGCACATGGCCCGCTTCCCAGCGGGCCTGGGAGATCGGATGCCCCGAGTTGGCTACTTCGAGCGCGGCAAGATTATCGATATCGCCCTCGACGACCGTCGCGAACCGTCGAAGAGCAGCAGCGCGCTCGGCCGGAGGAAGAGCCGCCCAGGCGCGCTGCGCGAACGTCGCTCGGGCGACGGCGTCATCCACCTGCTCGAGGCTGCTGTGCTCGACGGTCTGCAGCACCGCCTCGGTGGCCGGGTTGATCAACGTGATGCCGGTCATCGCCCGGCCCCTGCGGCGCTGTAGTCCCTGGCCGCCTCGACAAGCCCGGCGAACAGCCTCAGGTCCTCGCCGGTCTGCTCCGGATGCCACTGCACTGCCACCCCGAACGGCACACTGTCCAGTTCGACTGCCTGGATCACGCCGTCCTCGGTGCGCGCGGTCACGCGAAGCCCATCGCCCACCCGGTCGATGGCCTGATGGTGATACACCGCCACCTCGAGCGGATCGGTTCCGACGAGTCGACCAACCGCGCTTGCCGCCTCCGCCGCGACCTCGACCCGGCCGAAGTTGCCGCCGCCGAGTTGGTATTTCTCAGTGCCGAGCACCTCGGGGAGGTGCTGATGCAGAGTACCGCCGCGCGCGATATTGAGCACCTGGGCTCCGCGGCAGATGCCGAGGAACGGAAGCTCGCGGGCGATTGCCGCGGTGAGAAGCGCATCCTCCCAGGCATCACGATCGGTGCGCGGAATATCGGTGGTCGGATGCGGTTCCTGGCCGTATCGGGCCGGGTCCACGTCTTTTCCGCCCGTAATCAGCAGGCCGTCGAGTCCGTCGAGCACCCGGCTCGCGATCTGCTCGGAGACGGGTTGCGGCGGGAGCAGAACGGCAATGCCGCCCACTCGGGTGATCGCTTCGAAGTAGACCTTCGGCAAGAAGGCCGCCTGCACGTCCCAGACTCCGGTCTGCGCCTGCTCGAGATAGGTGGTGAGGCCGATGACGGGCGCGCTGGAGCGATGGCGATCACGCGACGCCAGTGCCGACGGAGCCTGCGATGTCGGGTTGTCAGAGACCGTATTTTCAGAAGCGCTCAAAGCCGCGCACCCGCTCCCAATCCGTGATGGCTGCGTCGTAGGCCTGCACCTCGATGCGGGCGTTGTTCAGGTAGTGCTCCACGACATCCGCGCCGAACGCCTCTCGGGCGATCTCGGACTTGCCGAAGAGCTCGGCCGCCTCTCGAAGGGTCGTCGGCACGCGGGGGGCGTCGCTCCCATACGCGTTGCCTTCGAACATCGGCTCGAGCTCCAGCTCGTGTTCGATGCCGTACAGTCCGCCGGCGATCAGCGCTGCGGTGGCCAGGTACTGGTTCACGTCTCCGCCGGGCACACGGTTCTCCACGCGCATCCCGAGCCCGTGCCCGACGACGCGCAGGGAGCAGGTGCGGTTGTCGAGTCCCCAGGCCACCGCAGTCGGCGCGAAGCTGCCGTCGACGAACCGCTTGTACGAGTTGATATTCGGAGCGAAGAACAAGGTGAGTTCGCGCATTGTCTTCAGCTGGCCCGCCAGGAAGTGACGGAACATCTTCGACATCCCGAGCGTGTCAGCATCGTCGGCGAAGACCGCCGACCCGTCGGTGCCGCGGAACGAGATGTGGATGTGGCAGGAGTTGCCCTCCCTCTCGTTGAACTTGGCCATGAAGGTGAGGGACTTCCCGTGCTTGTCCGCGATTTCTTTCGCGCCGTTCTTGTAAATCGAGTGGTTATCGCAGGTGGTGAGCGCGTCCTCATATCGGAACGCGATCTCCTGCTGCCCGAGGTTGCACTCGCCCTTCACCCCCTCGCAATACAGCCCAGCGCCCTCCATCGAGAGCCGGATGTCTCGCAGCAGGGGCTCCATGCGTGTCGAGGCGAGCAGCGCGTAGTCGATGTTGTAGTCGCTCGCCGGGGTCAGTCCCACGTAGCCCTTGCTCCAGGCATCCCGGTAACTATTGTCGAAGACGATGAATTCGAGCTCCGTGCCGACGTAGGGAACGAGCCCCTTCTGAGCGAGCCGGGCGATCTGCTTCTTGAGGATCTCGCGAGGAGCAGGATCGACCGGCCGCTCATCGAGCCAGGTGAGGTCGGCCATGACGAGGGCGGTTCCCGGCAGCCACGGCACCAGTCGCAGGGTCGACAGGTCGGGGATCATCGCCATGTCGCCGTACCCCCTCTCCCACGAGGACATGCGGTAGCCCTCAACGGTGTTCATCTCGACATCCACCGCGAGCAGGTAGTTGCAGCACTCGGCACCGTGGCTGCTGATCTCTTCCCTGAACAGCCGAGCGGAGGCCCGTTTGCCGACGAGGCGCCCCTGCATGTCGGTGAACGCCACGATAACCGTGTCGATCTTGCCGTCTTCGATGAGCTCATTGAGCTGGTCGGTGGTGAGCATTCCCGTGCGAGCGGCCATGGGGGTTCCTCGTCTTCTCGAGCATTAGCCAACCATTGCATCACAGTGGCACGACCCCGATCCTAGGGCTTGTAACGCACTGTTTACATCTATAGGTAGACAAGAAGTACCAATAAACGCCATGCTCTCCGATAAGCGTGACGCGGTGACTCATCGCGCCCGGCTCCCGATGATCCGCTCCTGGAGGAATGAATGCCCAAGAACACTGTCTCCGGCGTCACTTACACGAAAGCCGAAGACGGCTACTTTGAGAAACGCAGCCTCAAGCGCACGGCCGGGTTCTGGGGAATCTGGGGCATCGGCATCGCGGCCGTCATCTCCGGCGACTTCTCCGGCTGGAACGTCGGTCTCGCCACCACCGGATGGGGAGGTTTGCTGATTGCGACCATCATCATCGTGATCATGTACTTCACGATGATTTTCTCGATCGGCGAGATGTCCGCGGCCATGCCGCACACCGGTGGCGCCTACTCGTTCGCCCGGGCTGCCCTCGGGCCGTGGGGCGGATTCATCACCGGCATCTCGGAATCCATCGAGTACGTGGTGACCACCGCCGTCATCGTGTTGTTTTCGGCCGCATATGCGGGCCAGATCATCACCGACTTCACCGGAGCGGTGGTGCCGGCCTGGATACTGTGGATCATCCTGTACGCGATCTTCATCGGGCTGAACTCGCTGGGTGCGTCAGTGGGCTTCCGGTTCGCCCTGATCGTCGCGATTATCTCGATGGCGGTCATCCTACTTTTTGCCATCCTCTCAATTGCCAACGGTGCCGTGGACTTCTCCCGCCTGTTCGATATCAAACCGACCGCGGGCAACTCGAGCTTCCTGCCGTTCGGGGGCGTCGGCATCCTCTTCTCGCTGCCCTTCGCCATCTGGTTCTTCCTCGGCATCGAGGAACTGCCATTGGCTGCGGAAGAAGCGAAGAACCCCGCGAAGGACATCCCCAAGGCCGGCGTCTGGGGAATCATCACACTGGCGTTCTTCGGATTGCTTATCCTCTTTCTCAACCCGGCCGTAACCGGGTCGAAAGCGCTCACGGTCTCGCCAGGGGACGGCGACGAACCGCTGCTCGCCGGCTTCCGGGCATTCCTGCCTGACAGCGTCGCCGCTCTGCTCGCCCTCTTCGCACTCATCGGCCTGCTCGCCTCGCTCCAGGGCATCATGTTCGCGTACGGGCGCAACATGTACTCGCTCTCCCGTGCCGGGTACTACCCGAAGTTCCTGTCCCTCACGGGTAGGACTCACCAGACACCCTGGGTGGCGCTCCTCGTCGGTGGTGTCATGGGCTTCGTGATCCTCGTCGTTGTCGCGCTGATCATCCCGGCAGTAAACCCGGGTGCTGCGGGCGCCGCAACAGGAATCATCCTTTTCATCGCGGTCTTCGGCGCGGTGATTTCGTACGTGATGCAGATGGTCTCGTTCATCGTGCTTCGACGCAAATTCCCCCGGGCGAATCGGCCATACAAAAGCCCGACGGGGGTGGCCGGAGCTGTGATTGCCGGCGCTATCGCCGTCGCGTCGTTCATCGGTATCGTGGCCAACTCGACATTCAATCTGGCGGTCATCACCTTCGTCATCATCTTTGTCATCGGGCTCACGCTCTTCGCGCTCTTCGGCCGCAATCGGCTCGTGCTCTCTCCGGAAGAGGAATACGCCCTCAGCGGCGGCCTCCACGGTGACCCGCAGGTCGAGGGCTACGACGCGATGGAAGACGAGATCTTCACCAAGTAGTCATGGCCTGACGTCTGACGGCTCCTGAGGTCCCCTCCGGAGCCGTCAGCATGCAACGGATCGGCCTGTCGGCGTGTCACCGAGCAAGCGCGAGGGGTCGGCCGCATACTGGGGCAACTATCAACCTGCACTTGAAGGGTGAGTCGTGATGGAATCACGCAAGCACAACAGCACGATCTCGCCCGAAGAGTCGGCCGAGCTCCAAAAACTCGTCTTCGACCTGGTCCGTGAGCGATTGCTCACGGCCGTCGGTGCCGGTGGCATGTGGACACTCCAGTTCCGCGCCAACACCGACACCGATTCGCTGTTCGGCGAGACGATCTCCGAATACATCGCCCGGGACATCGCCGACCAGATCGCCGCCACTACCCGTGACGGCGTCGACTCATCGGCCGAACTCGCCGAAGTGGATGTCGACGATGACATCCAGACGGTCGATGACGAGGAATTCGCCATTGAGAACACCGAATGGATCGCCGCGCCGGTGCCTGCCGAAGCAGAGGTTGAACCCGCGGTCGAGGTCACCGTCGAGTTCGTCGAGTACGACGAGCACCGCATGTTCAAGCCGCGCAAGGCCGCCTGACGACCCGAGTCTTCTTACCGAAGGCCGCGAGCGGACATCAGCCCGCGGTGACGGGTCTGCTCGGCGAGCACCGCTCTTCGACGGCTGGCCCTGCTCGCGAATCAGGAAATCGCGAGCGGATGCTGCGTGTCGCAGCAGTCACCCTTCACCAGCCCCTGGCCCGTGCCTGGGGCCAATCCCGACGGAAGCACGTCCGCTGGGAGCCCGTCCCGACAAGAATTCGTCCCGGCGGAACCCCGGCCCGCTGACCACCCCGTTAACGACTGATCGCCGCCCCTCCGAAGAGTGGCGGCGATCGAGACTTAGTCCCGATTCCCGAACCGAAACAAACCCGAATTCATCGTGCCAATGAGCGCCCCCGCGCCCGACACACGATCACCAGGAGACCAGAGTATTTGTTTCCCCCTGCATCTGAGCCAACGGTACCAGCGTAAAGCGGCGCTTGTCTCTAGCGCGGAACACCCCAATACGGGTGGTTAACCGTGACTAGCCGAAACGCTTGCGCGCTGCCTTTGCGCCCTTGTTCCGTGCTTTCAGCGCCTGAGCGCGAGTCTTCTTCACTTTCGAGTCGTTCCAGTACCGGGTCGCGACGCGGGTGATCTCCCTGTATCGGTCTTCACCCGCCCTGGCGCCGAGCATGTATGCGGCGAAGACGACGCGTGGGATGAGTAGATATGAGTATCCATTCGGCCACCGAGCGTGGCACCGGTAGATCCGATCCGAGCGCACGCAGGTTCGACTGGATCGTGACGCACGGCGAGCCGGAGGACGCCGCAGGCAGCCGAACAACTCGTGCAATTACTCGAGGGATGTTAGCGTTCGGGCACCGAACAAAGGACGTCGTCGTGCCATTCACCCTCAATCCCCTCGTGACGATCATCGCCGCCGTGATCGTGGTCTTCCTCATCGTGCTCATCTACGCGAAGTCGATTTACAAGAATGCAGGGCCAGACGAGGCGATCCTCATTACCGGCAAGCGGGCCAAGGTGAAGACCGTCGCCGGTGTCGCAACCGAGGAGTCGGGTATCCGCATCGTGGTCGGATCGGGCGTCTTCATTACCCCGTTCTTCCAAAAGGCGTTCAAGATCAGCCTGCGCTCGCGGGCGATCGAGCTCGCGGCGGTGGCACAGGATGCCCGCGGCATCACGCTCACCGTCGAGGCTGTCGCCATCGTCAAGGTGGGCGACACACATTCCGCTATCCTCGCCGCTGGCCAACGATTCATCGGTAACGATAAGAACATCGACGGGTTCGCGCTCGAGGTGCTCTCCGGCTCACTCCGGTCCTCCATTGGGGGAACAGATGTGCAAACCATCATCCAGAAGCGCGACGAGCTGGGTGCGGCCGTGCTGTCGACCGCTCGGGAATCGCTCCTCAGCCAGGGGCTCGACGTTGATTCCTTTGAGATCAAAGGTATCTCCGACGACAACGACTACATCCACAATATGGGTCGCGCCGAGCAGGCATCCGTCTTGAAGGCGGCAGAGGTGGCCGAGGCCCAGGCCGGCCAGGCATCGCAGGAGGCATCAATCGCGGCAGAGCAGGCCGTGGCAATCGCGCAAAACACCCTCGCGCTCAAGCGGGCTGCCCTGCAACTCGACACCGACAAGGCCACGGCAGAGGCCGCTGGCGCAAAGCCGCTCGCCGAGGCCAAGACCCAGCAGAACATCGTGCACGAGCAGGAGGTGACCGCGCAGGCGGCCGCGAAGCTCCGCAGCGCCCAGCTGGCCTCCGAGGTGAACGCGGTCGCCGATGCGGATGCCTACCGCGTGAAGGTCGCAGCGAACGCGGCCGCGGAGGCCCGCGTCATCGCCGCAACTGCCGAGCGCGATAGCCGTGTCGCCAACGCTGAGGCGATCCGTGCAGAGGGTAAGGCCACGGCCGATGCAATCCTCGCCAGGGGCCAGGCCGAGGCCGCGGCGACTAAACTCGCGGCCGAAGCGGTCGCCCAGAAGTCAGAGGCGCTCATCCAGCTGCGGCTCGTCGAGATGCTTCCGCAGATCGCCCACGAGCTCGCCGCGCCGATGGGCAATATCGACCAGCTGACGGTCGTTTCTACGGATGGCGCAAGCCAGCTCACCAGGAACGTCGCGGGCGGATTCACCGAGATCGACGCGGTGCTCAAATCGACCACCGGCATCGACCTGCGTGGCCTGCTTGGCAGCTTTGCCGGAGGCGCAGCCGCGGCCAGGGCAGCCGCGACCACGAGCGCGGATACGAGCGCTGTGCACCCACCCGCGCCAGTGTCGGTACCGGTCGAAGAGCCGCTGGCGGAAGAAGAGTAAAGGTACTCTCTAGCCTTCCCTCCCGAACTCCGGATCGCTCGGCACCTCGAAGCCGTGTGACCTTTGGCCTTGTCGGCGTCACTCGCGTTTCCTAGGATCGGCTACCAGCCGGTTCATCGGATGGTCCGCATCCCCCTTTTTGCCACCGGCCGACGGGAGCATCCTCATGCCATACATCGACGTTCCGACCCAGGGCGAAATATTTAGGCTCGCCAGCATCCGTGAACCGGCTTGCGTGTCGATCTACGTGCACGCTGCCGCTGGGCCCGACGCCTCGGACACCGCAAGAATCGAGGTCCATACTCGACTACGCTCGGCGACCGAATTGCTCAAGGCCGCGGGGACGGATGCCGACACCATCGAGTCGATCCGCGCCGCCGTCGAGAGCCTGCTGGTCGAGCGAGACTTCTGGCGCCGGGACACCAGGACCCTCGCTATTTTCGTGAACGGCACGTCGCTCGTCAGTTTTCACTTGGCGAACAGGCTTCTCGGGCTCACTGAGGTTTCCGACCGGTTTGCCATCACCCCCGTGCTGCGCGCCACCACTTTTTCCCGCTCGGCTTTCGTGCTCGCCCTGTCGCAGAACGCCGTTCGACTCATCGAAGTCTCTTCCACTTCACCGGCCAGCGAGATTGTGGTGCCCGACCTCCCCCACGACCTGAAGACCACGGTGGCTCTCGACCTCACAAATGACCGGCAAACGCTCGCTCACCTTCGCACGTCCGAAGATCCGAAGGTTCGTATGCGGGAGTTCTCGCAAGCGGTTGACCGAGCGCTGCGTCCGATCGTGGCCGACTCGAATCGACCCCTCATTCTCGCGGCGGCCGAACCCCTCGCGAGCATCTATCGTTCGGTCTCGTCCTATGCACGACTTGGAGGGGAAACAATCCCGGGCAATCCCGAACAGAAGTCGGCGCTCGAGCTGGCCGCGAGCGCCACTCCGATTCTCGATGCCGCGCATTCGGCCGATTTGGCCACCCAGATCGCGCGGTTCCACGAGAGTACGTCGCGGGGTCTGGCTGACGACACCCTCACTGGCGTCTCCCTCGCCGCCACATCTCGGGCGATCGACACGCTCTTCGTAGACATCGACCATCGCCTTCCGGGGCGCATCGACGAATTGACGGGGATCATCACCCGGAACGCGGTCGAAAACGAGACACTCTACGACGTAATCGATGAGATAGTGCGGCGCGCCCTGTCGTCGGATGCGAGGATCTTGGCTTTGCGCGGCTCTGAGGTGCCGGGAAGCGGCCCCGTCGCCGCAATTCTCCGGTTTCCGGTCCACGCCTAGACCTCCGCACGACGGGCAAGTTTGATCATGGATGTATGCAACAATCGCTTCAACGGTGGTTAGCGACTCGTTGTCGGACCCGAGTGGCTCAAGGGAACCAACGTCGTGCTGTTCGGGTTGCCCGCGGCGGTATAACAGTAGCGGCCAAAGTGAGGACACCACTCCACGCTCAGCGCCGCCGACGCCACGCAACTCAGCTCAGCGCCGCCGACGCCACGCAACTCAGCGGCATCGACGGGACCAACCTGCTCATGACGGATCGCCGCCCCTCCACCTGGCTTAGGACAACGTTGCCGGCGAGACGGGCCAACAACTGACCCTCACCCCGGCCGGTCGCCTCGCACATCAGTGCTGATAAAATCAAAGGCTCACCGACAAAATAGTCAAAACCTCCGTCGACCACGAAGACTCCTCTCGAGACGAGACCGCTGGCGTCGGTTCTTGCGGCAACATTTATGAGCAATTCGCCAAGTTGGCTCTCGGGTGCGAGTTGACCGACTTGCGCACCGACCAACTCGACGGCATCCGAGGCCTCCCGCCGGATGCCGAACAACGAGGCGAGAACGGTGAGGCCTTCTTGCAGGGCCGTTACGGACCAGCGCGGCCGTGCCTGTCACCCGATGGATCCGCCGGTGGAGCGGGATGACCAGTTGACTTCGGGTTGACGTGACCCGATGAGTGCTGAGCCTCACCGTTTCGGTGGGTCGAAACCCCAGGCGAAGGGGCCGGATGCGACGTGCCTCGGCCGTTCGCGGGCACTGCCGGCGTGTGAACCATCACTGGCGAGCGGGACGCACCAGTGCGCGTAACCCCCGAATGTGCGAACGGGACCGCGTTGATAATCCCGATGCTGCGGCGGCGGTTCCTGTTTCGAATTTGGCCGCCAATTCGGGCGACGTTACGGGCGCCGACTGCAGCGACATGGAGTGCAGTGACATGGAGTGCAGTGACAACAACAGCGGACGTAGCGCCTCGGCATCGTCCTCGGCGAGTTCGGAGAGCAAGTCCCGGATGTTCTCACTCCGATCGCTGGAGGGGATCACCGGAATATTTCTTCCACGAGGTTCGGGTAGCTCCCGAGCGCCAGGAGTGCGCGCCGTGGGAGCTGCGCGACAGACCCAACAGAATTACCCATGCCTTGGCCACCTGTTCCAACGGTAGGTTGGCAACGACGCGGAGCAGCAGAACATCCCGGTGTTCCGTTTTGAGTGCAGCCAGGAGAGCGACCGTCGATTCGCGGTCGACCTGATCCAGCAGGATTTCTTCAGCAGAGCAGGTTGATCGACGGCGCGAGCGTGCGCTGTGGAGAAAAGCTGGGTGCGAATGCCATCCTCTCCACCGATAATTTTGCCGATTTTAGGAAGGACAGCGATGAAGACTTCCTGCGTCACTGCCTCCGGATCCTCGACGCCTCGCGCTCGAAAGTGGCCCATCACACCGGGTGCGAGACGCACGATAGATATTCTCGAAGGAGTGATCGACTGAAGACGATTCAGTCACATAGCCCCTTCAACTGCTGACACGGTGCTTGGCGACTATCGACAGCAAGCAAGAACCGACTTATGTCCGCCGATCGTTGCCGTGATCGCGATTGGGGTTCACTCCTGGCGTGGGTTTGTGTGCCGAACTGGGTAGTAAAGGGGGTAATTTCGGTGCCTTTGTGAAGTCATTGCTTTGCGGCCCGTGGGTTGCTTTCGGTCCCGACTTCGGGATCGTGGCACAGTAGGTCGCAATGTTGGATGCTCCTTTCGCAGCGCTGGCTAGCGAGGCATAGCCGGTCGAGAATGCCGTGAGCCCGCCGTGCGTGAAGGCCGTGCACAGCCCATCGGCGGCTGGTCCTGTCGCGTCGGGTCCAACCGGCTTGGTAGTCGCGGTTTGCACTGCTGTCGGCGCCACGGTTGGCTCGTCCGTTGGGGCCAGCGGTCTTCCCGCCAATCATGGTGCGGACAGAAAACATAGGCGCCCTCATTCGTCGAGAACCGCACCGGCGATTCAACACGTGACGTGATCGATCCGATTGCTCGGTCACATTTCAGTAATCGTCGAAGAGGGCGGAAAGGTTACGGAGTGAACTGAGCTACCCGCGGTCTGGGCAGGGGTCTTTTTACCCGCCGCTCACGCTCGAAGGTTCGGGTGGGCAGGCACCGGGCAGCTGAACGACAGTCCCGCTGAGCAGTTTCGTCGTCCGCTTACTGTGGCGCGCTGATGGCGGTGAAAAAGTTGGAACCATTGGGAGTCCCGACGCCAGTGGCAGTGTCGAATCCGCGGGTGGAATGCAGGGTCTGGTTCGGTTCTTCGAGGGTGCGCAAACTGTAGCTCAGACCACCGGCCAGGTTTTCGCCGTTCTTATAATTGACCCGGACGACGGAGGGCAGCGGTTGATCTACTGACGTGCCGAACATCGCGGCTTGATTCACATCGTAGAAGGCATTGTTCGCGGATTTGTAGGCCTGGTAAATGCGCGGGTTCAGGAATCCAAGGGGTGATCCCGCAATCTGATCGGCAACGGCCGCCATGCCCGCAGTGAGCGGGGCTGCGACGGAGGTACCGCCGATGCGGTACTCGTCGTAGTAAGTACCGTTGCTGAAGGACTGGGTTTGGCCGACGAGAAACCCCGTGTTTGGGTCAGCGAGTGCGCTGATGTCCGGCACTACCCTCCCCGTGGAGGAGCCAATAGCGCCGCTTTGATAGGCGGGCTGGGGGAAGATCCGGCTCACCCCACCACCACCACCACCAAAGAAGTCGCCAGGCGGCGCAGTCGCGAGCGTGCCACCCAGGCTGAACGGTGCCGTTGTGAGATTGTCGCTCGAAGTGGAGCTGATGACGTCGCGCCCTGTTTGCCAACCCACCTCGAAGTCGCGCCGCCAGCCGGGCTGATTCACCGCCGATCCAGGGGTATCGACTGAGGCGTACGCAGCGGTGGGAAGGGCCGCAGTCGGGACCACTGCGGCAGATGTGCCCCCAACCGCTGTGACGTTGGGGCTGTCGGCGTAGAAGTCGACGGCTGGCGTTCCGAACGTGCTGGTCTCGTCGCCGTTATCGCCGCTGGACACATAAACACCGATGCCGGTAGCCACCGCTTGAATGAAGGTGCCGTTCAGGCTGTTGATGAAGCCACGAGGCACGTTTTCGCCGGAGAAGCCGTAGCTGATCGAAATGATATTGGACAGGTGCTTGTCAACGATGTGATTGATGCTCGCGTCAAAATCCTGATTGGCGTTGGAGGAACCGACGAAAAGGAGATTGGCCCCGGGGGCTGTGGTGTGGATCGCTTCCGCGTCGAGTGTCTCTTCCCCGTAAAACTCCCCCGGCACCTGCTTGGGGGTATCCGGGTGCCGGTAAACGCCCGGCGCGACTATTTCCGTGATCGAGGGCGCCGGGAGGCTGTGCAGTCTGCTGTACTGCGCCACGTCATTCTGCAGGGTGGGGCTGGCATTGGCGCCCACGAACGCGACGGTCTGACCGCTGCCGTCCGCCTTGACAGTATCGAGCCCGTACAGGCCGCGAACCTGTGCCGGGGTGTACCCACACGGCGCTAGGGGTTTGCTGGCCGTGCCGTATGCGGAAGCGTTCGGCGTGGCGACAGTCTTCTCGCCGAACCACAGGGAGCACGGCTGTCCGGCCCGGAACCCGATACCGGGAGCGCCATGGCTCTGGCTCGGCCCGTTCCCAGCGCTGTTCGTCGGAGCCATCAGCTCAGAACTCTGATCCAACCCGGTCACGCCCTGCACTATCCCGGCCAGAGCGGAAGGGACTGAGACGGCCGACTCCGGGGCACGGAGAGTTTTTCCGGATGTCGCGAACTCGCCGAGCTGCACGCTGAAAGCGGTCTGCGCTTGCGCAACGGTTCCCTCCGCGGCGACGAAGCGATTATTTCCGGGCGTGTTCACCACCGAGAATCCAGCATCCCGAAGGAACTGCTGCACTGCCGTGACGCTCGACTGGGCGGGGGCAAACTGCTGCCGGAATTGTGCGGGAGTCAAAAAGTGGCGATAGCTGGCCGATCCCGGAGTAGACACCGCCTGGGCCGTCAATTGGGCGGCAGCTTCGTCCCGCCAGTTGAGGTAGACGCGAATGTTCACGTAATCGGAGGCTGCGGCAGGCGAGCGAAGTGCTTGAGCGTTGGCCCACGCTGGCTGGCTACCGTCAAGCATGCTCCGGCCGGGAACCGTGCCGGCAACCGACGCACCCGCGGTGAGAGATACCGCAACAACTGCGGCGCAAGTAGCAAGGCTTGCGATGGTCAGGTAGCGCGCAACTTTGAGCACTTCAACCCCTTCAGGACAGAGGGCGGCACTCAATCGGGTGCCACCCAAATCCAAGCACGCAACGCTGATGTAGGCAATAAGCAAAATACGAGAAAAGACGCTCTCGCCCAGGAATCGTGCGCTTTTTTGGGTCTCCAGAAACGGCCCCGTGCCGCTTCGCAACTGTTCTGGGGTGAAGCAGTGCTCTCGATTCCCCGGTAAGAGGATGGGGACCGTGGCGGCCCAGCACGGATATTCCACTGGGCTGCACCCCATCGAGGCTTGACAGTTTGCCGAGAAAGTGGACCTCCACCAATCTGATTCGATGTTCGCGCCGAACAAGCATTACCGAGAATCAAAGTTGAGTCCGCGGTCGCTTACTCCTGCATTCGAAGGCGAAACGTGTTTGTCCCCCCCGAGGCCGCGCATGTGAAAGGAATTTGTCATCGTGGAAAAATTCAAACTCAGGCGAAGCCGCCGCTTCGGCGCTGTGGCGTCGTTGTTCACCGGTCTGCTCGTCGCGTCGCTATCGATAGGAACGGCGGCTTTCGCGTCAGGCTCGACGGTGCAACCCGTCTCCTCCGCTCAGACACCCGCATGGAGCAACGGGCAGACGGTGACGATTCAGTACCCGCAAAACTTCTTCTGCGACAAAAGCGTCACATCGGCTGCGCCAAGCGGTTGCGAGGTCGGACAGGACTCGAACGTCGGCCCGGTAGCTAACGCCGGTCGGTCCGTTCTGTACGTGCTGACACCGCTGTTCCCCAACCCGGTCCCCGCACCCATGTGTGGGGTCGCGAGTTGCCCGAATCACCCGTTGAACATCGACCTGTCGAGGATCTATGGCGCTCTCGGAGCAACATCGGGTATCTCGGTGAATAACGTGTCCCTTCCGGCCCACAGTCACATTCTCGACGGAAACGCGGGCGGATGGTGGGATGTGAAAATTGTCGCCGTCACCAATCAGGCGGCTTGGGCGAAACTCGCCGCAGGCAAGTCCCAGGCGACGATGGACGCCCTAATCAACACCCCGGGTAGCGGTGTGCTCGGTCCCATCCCGACGAACCTCTACCTGTTCTTCAACGTAGTCGGTCCGCGCAAATAAGGCAGTGAACCCACCGGGGTCGCAGTGATGCTGCGACCCCGGTGGGCCCCTCATGATGAAAGGGCCGCACAATGACTACCCACGCGCTCGCACCACTGCTCCCCGTTCGTGTAGCAACACGGCGCGGACTCACCATCTCGTTCATTGGCACGGCCATGATCCTCATGGTCCTCGGAGCAGCACTACCTTGGTTGGTCGTGTTCAACGGGCTCACGACCGTCCCCGGCCTCTCGCTCGACGGCGGCTTCCTCGCCGGCATTATGGTGGCCGTGGTCTGCGTGCTGTACGTCGCGGCACGGCACGGCGGCGCACGAATCCTCCGACCCATCGCCCTCGTCGCGTCTGCGGCCGTCCTCGCCGACAGTCTCTACAGCGGTTGGCGGATTGCGGGATATGTCGCGCACCCCGGAAGCACGGCCGCTCTTACCGTTCCCAGCGCCGGACCCGGCCCTTACGTTATGGCAGCAGGCGCCGCAATTCTATTCGTCGCGGCCGCGATCGCCCCACACCGCATTAGTCCACTGGCCAGACAAGCGCTGATTCGTCTGCTGCTCGCGCTCGTCCTGCTCACTGCCGCCTCCATCCACCTGATCCTCTCGCCGCAACACTTCAGCGAATCCCCGCTCCTTGGCGTCGGGTTCCTGGTCGCCGGAATCGTTCAACTGGGCGCGGCGGCAGTAGTGCTTACCAGAGCCGACGACCGAGGTCTCAACCTCGTACTGCTCGTCAGCGTCGCGCTGATCGCCATCTACGGGTACGCAGTCTTCGTCGGGCTTCCCCTCGACTCAGAACACGCCGCCGACACAGCAGGCGGACTCACGCTCGGGGCCGGTGAACCCGTCGACTTCACGGGAGCGGTCAACGTGATTGCGCAAATCGCTGCCATCCCCCTCGCTCTGATACTTGCCCGCTACAGCGCCGCCACAGCGTCGAGACAAGTGGTGCCCGCTGACGATGCGAAGTCACAGACCATTGGTCTACTGGACCATCAGTAAGCGTTTTTGGTCGTTACCCGGAGGCTGGCTCGCAGAACAGCTTCGGCTGCTCTGTCTTGGATTGACTCATGAACTACCTGGCCATTTGGCGCCACCGGTGTCGGCAGCGCGAAAGCGAGGTCGGCTCTGTTCACGGTGGGCGTGATCGGCGTATTCGAGGTGTTGAGATCCTCCAGTGTCGTCGGATTCACTATCGCCGCGACGATCTTGCTCGCGTAGCCGTTCCTCCGGTTGTCGGTCTTGTTACTGGCGAGATCCCGTGCCGCTTGGCCGGTCATCGCAGCGCCCGACGCGTCGTAAAACGTCAGGGTGAGAGTGCCCGCAAGAGACTGCGCCGGCATGGTGGCGATGAGCAGTCCCCAGGTGATGGCGGCGATGAGCGTCAGTCCGACGGCAGAGCGCACGGTACGGCTGCGCCTCCGCTTCTGATCGATGATCGGCATCCCCTTCGATGTGGTGCTTCAGCTGCTCGGCGTATGGAATGCCACGGCAGCATGGTGCTGCCGTGACTCTCATCCTTTCAGGGGATCAAGAATCTCCCCCACACCCGGGCGAGACAGTACTTTCGTGGCCTGCTTGGCCTGATCGGAATCCGCCGCCGTGAGCTCCTGCCCAAAGTTCATGGGGCTGGCACCGACTCGTTCGTGGGTGCGGTTCCTGACCTGGTTGAGCAGCATATTCCGGAACCAGCCAGGTGCGACCGCAGCTGCGGCATACAGGTGTGTGCCTTCTGATCGACACACTCGGCCTACACTTCGTTTGCCAGGCGATCGACGATGCCACCTGCCCATCTGTCCGCTTTCTGCTGCTTCAGGATCGTGCCACCGATCGGCCAGTACAGCCGACTCATGCAGGACGTGCCCATCACCGGCGAGAGGAACCATTCATGTCCGTCATAAGCCATGCGTCGACGCTGTGCTCCCTGCCCGAGGGCTCAGCGCATTTCGGACGAGCGATCGGGTGGGACGGTCCCATCGCAGATCACGTGATCGACCCTTTATTCTTCGCGGGCCGATACCGTGCGGCGTTTGACGAAAACTGGATGTGCTGTGTGTCCACGCAGAATATCGCTGCCGCGCAAATGAAAGAGCGAATTCATCCGGTCGTTGCAACGATGGGTATCTCTGGGTCGGACAGTGATCGTCGCATGGCTTGGGCGGATGTGATGCCGCCGAGTGTTTTGCGGGGTCGGTTGTTGAGTTCGCTGACGACTTCCAGAAGTGGAAGTGGCGCACCGCGTGCGGGCTAGACCAGCAGCCCGGCGATCACCCCCGGCACCGCATCGATGAGATCAAGGATCGTGAGCGGGCCGCCCGCACTGGCTCGCGACGCCGCCAACCCGTGGATGACTGAGGCCGTGGCGCCGAGTTGCGCGAGTAGCGCCCCGTCCTTCTCTATCGCGCGCGAGTGGGTCGCCACCAGAGCTCCGAGGATGCCGCCGAGAGCATCCCCCGCCCCCGCGGTAGCGAGCCAGGCCGGGGCGGATGACGCGACGAGCCGGGTGCCGTCCGGAGCGGCGACGTAGGTGCGGTGTCCCTTGAGCAACACGGTCACCCCGAGCTTGTGCGCCGCCCGAGTCGCCGCTTCGGCGGGGTCTTGAGCGATTTCGTCTGGGGATTCATCGAGCACTCTCGAGAGCTCGCGGAAGTGCGGGGTGATGATCGTCGGCCCGCTGACGCGGTCGAGGAGGTCGAGGGCACCCGCATCCACCACGATCGGCAGCCCGGAATCCAGGGCAACGCCGAGCCTGTCGGCGGTGGCGGTGTCCCTCATCGCGGCATCCATCCCGGAGCCGACCAGCCAAGCTTGCACGCGACCGGCCGCAGCGACCGCTTCCGGGCGGCGCTGCAACACAAAAGTCGTCGCCCGTTCGTCACCGAGGTAGCGCACCATCCCGACGCCGGTGTGGAGCGCGGCTTCCACGCTGAGTACCGCGGCGCCGGGATACGCGGCCGATCCGGTAACCACCCCGAGCACACCGCGGGAGTACTTGTCGTCATCCAGTGTCGGCACGGCGATGAATCGGGCGGCATCGCGCGGGGTCCAGTGTGTGAAAGTGCTCATGGGTCTCACGATAGTTTGGAAGACGTGACCACCACCGCGCACGCCCTGAGCATCCCTGACCGAGTCGTCGTCTTCGACTATGGCGAAGTCATCTCGCTGTCGCCGAGCGAGGCGTCGCGCGCCGCTCTCGAAGAACTGGCCGGGGTGGATTCGGTGCGCTTTCGCGCGTCCTACAACGCCCACCGGGACGGTCTCGATCGCGGCACCACCAGCATCCGCGACTACTGGATGCTGGTAGCTGCTGACACCGGAGCGGACTGGTCGGAGGCACGCATCCACGAGCTCTGGGTTGCCGACTTCACCGGCTGGATCAGCATCGACCCTGAGGTGTTCGAGATCATCGCCGATCTTCACGCCGGAGGCACCCGCATCGCCCTGCTCTCAAACGCTGGCTTCGATTTCGCGAGCCCGTTCCGATACTCCCCCATCGCCCGATTCTTCGAGCGGATGTTCGTGAGCGCCGAGATGCTGAAGTTGAAGCCGGAGGCCGACATCTACCAAGAAGTCGCCAATGAGCTCGGAATAACCTGCGCCGAAATGGTCTTCATTGATAACAGGCAGGTCAACGTCGACGGCGCTGTGGCGCTCGGAATCACGGGTTACCACTTCGTCGAAGCGGCGGGCCTTCGCCGTTTTCTCCACAGCCTCGTAGTCCTCCACAGCCGCGCAGACAGGTGACCATGTCGATTCCCACCCTCTTCACCCCCTATTCCGTTCGTTCCGTCACGATGCGCAATCGCCTGTGGGTGGCGCCGATGTGCGAATACTCGGTGGAGAAGCACGACGGTGTGCCGACCGATTGGCACCTTGTGCACCTCGGCGGATTCGCCAAAGGCGGAGCCGGTCTCGTCATCACGGAAGCAACCGCGGTGAGCGCCGAGGGCCGCATCTCCCCCGAAGATACGGGCATCTATAGCGACGAACAGCGGGATGCCTGGTCGCGCATCGTCGCATTCATTCACTCCCAGGGGGCTGTCGCCGGCATCCAGCTTTCCCATGCCGGCCGAAAGGCCTCCACCTGGCGGCCCTGGGCTCCCGAGCGAGGAACGGTGCCGCAGTCCGAGGGTGGCTGGCTGGCCGTCGCACCGTCGGCGGTGGCCTTCACCGGGTATGCGGTCCCCGCCGAACTCGATCGGGCCGGAATCGACGGCATCGTCGCCGACTTCGCCGCGGCCACCCGACGCTCTATCGACGCCGGATTCGACGTGCTCGAGCTGCACGCCGCTCACGGCTACCTGCTGCACCAGTTCCTGTCCCCGCTGTCGAACCTCCGCACAGACGAGTACGGAGGCAGTCTCGAAAACCGGGCCCGCCTGCTCCTCGAGGTGATCGCCGCCGTGCGGGCAGAGGCCGGCGAGGCTGCGGCCCTCTTCGTTCGTTTCTCCGCCACGGACTGGGCAGACGGCGGCTGGGACCAGGAGCAGACCGCGACCGTCGCCGGCTGGGCACGGGACGCCGGGGCTGACTTCTTCGATATCTCGACCGGTGGTCTCGTCTCCGGCACGACCATCCCACTTGCCCCCGGCTACCAGGTGCCGTTCGCTGACTTCGTGAAACATGCCTCATCTGTCGAGGTCAGCGCGGTCGGCCTCATCACCGAGGCGCGGCAGGCTGAGGAGATCATCACCTCCGGTAGAGCGGATGCCGTGATGCTGGCCCGCGCGATCATGCGCGACCCGCACTTCCCGTTGCGTGCCGCGCACGAACTGGGCGTGGAGCTGGACTACTGGCCAGCCCAGTACCTCCGCGCAAAATGGCCAGCCTGAATCGAGCCTGCAGAAGCTTGGTCAGGCGCGTCGGGTCGCGTCCTGGACCTCGCCGACGAGTTCTTCGATGATGTCCTCGAGAAAAAGCACTCCCCTCGTCTGATCCGTGTCATCGAACACCCGCGCGAGATGCACACCCGAACGCCGCATTGCGGCGAGAGCGTCTTCGAGGTCCATGCCGCGGGAGATCGAGATCAGCTTGCGGATGCGCTTCGGTGGCACTGGCTCGTCGAACTCACCCGCTTCGTCGAGGTCGAGTACGTCCTTGAGATGCAGGTAGCCGGTGGGCTCTCCCTCGTCGTTGACGAGTACATAGCGAGAGAAGCCGTTCTGGGCAACAGCGCGCTCGACGTCGGCGGGGGTCGCCGCCTCCGACAGGCTCACGAGATCAGGCATCCCCACCGCGATATCCCTGACCTTTTTCGCGGTGAACTCGAAAGCGGCGTTGAGCGCGCCGATATTGTCGGTGAGCACGCCCTCTTTCGTTGATTGCGCGACGATATTTGCCACCTCATCAACTGTGAACGCGCTGTTGGCCTCGTTCTTCGGCTCCACCCGGAAGAGGCGAAGCACTCCATTTGCCGTTGCGTTCAGCGCGTAGATGATCGGCCTGAAAACCATCGAGATGAAGACCAGTGGCGGCGCCAGGATGAGCGCAGCGCGGTCCGGCACTGAGAAGGAGAGGTTCTTCGGCACCATCTCGCCAATCACCACATGAAGGAACGAGACGATGATCAGCGCGATGATGAATGCGATCGTGCCAACCACTTCCTCGGGCAGTCGGGTGAGTGCGAGCGGATACTCCAGCAGATGGTGGATGGCCGGCTCGGAGACATTGAGAATGAGTAGCGAACACACGGTGATGCCGAGTTGGCTGGTCGCGAGCATCATCGTCGCGTGTTCCATCGCATAGAGCGTCGACTTCGCAGCACGACCTCCCGCCTCAGCCCGGGGTTCGATCTGCGAGCGTCGGACCGAGATCACCGCGAACTCCGCGCCGACGAAGAAGCCATTGATCAGCAGCAGGATCACCAACCATGCAATGCCCCAGCCGCCTGTCATGAGGATGCCCCATCCGGGGCCGCCGACGGATCCGCCGTTGGCGTATATCGCACGCGATCGATGCGACGCCCGTCCAGCCGCTCGACCCGGAACTCGCCGCCCTCGACCGCCACGCTGTCGCCGACAAATGGCAGGCGCCCGAGTTCGCTCATCATGAAGCCACCGACAGTTTCGTAGGGTCCCTCTTCAGGGATCACGACATCCGCCCGCTCGAGCAATTCGTCCGGGCGCAGCATGCCGGGGAAAGTGAGCCAGTCCCGCGAGCGAACAACCCCCGCGAGGGTGCGATCGTGCTCATCGGAGACCTCGCCGACGAGCTCCTCCACGAGGTCCTCGAGGGTGACGACCCCGGCGGTGCCGCCATACTCATCCACGACGACAGCCATCTGGTAGCCCCGGCCGCGCAACTCTCCGAGCAGCACGTCGAGTTTCATGGTCTCTGGCACGCGCAAGGCGTCGGTCTGCAGGGCGGAGACCGGCACATCCGGTCTCTTCTCACGCGGCACGGCCACGGCCTGCTTCACGTGCACAAGGCCGACCACATCGTCAAGAGAATCGTCGATCACCGGGAACCGCGAAAATCCCGTCTGCTGGGCCAGAGCGATGACGGTGTGAGCGGAGTCGGAGCGATCGACACTGGAGACGCGCGGCCGGGGTGTCATCACGTCGGCGGCGATGTGTTCGCTGAATACGAGAGTGCGGGCGAGCAAAGTGGCCGTATCGCGGTCAAGGCTGCCTTCGGTGGCCGATCGACGCACGAGAGAGCGCAGTTCCTCTGCCGTCCGTGCCGACGAGAGCTCCTCTTTCGGCTCGATCCCGATCGACCGGAGGATCACGTTCGCGGTGTTGTTGAGCAGTGTCACGAACGGACGGAATACCGCCGTGAATCCCACCTGGAAGGGAATCACCAGTTTGGCGGTGGGCAACGGAAGCGCAAGGGCGAAGTTCTTAGGCACCAGTTCCCCCACGATCATCGAGACAAGGGTCGCGGCGATGATTGCCAGTGCGGAGGCGACCACGGTGGTCAGCGCGGTCGAGAGGCCGAACGCGCCGAGCGGCCCGGAGAGGAGCGCACCGATCGCTGGTTCCATCGTGTAGCCAGTGAGAAGGGTCGTGAGGGTGATACCGAGCTGGGCACTCGAGAGATGGGTCGACGTGACCTTGAGCGCGCCGATGGTGAGGCCGAGGCGCTTTTCACCCCGCGCGAGCCGGGACTCGAGATCAGATCGGTTGAGATTGACCAGCGAGAACTCGGAGGCCACAAAGAATCCGGTGCCGACAGTGAGCAGGAGTCCGACTCCGAGCATGACCAACTCATACACGGGCATCACCGCAAGCGACGAATTCGCCAACAGGGGCGAACGGGGCACGGCGCCATGAAGGGGGGTCGTCCATTATTCGATCAAGTGTACGGGACCGCGCCTACCAACTGACCGGAAGCGCCTTGCCCTCCTCATACCCCGCCGCCGACTGGATCCCCACCAGTGCCCGCTCGTGGAAGTCGGCGAGGTTTGAAGCTCCCGCGTAGGTCAATGACGATCGCACCCCAGACGTGATCATGTCGAGCAGGTCCTCAACCGAGGGGCGCAGTGGATCGAGGTAGATCTTCGACGACGAGATTCCTTCCGCGAAAAGCGTCTTGCGAGCCAACTCATACGGGTCGAGGCGATCGAAGCGATCGTGAACAGCCTTCGTGGATGCCATGCCCCAACTCTCCTTGTAGAGCCGACCGGTGGCATCCGTCTCGAGTGTTCCCGGCGCCTCGATCGTGCCGGCGAACCAGGATCCGATCATGACGGATGCCGCGCCGGCGGCAAGCGCAAGCGCCACATCCCGCGGATAACGCACCCCTCCGTCCGCCCACACGTGAGCGCCGAGTTGGCGAGCGGCCGCGGCCGTCTCGAGAACGGCAGAGAACTGCGGGCGCCCGACCGCGGTCATCATGCGAGTGGTGCACATGGCGCCGGGGCCGACCCCCACCTTGACGATATCCGCCCCCGCATCCACAAGATCCTTCACTGCAGCGGTTGTTACGACGTTGCCGGCGACGATCGGCACGCAAAGCCCCAGCGCCTTGACGCTGCGAATGGCACGCAGCATGCCCTCCTGGTGTCCGTGGGCGGTGTCGACCACCAGCACATCGATGCCTGCCGCAGCCAGCGCGGCCGCCTTTCCCGCGACATCCCCGGTGATGCCGACCGCTGCTGCGACGCGCAGACGCCCATTGGCATCCAGGGCGGGCTGGTAGAGCGTTGAGCGAAGGGCACTTGTCCGACTGAGCGTGCCAATGACCGCCCCATGGTGCAGAACAGGGGCGAACTCGAGGTCTGCGGCGACCATCAGGTCGAAAGCGGCGCGCGCATCCGCCACGTCGTCTGCATCGATCGAAGCAAGCTGCCCGTGCAGCAGGTCACCAAGGCGCGCATCGGGGAGCGCCGTACCGAGACGGAGCGCCGAGATGCACCCGAGGTACCCACCGCGCGCGTCGGTGATGACGATTCCGTGGCCGCCGATCGGCGGCATCTGGCGCAGCGCTTCGGCCACGGTCTGCCCCCCGGAGAGGAACAGCGGGGTATCGAAGGCCACCGGTTGCGCCTTGACCCAGCGAATGGCAGCATCCAGGTCCTGCAGGTGCAGGTCCTGTGGCAGCACGGCCAGTCCGCCGCGCCGGGCGAGGGTCGCGGCGAGACGCGGCCCGGTCACCGAGTTCATGTTCGCAGAGACGATCGGAATGGTGGCTCCGGTACCGTCCTGCGGCGCGAGTGATACCCCGAGACGGCTGCCGACATCCGAGTGCCCCGGCACTAAGAACACGTCGGAATAGGTGAGGTCGTGCGTCGGCGTCGTCTCGTAAAACTCCATGCTTTTAAGGGTAATCCCTCACGGTCCGAGTCGGTTGGCCGCTCCAATGCGATTAAGCTTGGATCGTCTGCGGCCAGCGAGGAATCCGAGGCCACGTCACCGAAGCGGTGACCAAGGACTGTAGCAATTCACAAGAGAGTGGGCGATCAGCCGTGTCTAGCCAAGTGACCGGAGTGGCATCTGAAGACGGGTCCTCCGGCGAATTCGGAGCGAACGAGTGGCTCGTGGATGAGATGTACGAACGGTTCATCGTCGACCGCAATTCGGTAGACCAGTCGTGGTGGCCGATTCTGGAGAGCTACCACCAGACCACGATCGAAGCGTCCTCCACTCCTCCCGCCCCGACCCCACCCACCGCTCCCGCCGAGCCCAGCGCACCAGCCGAACCGCCGGCCCCAGCCGAGCCTGTGGCCCCGCCGGCACCGGTCGATGTGGCGCCGATCGAGCCCCCAACCACCACCGGTAGCCAGCCCGTCGCACGCACGACCTCGATCCAACCAAAGCCGCAGCCCATTCCGGCCCAGGCGCCGGCGTCACTGCCCCAGGCGCCGACGGCCGCGACTGCGGATCCCGCGAGCTCCGAGCGCCAGGACGTAGTGTCGACGCTCAAGGGCATGTCGAAGTCTCTCGCTGCGAACATGGACGCCAGCCTCACCGTGCCAACGGCAACGAGCGTGCGCACCATCCCGGCCAAACTCATGATCGACAACCGCATCGTGATCAACAACCACCTCAAGCGTGCCCGCGGCGGGAAGGTCTCGTTTACCCACCTCATCGCCTGGGCGCTCGTGCAGACTCTCAAGGAGTTCCCGAGCCAGAACGTGTTCTATGACGAGGTCGACGGCAAGCCATCGGTCGTCGCTCCGGCGCACATCAATCTCGCGATCGCGATCGACATCCCCAAGCCCGACGGCACTCGTGCGCTTCTCGTGCCCGGGATCAAAAACACCGAGTCGATGAGCTTCCAGGAGTTCCTTGTCGCCTACGAGGACGTCGTCACCCGCGCCCGCAACAACAAGCTCACGGCCGCCGACTATGCCGGCAACACCATCTCCCTTACCAACCCGGGCGGCATCGGCACGGAACATTCCGTTCCCCGCCTCATGAAGGGGGCGGGCGCCATCATCGGGGCAGGCGCCCTCGAATACCCCGCCGAGTTCCAGGGCATGGCGCTCACGACACTCTCCGATCTCGGCATCGGCAAGACGATCACGCTCACCTCCACCTACGACCACCGCGTCATCCAGGGTGCCGGCTCCGGCGAGTTCCTCAAGAAGGTGCACGAGCTGCTCATCGGCCAGCGCGATTTCTACCAGGAGATTTTCTCCGACCTGCGCATCCCCTACGACCCGATCCACTGGGCCAGCGACATCCACGTGGATCTCGGCAACCAGGTGGGGAAGACCGCTCGCGTGCAAGAGCTCATCAATTCGTTCCGGGTGCGCGGACACCTCATGGCGGATATCGATCCGCTGGAATACAAACAACGCACCCACCCCGACCTCGAGATCTCCAGTCATGGCCTCACCTTCTGGGATCTCGACCGCGAGTTCGTGACCGGCGGATTTGGCGGAAAGCCTGCCGCACTCCTTCGCGAAATCCTTGGTGTGCTGCGCGACTCCTACTGCCGCACGCTCGGCATCGAGTACATGCACATTCAGGATCCGGCCCAGCGGGCCTGGATCCAACAGCACGTGGAAAAGGTCTACACGAAGCCAACCAAAGACGAACAGCTTCGCATCCTCGGCAAGCTCAATGAAGCCGAGGCCTTCGAGACATTCCTGCAGACCAAATACGTCGGGCAGAAGCGCTTCAGCCTCGAGGGCGGCGAATCCACCATCGCTCTCCTGGATGCACTGTTGCGGGCTGCCGCAGAAGCCGACCTCGACGAGGTCGCCATCGGTATGGCCCATCGTGGTCGTCTCAACGTGCTCACCAACATCGCGGGCAAGACCTACGGCCAGATTTTCCGGGAGTTCGAGGGTACGCAGGATCCCCGTACTGTGCAGGGTTCGGGCGACGTGAAGTACCACCTCGGCACCGAGGGCACTTTCACCAGCGCGAAGGGCGACCAGATCCCGGTCTATCTCGCGGCTAACCCGTCGCACCTCGAAGCCGTCGACGGCGTGCTCGAGGGCATCGTTCGGGCGAAGCAGGATCGCAAACCGATTGGCACCTTCAGCGTGCTGCCGGTGATGGTGCATGGCGATGCCGCGATGGCCGGCCAGGGCATCGTCGCGGAGATCCTGCAAATGTCGCAGCTACGCGCCTACCGCACCGGCGGTACCGTTCATGTCAACATCAACAACCAGGTCGGCTTTACGACGCCTCCCGGCGAAGGTCGCACGTCGATCTATTCCACGGATGTCGCGAAGATGATCCAAGCGCCGATCTTCCACGTGAACGGCGATGATCCGGAGGCCGTCATCCGCGTGGCGGAGCTCGCATTCGCCTATCGCCAGGAGTTCCACAGGGATGTCGTCATCGACCTCATCTGCTATCGCCGTCGCGGGCACAACGAGGGCGATGACCCCTCGATGACCCAGCCGCTCATGTACAACCTCATCGAGGCCAAGCGAAGCGTTCGCACCCTGTATGTCGAGGCTCTGGTCGGCCGCGGCGACATCACCCAGGAGGAGTACGACGCGGCCCACGAGGACTTCCAGGACCGTCTCGAGCGCGCCTTTGCCGAGACCCACGCGGCGCAGACCGGCTCGATGCCGATCATCACCGCGGATGGCAACGCGGTCGCTGACCTCGAGCGCCCGGGATCCCAGCAGGATGATCGCTCAGGGGAACCGACCTCCACGGCGGTGAGCGAGGCCGTAATCGGCGTCATCGGCGATGCTCACGACAATCCACCGGCCGGCTTCACGGTGCATCCGAAGCTCCAGCAATTGCTCAAGAAGCGCACCGAGATGAGCCGAAGCGGATCGATCGACTGGAGCTTCGGCGAGTTGTTGGCGCTCGGCTCACTGCTGCTCGAGGGAACGCCCGTGCGCATGGCCGGACAAGACACCCGTCGCGGCACCTTCGTGCAACGTCACGCGGTGCTGCACGACCGGCTCAACGGCCAGGAATGGCTGCCGCTCGGTAATCTCAGCGACAACCAGGCTCGCTTCTGGATCTACGACACCCTGCTGAGCGAGTACGCCGCGATGGGTTTCGAATACGGCTATTCGGTCGAAAGGGCCGACGCGCTCGTGCTTTGGGAAGCCCAGTTCGGCGACTTCGCCGATGGTGCCCAGATCATCATCGACGAGTTCGTCTCCAGCGCCGAGCAGAAGTGGGGCCAGCGCTCGAGCGTGGTGCTGTTGCTTCCGCACGGCTACGAGGGTCAGGGGCCGGACCATTCATCCGCCCGGATCGAACGCTACCTTCAACTGTGCGCCGAGAACAACATGACCGTGGCGCGTCCGTCGACGCCAGCGTCGTACTTCCATCTCCTGCGCCGCCAGGCCTATGCGCGTCCTCGTCGCCCGCTGATCGTGTTCACCCCGAAAGCGATGCTGCGGCTGCGAGGCGCGACGAGCAGCATCGCCGAATTCACGAGCGGCAAGTTTGAACCAGTGATCGACGATGCGGCAATCACCGACAAGAGTGCCGTGAAGCGCGTCGTGCTGCACTCCGGAAAGATCCACTATGACCTGCTGGCCGAGGTGGATAAGCGCCAGCAGAAGGATGTCGCGCTGGTGCGCCTGGAGCAGTATTACCCTCTGCCCCAAGAACAGCTGAAGGCCGTGCTCTCGCAGTATCCGGAGGCCGAACTGGTCTGGGCGCAGGAGGAGCCGGAGAACATGGGTGCCTGGCCGTTCATCTGCCTCGAATTGGCCAAGCGGCTCACGCCCGGCCGCTCGATTTCGGTCGCCTCGCGCCCGGCATCCGCGTCTCCGGCAACGGGATCGTCCAAGCGCAGCGCCCAGGAGCTCATCGACCTGATGGACCATGCGCTGACCGTCCGGTAGTCGCTTCGCTTGACGGAGGGCCGTCGCCCGCGGGTGCGGCCGCTGCTCGGTCGGCCTCCTTCCGACAGCTTCCCCGCGATCCCCCGTGCGAAATGCAGGACCGGACGTTACCAGAGTGACTGGAGGGGCACACCCGCCACACCAGTCACACATGTTCCTGCATTTGCGACGGAAGCATGCGGTCGGAGAAGGCCGTCGCCCGCGGGTGCGGCCGCAGCTCGGTCGGCCTCCTTCCGACAGCTTCCCCGCGATCCCCCGTGCGAAATGCAGGAAGGGACGTTACCAGAGTGACTGGAAGGGCACACCCGCCACGCCAGTCACACATGTTCCTGCATTTGCGACGGAAGCCTGCGGTCGGAGAAGGCCGTCGCCCGCGGGTGCGGCCGCTGCTCGGCCGGTCTCGTTCCGACAGCTTCGCCGCGATCCCCCGTGCGAAATGCAGGACCGGACGTTACCACAGTGACTGGAGGGGCACACCCGCCGCACCAGTCACACATGTTCCTGCATTTGCGACGGAAGCCTGCGGTCGGAGACCACTGCGGGAGACCGAGGCCGATGACGGGTGACCGGAGGGCGCATCAGAACGGTCGGACAGGCGGATGCCCCGGCCGCAGTCGAGCGAGGGCTAGTGGTTAGACTGCAGGGTGCGCAGCGTGAGCAGCACCTGGTCGCGCAGGTCGCTCGGAGCGGTTTCGCGGCAAGCGCGCTGCACGGCCTGGGTCAGCACAATGCCGACGTGGGCGTCACCGGTGCAGTCGTCGCAGTTGGCGATGTGCTCGGCGATGTCCGCCGCATCCGCCTTCGCCAGTTCGTTGTGTAGGTACTCTTCGAGTTCGGCTTTCGCCTTCTCGCATCCGCAGTCGGTCATTTCTTTTTGCTCCCAGCAGTGGCAGGTTGGGCACGCGTGCCGGAAGTGTTGATGCCTCGTTCGAGCGCGTACTCGGACAGAAGGTCCCGCAGCATCCGCCTGCCACGATGCAGGCGGCTCATTACGGTACCCACCGGAGTCTTCATTATGTCGGCGATCTCCTGATAGGAGAAGCCTTCGACGTCGGCGAAGTAGACGGCCATCCGGAAGTCCTCAGGGATGGCCTGAAGAGCGTCCTTCACCGCACTGTCAGGCAGATGGTCGATCGCCTCAGCCTCGGCCGAACGGGTCGAACGACCCTGGGTTACCGATTGGGCGCCTCCGAGCTGCCAGTCCTCGAGTTCGTCGATAGTGCCCTGGTAGGGATCGCGCTGCTTTTTGCGGTAACTGTTGATGAAAGTGTTGGTGAGGATGCGGTACAGCCAGGCTTTGAGATTCGTGCCCTGCTGGAACTGTGCGAAGGCGGCGAACGCCTTGACGAATGTCTCCTGCACCAGGTCGGCAGCATCAGAGGGGTTGCGCGTCATGCGCAAACCGGCGGCGTACAACTGGTCCATAAACGGGATCGCCTGGGCCTCGAAGAGTGTTCGTACGTCGACGGCGGAAGCCTCCATCACAGGCGCAGACTCTTTCGTCACAGGCTCGTGTGCCACGGCCTCAGACTCGGCGGGGTTGGCGGCGTCATCCTTCGAAGTGGTCATCGCTGACAAGCTTACGTCGCCGCGAGGGCGGGCAGGCTGGTCGCTGAACAACAGTGGGTCACGCACGGTTCGACCCGACACTGCGGGCCGATCGAGCAGAACTAACACGGGGCATCCTCTTTCTTGGCCGTGGGGCCGATACCCTTAGTAACCGATGCACGTATTCAAGTATTCCGGCCCAGAATTCAACCCCTTCGGTGACGAGGGTCTCATCGTGGGCGGCGAACCCGGCCCGTGGCCCGCGCCCGTCGCCACCGGTCCGCTGTCTGCCCGGCTCGCACTGCCAGGATCGAAATCGCTGACCAACCGCGAACTGGTTCTCTCCGCGATTGCGATCGGACCGTCGACCCTGCGGGCACCGCTCCACTCGCGCGACACCGCCCTCATGATCCAGGCCCTTCGGGCACTCGGCACGAGCATCGTCGAGTTACCGGCGGTCTCCCCCTTTGGACCCGACCTGCTCATCACTCCCGGCGAACTCTCCGGCGGAACCTCCATCGACTGCGGCCTGGCTGGCACCGTCATGCGCTTCCTCCCACCGATCGCCGCGCTCGCCCTCGGGCCGGTCGCTTTCGACGGTGACGCATCGGCCCGCAAGCGACCGATGCGCACCACGATCGATTCGCTGCGCGCCCTTGGGGTGGATGTCAGCGACGATGGCCGGGGGAAGCTCCCGTTCAGCCTGTACGCCACTGGCTCCGTCGCGGGCGGAGAGATCGAGATCGACGCCTCCGCGTCGAGCCAGTTCGTCTCCGGTCTGCTCCTGGCCGGCGCTCGCTTCACGAACGGGCTTACGCTCCGGCACATCGGAGACGGGCTGCCGAGTCTCGCCCATATCGACATGACCATCGCCACCCTCGCCCGCCGCGGAGTAGTGGTGCAAAACCCCGAGGCCGGAGTCTGGATCGTTCCACCCGGTGCGATCGCCGGCATCGACATTGCGATCGAACCCGACCTCTCTAATGCCGGGCCGTTTCTTGGCGCCGCGCTCGTCGCCGGCGGCTCGGTCACGGTCACCGGTTGGCCGGCCGACACGACCCAGGTCGGGGCGGAGATGGCCACCATCCTCACCGACATGGGCGGTGAGGTGTCCTTCGTCGAGGCGGGGGACGGTCTGGGCGAGCTGACGGTGACCGGAACGGGCACCCTGCGCGGCATCCGCCTCGACAATGCGAGCGAACTGGCACCGACCATTGCAGCCCTGGCTGCTCTCGCCGAGGGCGAGACGTTGCTCACCGGCATCGCACACCTGCGCGGTCACGAGACGGATCGACTGGCGGCCATCGTCGCGGAGATCACCGCTCTCGGCGGAGACGTGACCGAGACGGACGACGGCCTGATCATCCGCCCTCGTCCCCTGCACGGCGGACTGTGGCACAGCTACGAAGACCATCGGATGGCGACGGCTGGCGCGATCATCGGGCTCGCCGTCGACGGGGTACTGGTCGACGATATCGCCGCGACGGCCAAGACGCTCCCCCAGTTTCCCGAACTCTGGGCCGGATCACTACTCGGACGTAGCGCCCGATCGACCTCTCCCCTCGACCTGATCTGACGCATGAGCTGGCTCACCGAGGACGACGACGAAGACGACGACAAGTACGCCGATTATGAGGCCCGCAACCGGCCGAATCCCAAGGGTAATCGGGCGCGCACAAAGATCCGCCCAGAGCACACGGATGCCGTAACGGGACGGGTCTTCACCGTCGACCGCGGCCGGTACTCCGTGATCGTCGGTGAGGGCACCGCCGAGGAGCACGCCGCGCTGGCATCGCGCGCCAGCGAGTTGCGCAAGCAGCCGATCGTCACCGGCGACTACGTCGACCTGGTCGGCGACACCTCAGGGGACGAGGGAACCCTCACCCGAATCGTGCGCATCCAGCCGCGCACGACCGTACTGCGGCGCAGTGCGGATGACTCGGACGAGGTCGAGCGCATCATCGTCGCGAACGCCGATCAGATGCTCATCGTCGTGGCGGCGGCCAACCCGGAGCCGCGCCCGCGACTGGTGGACCGCTACCTGGTTGCTGCTTTCGATGCCGGGCTCACGCCAATCCTCTGCATCACCAAGACCGACCTCGCCGACCCCACCGAGTTCCTCGCGAACTTCGACGGGCTCGACATCACGGTCGTGCAGAGCGGTGTCGGGGCGATGCCGACGGCGGAGATCGCGGCACTGCTCGAGGGACATACGACCGTCGCCGTCGGCCACTCCGGTGTCGGCAAGTCCACGCTCGTCAACGCCCTCGTGCCCGACGCGAACCGCGCGATCGGGCGGGTCAATGCCGTAACCGGGCGAGGGCGCCACACCTCGTCATCCACCATCTCCTACCGGGTGGGAAGCGGCTGGGTCGTCGACACTCCCGGTGTGCGATCATTCGGACTCGGGCATGTGAACACCGACAACATCCTGCGCGCGTTCACCGACCTCGCGGCGATCGCCGAGGACTGCCCGCGCGGCTGTACGCACTTGCCGGACGCACCGGATTGCGCGATGAACGAGCGAGTGGCCGCCGGTGAACTCGGCGAATCCGGAAAGCTGCGGCTCGACTCGTTCCAGCGCCTCCTGGCCTCTCTCACCTGAGCCCTGCCCTAACCTTGCAATCGTGACCGAATACTCGCGTGCTTCCGACCTGCAGCTCGCCCGTGAACTCGCGGACATGGCGGATGCCATCTCGATGGACCGCTTCCGTTCCGTCGACCTCGTGGTCACCGTGAAGCCCGACATGACCCCGGTATCGGATGCCGACCGGGCGGTCGAGACCGCCCTGCGCGCGGCGATCGCCGACAGCCGCGCGGGCGACTCCGTGCGCGGCGAGGAGTTCGGCGTGGAGCAGGGGGCCGCGGGCGACTCTCACCGGCAGTGGATTATCGATCCGATCGACGGCACCAAGAACTACGTGCGCGGGGTGCCGATCTGGGCCACGCTGATCTCTCTTGCGATCGACGGAGTGCCGGTGGTCGGAGTGGTGAGCGCACCCGCCCTCGGCACGCGCTGGTGGGGCGCGACCGGACAGGGGGCATTCGTCGACGAACGGCTTGGCACCGCGCAATCCGGCTCCGACACTGTCAGCCGGGCTCGTCGCATCCATGTCTCCCGGGTCGCGGAGCTTGCGGATGCTTCGATCAGCTTGAGTGGACTGACCCGGTGGGAGAACGCGGGCAAGCTTCCGCAGTTTCTGGCACTTACCCGCGAGGTATGGCGCACCCGCGACTACGGCGACATGTGGCCGTACATGATGGTCGCCGAGGGACTGCTCGAGGTCTCGGGCGAGTACGACCTGCAGGTCTATGACATGGCCGCACTCGTGCCGATCGTGCAGGAGGCGGGGGGCACCTTCACCTCGGTCGACGGCGAGGACGGGCCGTGGCACGGCTCCGCTCTCGCCACCAACGGTCTACTTCACGACCGGGTGATCGCGGCGCTGGCGGAAAGCCTTTAGGCGAAGTCGACACCCTGCGCGCGGTCGAGGGGCAGCAGTGGGCAAGCAGCACCCTCGCGAAAGCCTTGGCACCTCACACGATAAGATCGTGTCGGTCGGTCTCTGTTCGGCTGCTACGAAAAGGAGCGATCATATGCCCGCATCACGAGATCTCACCAAGCCGGTTGCCGGGCTGGTCTTCGTGCTCGGCTGGGCCATCGGAATCACCCTGTGGTCGGTCTCCCACCTCGCTCCCACTGCGGAGACCGGAGCCTTCCTCGTGGACATCGGTATCCTCGCCGTCTCGGTCGGCTTCGCCGCCCCGTTCCTCAAGAGCACCAACGGGCTGCTGGCCGCGGTAATCCTCGCGATCATCGGTATCGGGCTGTTCGCCTTCGGTGACTTCCTGCACGTGACAGTGATCACCTATCTGCTCCGCCTGCTCGCACCGCTCCTTGCCGTGCTGACGCCGGTGTACAAGCTGCTCGATTTCCGCATCTTCGCCTAAGCGGTTCTTGCCACCTAAGCGGCTCTTCCCACCTAAGCGTCTGGCGTGGGCGTCGGTCGCTCGGCATCGAGATGGCTCGTGAAAGTGAACGCCACGAACGGGATGCCGGCGAAGCTGGTGCAGGTCGCCACGAGTTCACCCAGAGCGTCCTCGAGGTCGCCGTGCTCGTCGTCGATGGTCACCGCATAGGCCTCGACCATCAGGGCTGCGATCTGCGGATACCGCTCGTTCGTGATCACCCGCGTGGCGACCGTTACCCGAGGCGGTGGGCGAAAGGAGTCGAGATCCAGGTGCAGGTAGCGCCGTGCATTCGGTTCACTCATCTCGACACTCTAGGGCGGCGATGCTCCGCGACCAGGGCACGAGGCACAGGCACGTGCGGCCCGATCCGGAGATCGGGCCGCACGTCGTGTCACTCGCCTGCAAGTGAATCGATCAGCGTTGCGACGAAGTGGCACCCGCCGGAACGAGCCCGTGTTTGCGGGCATCCGCCGAGTCGACATCTCGAAGAGAGACGCCCCGTGTCTCCCGCAGCGTCACCACTGTCGCGGCGGTAATCACACAGGCAATCACGATGTAGATCGCCACCGGCACCCACGATTTGTACTGCTGCAGCAGTGCGGTCGCGATGATCGGCGCGAGTGACCCGGCCAGGATCGACGTGACCTGGTACCCGAGCGACACGCCCGAATAACGCATGCGGGTGGGGAACATCTCCGACATGATCGCGGGCTGGCCGGCATACATGAAGGCATGGAAGCAGAGGCCAATCGTGATCGCGAGCACGATGACGACCGGATTCAGGGTGTCGAACATCGGGAAGGCGAAGAACGCCCAGGTCGCTCCGAGCACCGCACCGATGAAATAAATCGGCTTGCGACCGAAGTGATCAGAGAGTCGACCGACCTGCGGGATCACCAGGAAGTGCACGCCGTGCGCGATAAGGAGGGCGAGCAGCAGTTGGCTGGTGTTGTACTTGTGCACTGTGACGAGATAGACGATCGAGAAGCTCACGATGGTGTAGTACAGGATGTTCTCGGCGAACCGTAGTCCCATCGCCTGAAGCACTCCACGGGGGTACTTCTTCAGCACCTCGGTCACGCCGTAGCTGACGGCCTTTTCCGCCTCCACCTGCGCACGGGCTTCGAGGAAGATCGGCGCCTCGTTGACGTGCGAGCGGATGTAGTACCCGATCACCACAATGACGGCCGAGAGCCAGAAGGCGACCCTCCACCCCCAGCTGAGGAACTGGTCGTTCGGCAGGATCCACGACATCGTGAGCAGCACGAGGGTGGCCAGGAGGTTGCCCATCGGCACCGCCGCCTGTGGCCAGCTCGACCAGAATCCCCGCGACTTCTCGGGGCTGTGCTCGGCGACGAGCAATACGGCGCCTCCCCATTCGCCACCGACAGCGAAGCCCTGGATGAAGCGCAGCACGACGAGCAGTGCCGGCGCCCAGTAGCCAATGGTGTTGAAGCCGGGCAGGCAGCCCATCAGGAAGGTCGCGACGCCCACGAGGATGATCGTCACCTGGAGGGTGTGCTTGCGCCCGAGGCGGTCGCCGATCTGCCCGAAGACAATTCCACCGATGGGGCGGGCAACGAACCCGACCGCGTAGGTGAGGAAGGCGGCGATGATGCCGTCGAGCTGGGTGCCGGCGTTGGGAAAGAAGAAGGTGCCGAAGACGAGGCTCGCGGCGGTGGCGTAGAGGAAGAACTCGTACCATTCGACGACCGTGCCGGCCATGGAGGCGGCAACGATCTTGCGCAGTCCAGAGGTAGTGGTCGCGCCGTCTGCCGGTCCCCCGCCCCCCGGCTGCGCAGATTCCACATTTCGGGCCGTTCCGACGCTTCTACTGACGCTCATGTCGCTCTCCTCCAGTGTCGTCTCTGACACCTGTCGATGGGACCGAACGCCCGTGAGGGCGGGCGGTCGGGCTCCACTGAGTATTGCTGCAGACCGCCGGTGCCTCAATGACCACTTGCGCACATTTTATCTGCATACTTGCAGATGTGCTTGACTCTGCCGCGACATCCCCCGCCCCCAACCCCGACGACCTCCTCGTGCTACTCGCTGTCTCGCGCACGGGTCGGTTCACCTCCGCCGCCGAGAGCCTCGGCCTCAACCACACCACGGTCTCGCGCCGCATCGCTACTCTCGAGAAGACGCTCGCCGGCCGGGTGCTCTCCCGCACCGTCGGCGGGTGGGAGCTCACCGAGCTCGGCCGTCGAGCGGTGCTGGCCGCCGAAGAGGTGGAGTCGGCGATTGTCGCGCTCGGAAACACCGGGGAAGATTCCCGCCAGCTCAGCGGCGTGGTGCGCATGTCGGCCACCGATGGGTTCAGTGCCTACATCGCCACCCCGGCCATCACCGCGCTGCGGCGGCAGCATCCGAATCTCAGCGTCGAGATCCTCACGGTGACGCGCCGCGCGATGCAGCATCGCTCCGGCCTCGACATCGAGGTCGTGGTTGGCGCCCCGCAGGTGCACCGCGCCGAAGCCGTGAAACTGGGTGAGTACGTGCTCGGCATGTATGCCTCGCGCGACTATCTCACGCAATTCGGCACGCCGGCGGATGCTGCGGAGCTGATGGAGCATCCGCTCGTCTACTTCGTCGACTCGATGCTGCAGGTGGACGATTTGGATGCACCCCGACGACTGGTGCCAACGATGCGGGACTCGATCAGCTCGACCAACGTGTTCGTGCACGTCGAGGCCACCCGTGCCGGTTCGGGCATCGGCTTTTTGCCGTGCTTCATGGCCGATCGTCATGCCGACCTGATGCGACTGCTCCCCGATGAATTCGCGGAACAGCTGCCGTATTGGATGGTGTTACGCAGCGAGTCCCTGCGGCAACCCGCGGTGGCCGCCGTGGCCGATGCGCTCCGGGACCGCACCGCGGCGTCGGAAGCGGCCCTGCTCGGCCTTTCCCGCCGCTGACTGCAGAGCCTCAGCGCGCCGACCAGCCACCATCCATCGTGTAGCTGGCACCGGTGACCATCGCGGCCTCCCGAGAGGCGAGCCAGGCGATGAGGGATGCGACCTCCTCTGGCTCCACGAGCCGCTTGATCGCGCTCTCGGTGAGCATGATGCGGCTGAGCACCTCTGACTCGGGGATGCCATGCACCGCCGCTTGGTCCACGAGCTGCTTTTCAACCAACGGGGTTCGCACATAGCCCGGCGCCACGCAATTGCTCGTGACGCCGTGTGCTCCACCCTCGAGCGCGGTGACCTTCGACAGCCCCTCGAGTCCGTGCTTCGCGCTCACGTAGGCGCTCTTGAAGGCGGAGGCGCGGATGCCGTGCACCGACGACACGTTGATGATGCGACCGAACCCGCGCTCGTACATGCCGGGAAGGGCGGCGCGGATCAGCAGGAATGGCACCTCGAGCATCAGCGAGATGATGCGTCGAAAGTCAGCCGGGTCGAACTCCTCGATCGCACTCACCCTCTGGATACCGGCGTTGTTGACGAGGATATCGACCCCGTCGAGCGGTCCGGCGAGAGCCGCATCGGTGACGGCGTTCGCATCGAGCAGGTCGACCGTCCAGACCGAGCCGCCGATTTCGGCAGCGACCGACTCGGCCGCCTCGCCGTCCACATCCGCGATCACGACATGAGCTCCGCGCGCCGCGAGCGCCCGCGAGGCAGCGGCTCCAATGCCGCTCGCTCCCCCGGTGACCAGAGCCCGCAGCCCAGCCAAAGGACCGGCTTCCGTGGGAGTGGGGAGGGTGCTCGAGGTGATCATCAGTACTCTTTCCTGGCAGCTCTGGCAGCGTGCCGGGCCGGTAAAACCCAGACCTAATGAGTATTCCTGCACTCAAATTGCGGGTCAACCGCCGTTTTCGCACTAGGTATCTGCGATTGTGCACAGTCTGGGTGCGACTTGACAGCCACTCTCCCGGTTATCTAGTGTCCATCTCATGCGGGCTGCGCTCTTCGGCCTTCCCGCCTCGACGGAGAGGACCGCATGTCGACAGTGCGTCGATCGACGAAAGTGCACCACAGTGCGGCGGAGTCCCTGGCCGGAGCGCTCAGCGACGGCATGACCGTCGCCGTCGGCGGCTTCGGCCTGAGCGGGGTGCCGGTAGACCTGATCGAGGCTGTGCGGGATTCCGGAGTCCGAAATCTCACCATCGTCTCCAACAACATGGGAGTCGACGGCAAGGCCCTTGGGTTGCTACTCGAGAGCCACCAGGTCGCCAAAGTGATCGCCTCCTATGTCGGCGAGAACAAACTGTTCGCCGAGCTCTACCTCGCGGGCGAGCTCGAGGTGGAATTCACGCCGCAGGGCACCCTTGCGGAGCGCCTGCGGGCGGGCGGGGCAGGCATCCCGGCCTTCTATACTCGCACCGGTGTCGGCACGCTGGTGGCCGAGGGCAAAGAGCACGAAACCTTCGATGGCCACGTGCACATCCGAGAGCGCGGCATCGTCGCCGACATCGCCCTCGTCCGTGCTCATCTGGCCGATACCGAGGGCAATCTGGTCTACCGGTACTCGGCCCGCAACTTCAACCCGGTGGTCGCCACAGCCGGCCGGCTCACCGTGGTCGAGGCGGAATCTATCGTGCCGGTCGGCGACATCGACCCTGACCTCGTGATCACTCCGGGCGTCTACGTGCACCGCGTGGTGCTCGCTAGGGATCGCCCCAAAGACATCGAACAACGCACGGTGCGCCCGAATCCCGGCAGAAGCACAACAACGGAGGTCGGCGCATGAGCTGGACGCGGGACGAGATGGCAACGATCGCGGCAACAGAGCTGCACGACGGTGACTATGTGAACCTCGGCATTGGAATCCCCACTCTCGTGGCCAACCACATTCCGGAGGGGGTTCGCGTGACCCTTCAGAGCGAGAATGGACTGCTCGGCATGGGGCCGTTCCCCTTAGACGGCGAGGAGGATGCCGACCTCATCAATGCCGGAAAGCAGACTGTGACGATCCTGCCGGGCGGCAGCTTCTTCGACTCCTCCGTCTCCTTCGGCATGATCCGCGGTGGGCATGTGCAGGTGGCGATCCTCGGTGCAATGCAGGTGTCCGCCACCGGCGACCTCGCCAACTGGTCAGTGCCAGGCAAAATGGTCAAGGGCATGGGCGGAGCAATGGATCTGGTGGCCGGCACGCCCCGGGTGGTCGTGCTCACCGAACACTCTGCGAAGGATGGATCACCGAAGATCGTGACATCCTGCACGCTTCCTCTCACCGGGGTCGGTGTGGTCGATCGCATCATCACCGACCTTGCCGTCTTCGATCTGACGGCCGCGGGACTCACCCTGGTGTCGATAGCCCCCGGGGTGTCGATCGAGCAGATTCGCGAGAAGACAGAGCCGTCTTTCGCGGTCTCCGCTCTGCTCTAACCGCGCCAACTGCCACAGTCCCTGTCTTCCGGGATCTCGGCCTCACCCACCCCAGCCCGTGGGTACGGGTGGGGCGAGTGGACCGACGCGGACGGGTAGGCGCACCGATCCTCAGGTGCCAGCGATTTCGCCCGCACTGTGCCGTAAACGGGCGAAGTCGATCGCGATAAAGGCGCGCAGGCGGGTGTCGCGTTCGAGTACGTAGTCAGCATCCGGCTGCTGCATCGGTCCGAGATCGAGGCGCGATTGGATGGCGGTTCCGAGCTCAGACCAGGCCTGGGCACGGGCATCCTCCACCACGCTTTCGACGAAGGTCGGCTCATCCACCAGGCGGGCCAGCTCGTCGGACAGCGACGCGTAAGCGAGCCCCCGGCGGGTAAGTAGGCGATAGTCGCGTGGGCCATAGTCGTGTTCATGTCGACGAGGGCCGTGCCGGTTAGTCACTTCCACCGCGAGGTGATTCATTCGCTCTGCATACTCGGCCTGCTCGAGCGAGAGATGTTTCAGCTCGAGCGCGACCCAAGAGGCCGTCTCGATCGCGTCGAAACGGTGATCGTCGCGCAGGACACTCACAATGATGCGATTCTTCACGTCCATGGTGAGAGCCGATCGGGCGATCAGAAGGCCCTCTTCGACAGCGCGCTCCACTGAGATCGGCCCCGCCACCGGCGTCCGCTCATACGGACGGCTTGGGGTGATACGGGCCGCACCCGGGCGCTGCTCGCGCTTCCTGGCCATGCGTCGAGTTCCCGCCTTCAGCACCACGGATGCCACAGTCGGCAGGTCTCTGCAACAGTCAACAACGCGCGATAGTCGCCAGGGTGGAGATGGGGGGAATTGAACCCCCGTCCACTGCTGTGGTCATATGCCTTCTACGGGTGTATCCAGTGAAAGCGTTCTACTCGGCTCCGGAATTTGCCACTGGCATCTAATCCGACAAGCCCAGCCCCAGTAAAAGTCCCACGGTGCCCTAAGACACAGCACCGCAGCAATCTCCCTAAATTACGCCAGGATCCGGTTAGGGAGCATCCCCGGTCTGACGGACTTCATTAGTGCTCTTGCTTATGCAGCGAGAGCGAAGTCAGCGCGGTTAGATTTCGCACTTATTGTTTGCAGAGATCGTTTACGAGATAACCCTGCATCCTCGACCCGCTTCTCACACTCACGCAGGCAATGTCGAAACCGATCATCCCCAGGTGCACCTTCTCGTCTATCAAGAAGTGTGAGCAGCTATCGCGCGCTGTTGAATTGTCACGGCCCAACACGCGGGCCCTGCTGCCTCTCGGCAGCCCTCTAGCATACGTCGGAAGCGCGGCTTCCGCCACCGCCCACGGCATGGCAGGATACGGGGACAGCTTCGACTGCGGCTTCGACAGCAGTTTCGATAACGACTTCGACCACAGTTTCGATAATGGGGAGACAGTGTGACCGACACCATCATCACCGTGCAGGGCAGATTCTCGTCCTTCTCCCCTCCGGAGCGCGCAACGGTGCGGCTCTCGGTCGGATTCGAAGGGGCGGACCGAGAGCCGGTGTTCTCCGAAACAGTGGCAGCGTCAGCCACGGTGCGTTCGCTCGTCTCCGCGCTTCACTCCCCCGCCGCCGGCCCGGTCGCGTGGTGGTCGAGCGACAGCATCCAGGTCTGGAGCTTCCGGCCGTGGAGCCAGGACGGCGTACAACTGCCTCCGGTCTTCCACTCGCGTGTGGGATTCAGCGTCAAGTTCAGGGACTTCGCGGCGATGGCCGAGTGGATCGAACGGGTCGCCGTGCTCGACGGCGTCACCGTCGGCGATATCGCCTGGGCACTCACCGAGGGGCGAAAGACCGCGGTCATCGCCGAGGTGCGATCTCGGGCGGTGAAGGATGCCGTGGCGAAAGCGAGCGTCTATGCCCAGAGCATCGGACTCGGCTCGGTGCGGGCGGTGGCTCTCGCCGATCCGGGTATGCTCGGCGACCGGGTTGGGGCATCCGATGACGGAGGCGTCCACTCGATGTCGCGGCTGATGGCCACCGGCGCCGCGCCGGACCTGTCACTCACCCCGGAAGACATCGAGGTCGACGCGGTGGTCGACGCGCGGTTCGTCGCCAGCTGAACCTCACGCGGGCGCGTGGTCGGGCGCGTGGTCGGGCTCGTGGTCGCGCTCGTGGTCGGGCATCCGGCCGCACCATGCTGCTATTTGTCAGCCTCGCGGTCAAAGGTTCGGCCGCATGGCTGACGAATGGCAGCACGGTCGTCACCGGGTACGATCCCCGGGAAGACAGGCCAGCTGAGCCGTCAGTCGCCGAGGTTACGCCGGGCCGACATGGCCCGATCCGCTTCACGATTGTCTTGGCGCTCACGCAGCGCCTGGCGCTTGTCGTACTCGCGCTTACCCTTGGCTACGGCGATCTCGACCTTCGCCCGTCCGTCACTGAAATAGATCTTCAGCGGCACGATGGTGTATCCACCCTCTTTGGTCTTGTTGAGGATCTTGAGGATCTGCGCCTTGTGCAGCAGCAGTTTGCGCTTGCGGCGGGGCGGATGATTGGTCCAGGTGCCCTGGTTGTATTCGGGAATGTGCACGGCATCCAACCAGGCTTCGCCGTACTCGACGAAGGCGTAACCGTCGACAAGGGACGCCCGGCCCTCACGCAAAGACTTCACCTCGGTGCCGGTGAGAACCAGCCCCGCTTCATAGGTGTCTTCGATCGTGTAGTCGTGGCGCGCTTTGCGATTGGTGGCCACAACCTTCTGGCCACGTTCCTTCGGCACGATTCGCTCCTGATTTGATTGCGCACAGGCGATCTGCCCGCAGCCCTCCACTCTAACCTGCCGTTGTCGCGAGCGACGGATACGGATGCGGTCGTGACTATGGACAGGTATTCCATCGGATCGGCACCAACGCCCGCAGCACTTCAGGTCCAGATACGCGCGCGACGTGATACGGATCGAGTCGGAAGTTGTTGTGGGTCGTAGTCAATCACACCCGCAACAGCTCCCGACCCGATTGTCTCAATGCCGCAGCGCGCGGGAACAGCGTCAGCAGCAGCGCGACCGGGGGCTGGCCTCGTCGTCGCGGTGTTTTTGGCGCCAGAAATCGCGTTCACTCAGAGGCGGCGTCGGATCGTTGTGGGTTGCCCGGTGCGCGAGGTACCGCGCATAACTCGAATCGCCCATTAGCTCGCGCAGATACCAGCGGATACCGGAGCCGCACGCCACAAGCCGCCCACCGCAGGCCACGAGCCAGCCCACGCGGTTCCGCGGCGAAAGCATCGCGTGAGCTACCGGGACAGTCGGCGACACGTCACCGTGCGACATCCGCCCACCTCTTCTGAACGGCTCGTTCCTCTGCGGTGGTCATGAGGCTTCGCGGGGCATACAGGTGGCTATCGACTATTTCGCTCTCGGTGGATGGTTCGCCGCCTGCCCGCACCGCACGGATGCTCACGCGAAGGGCGGTTGCGAGCACGATGACAACGAGCACCGCGAACAGGATCGACAGCGTTCCCTGCACGGCGGTGTTGCGCACGACGGCCTGCATCGCCTCGGTGCTGGCCGCCGCACCGAAGGACGTTTTCCCCTCGGCGAGCGCCGCGCGATAGACACCGTTCTGCGCCCAGTATCCGAGCCCGGGCGTCGAGGAGAAGATCTTCTGGTATGAGGCCGTCAGTGTGACGACGGCATCGACGAGTAGAGGGACACCGGGAATCCAGACCCACTTCACGAGCCCCTTCTTGCAGACGATCGCAACACACACCGAGAGAGCGATGGCGGCCAGCAGCTGGTTGGCGATGCCGAAGAGCGGGAAGAGCGTGTTGATTCCGCCAAGCGGATCGGTGACCCCCATGAGCAGGATGCTCCCCCAGGCGGCCACGACGATCACCGATGAGATCCAGGCACCGATTCGCCAGGATGGGTCACGAAACCGCTGGTTCAGGTTTCCGAGGGTGTCGCTGAGCATGAAGCGGGCGACGCGGGTTCCGGCATCCACCGTTGTGAGGATGAAGAGGGCCTCGAACATGATCGCGAAGTGATACCAGAATGCTCGCAAATCGAGCCCCGGAATGACCCGGTCGAGGATGTTCGCTATTCCGACGGCGAGCGTCGGCGCACCCCCAGAGCGCGACACGAGCGACGTCTCGCCAACGGCCTGGGCGGCCTGGTTGAGTTGGGCGGCGGTGATCCCTCCGCCGGCGACATTACCCAGCCCGCTGATGAATCGGGATGCAGTTTCTGCAGTGCCCCCGGTGAGGGCGATCGGCGCGTTCATCGCGAAATACAGGCCGCGGTCGATCGAGATGGCGGCGACAAGAGCCATGATCGCGACGAAGGATTCCATCAGCATTCCGCCGTAGCCGATGATTCGGGTCTGGGTTTCTTTCTGGATCAGCTTCGGCGTCGTTCCCGACGAGATGAGAGCGTGGAATCCACTGAGAGCCCCGCAGGCGATCGTGATGAATAGGAACGGGAAAAGGGTCCCGGCGAAAACGGGACCTTTGCCGTTGAAAGCGAATTCCGTGAAAGCGGGCGTCTGAACGACCGGTTGCACGATCAGAATTGCGATGGCGAGGATCCCTATCGTTCCGATCTTCATGAAGGTCGAGAGATAGTCGCGCGGTGCGAGCAGCAACCAGACCGGAAGGATGGATGCGATGAATCCGTAGCCGATGAGAGCCCACGCGATGGTCGTCTTATCCAACGTGAACCACTCGATACCCCACGCCGTTTGGGAGACCCACCCGCCAGCGACGATCGCGAAGAGCAGAAGAGCGACCCCGATGAACGAGACTTCGGAGATGCGCCCGGGGCGGAGGAAACGAAGGTAGACACCCATGAACAGGGCGATCGGGATGGTCATCGCAATCGAGAAGATACCCCACGGGCTCTCGGCTAGCGCGTTCACCACAATGAGTGCGAGCACCGCGATGATGATCGACATGATCGCGAGCGTTGCGACGAGCGCGGCGACACCACCGACCACTCCGAATTCCTCCCTCGCCATCTGGCCGAGCGAGCGGCCACGGCGGCGCATCGAAAAGAACAGCACGAGCCAGTCCTGCACTGCTCCCGCAGCGACGGCCCCGACGATGATCCAGATCGTGCCGAGCAGATACCCCATCTGCGCCGCGAGCACCGGTCCGACGAGAGGGCCGGCTCCGGCGATCGCGGCGAAGTGGTGTCCGAAGAGCACCCGCCGGTCGGTGGGTTCGAAGTCCCGCCCGTTGTCGAGCACCTCTGCTGGCGTCGCGCGGCGGTCATCCGGCCTCAGGAGTTTGCGTTCGATGAACTTCGAGTAGAAGCGGTAGCCGATGAGAAAGGTGCCGACGGCGGATGCGACAAACCAGACCGCGTTGACGTGATCGCCACGAACGAGGGCGACCATGCTCCAGCCGGTGGCCCCGATGAGGCCGATGAGAACCCAGAGCACCACTTTGGCCGGAGTCCACTTCGGCTTCTGCAGCAGACCGACGGGAGGCTGTGCCGGATCGGTGAACAGCTCCACCGTCTCGCCGGGCAATGGTTCGCGCGGATCCTGATGAGCGGGCCGAGCTTCGGTGGTGCTGGACATTTGGGTCTCCTTCGACTCAGCGCACTTCGACTCAGTGCACTTCGACTCAGTGCACGGGGACCCACCACACGCCGACTCATCCGGGCGGCCACCGCAGCCACCCCCATTCGGGGGGACTGGTCACAAGTCAGCTTAGCGAGGTGACCAGAATCGCGGTGGCCAACACTCCACAACCACCCGGTGATGGTGTGAGTACCCACCACTTGGCACCAGTCGCCGGGCGACATTCGTCGGGGCGGACCGAACAGGTGCGGCTCTAGACCTTCAGGTACCGGCTGATTGCGAAACTCGCGGACGCCCCCGCCAATACGGCGCCAACCACGAGCAGAATCGGAACGACCACGTACGCTTCCGACATGCCGATGAAGGGGGTGTCAAGCGACTGGGTGCCGAGGTAATCCTGCACGAAGAAACGCACGATCGAGACGACGGCAAGGCTCGCAAGAATCGATCCGACGAGCGCGGCGATCACCCCTTCCAGGATGAACGGTGTCTGGATAAAACGGTTCGATGCTCCAACCAGACGCATGATCCCGAGCTCCCGTCGCCTCGAAAAAGCCGACAGGCGGATGGTGGTGGCGATGAGGAGCACGGCGGCCACCAGCATGAGTACCGCGATACTCACCGCGGTGAGACTGGCGGCATTGAGCGCTGCGAAGATCGGATCGAGATACTTGCGTTGGTCGACGACCTGCTCGACTCCAGCGAGGCTCGCCACGCTCTCGCGGATGACGTCAGCCTTCGCCGGGTCCTTGAGATTGATCGAGAACGTCTCGGAGAGGAAGGCGGGGGTGATGAAGTCTGCACCGGTGGTGTCTTTGAAATAGGTCTTGTAGTTCTTGTAGACCTGATCGTGATTCTCGAATGTCACGGTCTTGATCAACCCGGTCAGGGCCGGAGATTTCAGCTGGGCTTCGACATCAGCCTTTTGGCTCTTCGTCGCTTCGACCAGGTTGCACTGTCCCGCAGTAGAGGAGTCAGTGCACATGTAGACCGACACCTGGGCGCGGTCGTTCCAGTAGCCCTTCATCTGCCCGATCTGAAACTGCAGCAGGATCGCGGCGCCAACGAAGGTGAGCGAGATGAACGTCACCAGCACGACGGAGACGACCATCGAGATGTTGCGACGCAGGCCGTTACCGACCTCGGACATGATCAGGCCGAACCTCATCCGGTGACCTCCTCGGCCTGCCCGGCGATGCCGAGATTGGAGCGCGAGACGGATGCCGGCCCGAAGCCCTGCACGGGAATGGTCTGGGTCTGGTAGCCGCCCTGGCGTTCGTCGCGCACGATCTGGCCGCTGACCAGCTCGATCACGCGACGCTGCATCTGGTCGACGATTCCCGCATCGTGGGTGGCCATAATCACCGTGGTTCCGCTCTGGCTGATGCGCTCGAGCAGGGTCATGATGCCAGCGGATGTTGAGGGGTCGAGGTTTCCCGTCGGCTCATCCGCCAGCAGGATAGCGGGCTTGTTCACGATGGCGCGAGCTATCGCGACGCGCTGCTGCTCACCGCCGGAGAGTTCGTGAGGAAGCCGGTTGGTCTTGCCGGCGAGACCGACCATCTTCAGGACATCCGGAACCGCCTCCTGGATGAACCCCTTCGACTTGCCGATCACCTGGAGTGAGAAGGCCACATTGTCGAAGACGTTCTTCTGCGGGAGCAGGCGGAAGTCCTGAAAAACCACGCCGAGATTGCGCCGAAAATAGGGAACCTTGCGACTGGTGAGTTGCCCGAGGTTCTGTCCGAGCACATGGATCTGCCCCGTGGAGGGGTTCTCCTCCTTCAGCACGAGCCGAAGAAAGCTGGACTTGCCGCTGCCGGATGCTCCAACGAGGAACACAAATTCCCCGCGCAGGATCTCAAGCGTCACCGCGTTGAGCGCCGGGCGCGCGTTCCCTTTGTAGAGCTTGGTTATTTGATCGAACCGAATCATGACCGTTCGACTCTAAGGACGTACTCCCGAATCGGGAAGAGCGACAGGCCGGATACCTTGACTCTCAGAAATTCGGGTGGCCTCAGCCGCGCGGAGTGGTGTCTCGAAATAGCACCAGGGGTGTGGCGGTCGGTCAGACTCATTTATCGGCACCGGCGACCATTCCCTTGATGAAGTAGCGCTGCAGGAACAGGTAGGCGATCAGCACCGGCACGACACCCATGAGAGATGCCGCTGCCGCCGCTCCGAGATTGCTCGTCTGGCTCGAGAAGAACGATCCGATCGCCGGGGCGATCGTCTTCACCGCTGGATCGGTCAGCACGTACGAGGACAGGGCGAATTCGTTCCAGACCCCCACGCCGGTGAGGATGACCACGGTCACGGTCACGGGCTTGAGCATCGGGAACACGACATAGAACAACACCTGGAGCAGGTTCGCGCCATCGACAACCGCTGCCTCTTCGACGGCGAGCGGAAGCGACCGCATGAATGCTGCATACAGGAAGATGGCCAGCGGCAGCTGACCGGTCGTCATCACCAGGATGATGCCCCAGTAGGTATTTATGGCATGCAGCTGGTTGAGGAGGGAGTACAGGGGCACAAGCACGCTGAGGGGTGGAATCATGATGAGCCCGACGATCAGCAGCATGACGCTTTTGTTGAGCCGGGTCTGCCGCCGGGCCAGAGGGTACGCCGCCAGCGACCCGACGATGCACACCAGCGCAGTCGCGACGACGGTGACCAACACACTGTTGCCGATGGAGCGGAGGATGCCGCCATCCTCGATCGCGGTCCGGAAGTTCCCAACGAACAGGGTGGCGAACGGAAAGGACCACTGCGATGACAGGTCGGATTTGGCTTTGAGCGCCGTGGTGAGGGTCACATAAAACGGCACGAGTTGCACGATGACGATGAGGGCGAGCGCGATGCCAATGATGGCGCTCACCCACCGCTTCGAACGTGAACGGCTGCGATCTCTCGCGCGGGATGAGTCGGATCGACGGATGCTCGGTGCAGGCTGCACGGTACTGGCGGTCATTGCTGCTCCAGACGACGACGGTTGAGAAGGGCGTTGAGCGCAAGGGTGAAGATTGCGATGATGATGAAGAGCACAACGCCCATCGCGGACGCGTAGCCGGCACTCTGGTTCTCGAAGTAGGTGATACCGATGAGAGTCGAGACCGAGTTGGTGGAATAACCCGGGCCGCCGTTGGTCATGACTTTGATCACGTCGAAGAGCTTGAGACCGCCGATCAGATTGAGCACGATGCTCGTGGCGAACGCGGGCTGGAGCAGCGGGACGGTGATCCCGGTGAAGCGCTGCCAGGCTCCCGCACCATCCAGCATGGCTGCTTCGTAGTAGGTCTGCGGTATGGACTGCAGTCCGGCCAGATAGATGATCATCGAGATTCCGACGAACTGGAGCGAGTTCACCGCCACGACGATCGCGACCGCTCCTGACGGCTGGCTCAGCCAGGCGATCCGCTCACCGCCGAGCGCGACGACGATGTCGTTGAACGCCCCATTGTTGAACTGGAAGAGCAGGTAGTACATCGTGCCCATGATCACCGGGGAGACCAGCACCGGAAGGTAGATGATCGCTCGCGCAGCACCCCGGCCACGCATCGGGCGATCGAGGGCGAGAGCCAGGGCGAGCCCGGGGATCTGCTGGATCAGCATGCTGCCGATCCCGTAGATGAAAGTGTTGACCAGCACCTGACGGAATGTGTCGTCCCGGAAGAGGCGGAGGTAGTTCAGCAGGCCGACGAAGGGCCTGTCCTGGCTGTAGCCGTCCCAGTTCGTGAAGGAGTAGCCAACTCCGCTGATCAGCGGATAGACGGCGAACACTGCGAATAGCAGCAGCGCTGGCACATAAAGCAGGTTGGTCAGCCCGCTTCCGCGGGCACCGAATCCTTTCTTTCGTGAACGGCCGGGAGGGTGCACCGCGAGGCCTGGATCCGCGCTGCTTCTCGTTCTCTGCGCCGCTGGCGGCGACACGGTTGCCTGGCTCATGACTGCTCCTTTGCACCAGGGGACGGTGGCGTGAATCAGAACTGCGTCTTCGACGCACGCCACCGTCCGTCCGGCAGGGACGGTGCTACTTGTTTTGTCCGTACAGGCGGTCGAAGTCCTTCGACATCGTCGAGACACCGGTCTTTACGCTGCCCGCGCCGCCGGTGACCACCGAGTCGGCGGTCGTCACCATCGTGTTCCACATGCCGTTGGGCAGGTAGACCCGGTCGAAGTACGGCACCAGCGGGAAGTCGCCGGGCTTGACCACCGTGTCATAGCTCGACTGAAGCACGCCGAGATCCGGCTTCACATCGGTGAGTCCGGGAATGGACCCAGCGGCCTTGGCGAGCACGGCGGCGTTCTCTGGTGATGCAAGGTAGGCGATGTAGGCCTTGGCAGTCTTCATGTCCTTTGTGGACTTGGAGATTCCGAAAGCATTCATCTCGCCACCGATCAGGTACGGCTTCCCCCCGTCGAGCGACGGAACCGGAATATAGCCGATCTTGGCGTCTGGGTTGTAGGTGAGCGCCTGGCTTGCCGTGTTGTTCTGGCTGAAGACGAAGGCGGCCTTTCCGGTTCCGAGTGCCTTTGCGATGTCGTCGGCAGAGGCGGACACGTAGTCCTGGTTGAAGTAGCCGTCCTTCTGCCACGACGCGATCAGGTCGAGAACCTTCGTGTACTGGGCGTTGTCGAATGTCCCCTTGCTCAAACCGGCGAGTTGCGCCTTGCTGTGCGCCCCAGGCGAGATCCAGTCGGCCAGGTTGCCTGCGGGGCCGGCTGCCTTGCCCGAGGAGACGATGGGCGCGACACCTTTCGCCTTGATTTTGCCTGCGGCCGCATCGAAGGCGTCCCAGGTGGTGAGGCTGGCCGGGTCGATGCCGGCGTCGCTGAGCACGGACTTGTTGTAGAGGATTCCCGCGACATCCGTGTCGACCGGGAACGCGAAGAACTGCCCCTTGTCGTTCTTCATCGCGGCATCGAGCGCCGGGTTGAAGTTCTTCGCCCAGGCCTGGCCCTGCAGCGGGGTGAGGAACTTGCTGTAACGCAGAAGCGACCAGCCGTGGGTCCACCAGATATCAGGGACGTTACCGGAGGCGAGGCGCACCTTGATATCGGACTCGTAGCTCGAGGTCGAGGTGCGGAGATCGATCTCGGTACCCGGATGGTCGGCCTCGAACTTCTTCGTGATCGTCTTGAGCTGAGCGAGGATCGTTGAGTCGACGGCCTGCCCGGTCTGGAACTCGAGCTTCGTCGCATTTTTCGACGAACCGGAATCTCCTCCGCTGCACCCGACGAGAGCGAGCGTGAGGGCGGTGAGGCCTGCGAGGGCGATGAGTGTGCGCGATTTCATAGTCATACCTCCATTGGGATGAAAAATTTGTAGCCGAACGCGACGGCAAGGGCTTGAGCGACCCGTGTCTGAGTCGACAGCTGTCCCTTGTGGCGCAAAGTTACACGAGTAGACCATTCGATGCAATACTTTTCGATTTTGGTCTATTTCATATGGGTGTGCACTTGTATTTACTGCAGTGACACAAGTAGATTCCCGTACTACACTCGCTGTGCTGCGTCGGTTCCGGCCCCCAGAGGGGCGGCGTCGGGCGCGATAGACCGAGCTCGCTCGCGAGCACCTTCAGAGAGGTTCACCCATGACGTTTTCCATCGGTATTGTCGGCGCTGGCCAGTTCGCCGGACAGTTTTCGACGCTCTTCGATCGGCATCCCGGTGTCTCGCGGGTCTATGTGACCGATCTGCTGCCAGAGCGCGCCGAGGAGCTTCGAGCCGAACAGGATCTCGACGGCGTCTTCCCCGATTTCGATTCGATGCTGGCCTCGGATGATGTGGACGCCATTGCGATCTTCACCCAGCGGTGGACCCATGGGAGCCTGGTGGTGCAAGCGCTGCGCGCGGGAAAGCATGTTTACTCGGCAGTGCCGATGGCCATCACCGAGGACGAGATCGCCGAGATCATCGATGTCGTCACCGAGACCGGGCTCACCTACATGATGGGCGAAACGAGCTACTACAATCCCGCGACCGTCTATGCACGCGGGCAACTCGAGAAGGGGGCGTTCGGCCGGGTGTTCTACGCCGAGGGCGACTACGTCCATGACATGGACCTCGGCTTCTATGCTGCCTACGCCTACAGCGGTGGGGACGAATGGAAGCGCACCGCGAGCTACCCGCCGATGCTCTACCCGACCCACTCAATCGGCGGAGTGCTCGGCGCCCTTCCGACCTACGCGGTCAGCGTCAGTTGCATCGGCGTGACCGACGACCGCGGCGACGGGGTGTTCGATCGCGAGACGAGCATGTTCGACAACGATTTCTCCAATGCCACCGCCCTATTTGAACTCGCGGGTGGAGGATCAATGAGAATCAACGAGATGCGTCGCGTCGGGTATCCCTCGCACATCCGCGAATCCCGTTTTCGGTTCTTCGGCACCGAAGGTAGTTTCGAGCAGCTCGCCGAGATCTCGGTCTGGCAGAACAAAGAAGGCGTTGAAGACGTCTCCAGCCTGCTCGCCACCGGGCGGACACTGGATGCCGATGATGCCACACTCGCGCATGTCGCGCCGGAACTTCGAGCCTCATTCACCTCCGGCCACGCCGCCGTGCACGACATCACCCGTCTGCCGGACTCATTTCTCGGTGCCCCCGACGGACATGAGGGAAGTCATCACTTTCTCGCTGACGACTTCGTGACTGCCGTCATGACTGGCACCATTCCTCCTGTCAACGCGTGGGTCGCCGCACGCTTCACCCTTCCCGGGATCGTCGCGCACCAATCTGCGCTGCAGGGTGGTGTGCGCTTGCCGATCAATGATTTCGGAGACGCCCCAGAATCGCTCCCTCGACCGTCGTTGCCGATCGGCTCGTCGGGGGTCGCCACAATCTAGCCGCATTGCGCTAGCCGTTTCGCCGCGCCAGGGCCTGCCAAATAGCGGCGGGAATCGAAGATAGCATCGGATTCATCCCGCACCGGCGGGTCCGGACGATCGGCCAGTGGGAGAAATGACGGATGACTTCGATCGATCCCCTCCAGACCCGTCGTGCCACCCGTGCGGACGTCGCGCGGTATGCCGGGGTGAGCTCCGCCGTCGTCAGCTATACGGTGAACTCGGGGCCGCGGCATGTGGCCCCGGCGACGAGGGCCCGCGTGCTGGAGGCGATCCGTGTGCTCGGTTATCGCCCGAACGCCGCGGCCCGCACTCTCAAGGTCGGACTCACGAAGATGTTCGGCGTCATCGTGCCGGATTCGAGCAACCCGTTCTTCGCACAACTCGGCCATGCCCTCGAAGACGCCGCAGCGACCAACGGGTACGCCCTCATCATGGTCAACTTCGACGGACCGCCGGATGACGTGGCAGGGGGCATCCGCAGCCTCGCACTTCGGCAGGTCGACGGCATGCTCGTATCCGCGCAGGTCAGCCTTCCGATTCTGTCGGCAATCGCAGAGACCGGCATCCGCACCGTGCTCCTCAATCAGTTCGTCGCCGTCGACGGTATCCCCGCAATCGGGCCGGATCTGTACCAAGGCGCCGCGGAGGCAGTTCGGCACCTGATCTGGCACGGCCACACCCGAATCGGCTATGTCGGAGAACTCGGACCGGGCGACCAGCGCCAGAGGGGATGGCGCGATGCGCTCGTTGCCGCAGGTATTCCGATTGGTCCGATGGAGCCAGCGGGATACTCCCGCGAGGGCGGATACGCGGCCGGACAGGCCCTACTGGCGCGCGACGACCGCCCGACGGCCATTTTCGCCAGTTCCGATATGCAGGCGCTTGGCGTGTTGAGGGCACTGCACGAGGGCGAAATCAACATTCCCGGCGAAATCGCGGTGGTCGGGTTTGACGGGTCGCCGGAATCGGAATACAGCTGGCCCGCCCTCACCACTGTGCGGCAGCCGGTAACGGATATGGCACGCGAAGCGATCGATCGACTCCTCGCCCCAGTCGAATCATCGGAGTTCACTCTCCACACGACGACCCTGATCGTGCGCCAGAGCTGCGGATGCGGCATGCCACCCTTCGCTGGCTCGCCGCTACCCTAGCTTTGGTCGCGCTTGCGCCACTTGATGCCAGCGTTGATGAAACCGTCGAGGTCGCCGTCAAAGACCGCTGTCGGGTTGTTGACCTCGTAATCCGTGCGCAGGTCTTTCACCATCTGGTAGGGCGCGAGCACATAGCTGCGCATCTGATCGCCCCAGCTCGCGGTGATCACTCCGGCGAGTTCTTTCTTCTGCGCGGCCTCGCGTTCACGCTCGATCAGCAGCAGCCGGGACTGCAGCACACGCATCGCTGCCGCACGGTTCTGGATCTGGCTCTTCTCGTTCTGCATCGACACGACCGTGCCGGTGGGGATGTGGGTGATGCGCACAGCAGAGTCCGTGGTGTTCACCGACTGGCCACCCGGGCCACTTGAGCGGAAGACATCCACGCGAATGTCGCCTTCAGGCACCTCCACGACATCGGTGGTCTCGATGAGCGGAATTACCTCGACCGCCGCGAAGCTGGTCTGGCGCTTACCTGCCGAATTGAACGGGCTCATGCGCACCAGGCGATGGGTGCCGGCTTCTACGCTCATCGTTCCGAAGGCATAGGGCGCGTCGACCTCGATAGTGGTCGACTTGATCCCTGCCTCTTCCGCATAGCTCGTGTCGAGCACCTTCGCGGGATAGTTGTGCTGCTCGGCCCAGCGGAGGTACATGCGCATGAGCATTTCGGCGAAATCTGAGGCATCCACCCCGCCGGCACCGGCACGGATCGTGACGACGGCGGCGCGCGAGTCGAACTCGCCGTTGAGGAGGGTCTGCACCTCGAGCTCTCCGAGGAGCTTCTGGATGCTCGTGAGTTCGGTCTGCGCATCGGCCGCGGCCGACACATCCGCCTCCTCGTTCGCAAGTTCCACCATGATCTCGAGGTCGTCAAGGCGGCTCTGGATGCTCACGATCTTGGCGAGTTCGGCCTGCCGGTGGCTGAGGTCGGACGTGATCTTCTGGGCCTTGTCGGTATCGTCCCAGAGATCGGGCACCCCGGCCTGCTCGCTCAGGTGCGCGATCTCGCGCTGGAGTTTCTCCACGCCAACGACGGCGCGGATGTCCGCGAAGGTCGAGCGGAGGTCGGCGATCTGTTCAGAAAAATCGAGCTCGTCCATGTCGCCAATGAGCCTACCGGGTGCCGCGGTTCGCCTCCTGAGCGGGTAGCCTCTAGACCGATGAGCAGCAGCGCGCCGGACTTCAGCTTTCGATCGATCGCGCTTCCAGCCATCCTGCCGACGCTGCTGTTTTCGGTGGGCGAGGGCGCCATCATCCCGATCATTCCGCAGGTAGCCAACAGCCTCGGCGCCTCACTCGCCGTCGCCGGTGTCATCGCGTCGATGATCCTTCTCGGCGAGTTGTTCGGCGACATCCCGAGCGGCTGGATCGTGAGCCGCATCGGTGAACGCACGGCGATGATCTACGCGGCGCTTCTCTCGATCGTCGGGCTGGTGACCTCCCTCGCTGCTCCAAACCCCTGGGTGCTCGGCCTCGGTATCTTCGCGATCGGCCTGTCCACTGCCGTCTTCGCCCTCGCCAGGCACGCCTTCATGACGAGCTTTGTCCCTCGGCACTTCCGGGCGCGAGCGTTGTCTACCCTCGGTGGCACCTTCCGACTTGGCTATTTCATCGGCCCGTTCATCGCCGCGGCAGTGATCCACCTCACCGGCTCGACACAATCGGTGTTCTGGGTTCACATCGTGGGATGCGTCGGCGCAGCAGTGCTGCTACTCGTATTGCGGGACCCCGCCGAAGCCCTGGCCGAGAAACGTGTGCCCGCTTCGAAAAGTGAGGATGGCGCGCTCGTCGCCGCAGAGTCCGTCGGACTGTTCACCACCGTCTGGGCGAGTCGAGCGGTGCTCGCACGCCTCGGAACCGGCGCGGCCCTCGTCGGGGCGATGCGGGCGAGCCGCCAGGTGATCCTGCCGCTCTGGGCGGTGAGCATCGGAATCCCGGACGCCCAGACCGCCCTCATCATCGGAGCGGCCGGTGCCCTCGACTTCGGCCTGTTCTATGCGAGCGGCCAGATCATGGATCGATTCGGGCGACTGTGGAGCGCGATGCCATCGATGATTGGACTTGGCGTCGGTCACCTCGTGCTCGCGATCACTCACGACCTCGCCTCCGCAGTGCCGTGGTTCATTGCTGCGGCAGTTTTTATGTCCATCGCCAACGGCCTTGGCAGCGGCATCCTCATGACCCTCGGCGCCGATCTCGCCGATCAATCCAACCCCGCGCCATTCCTCGGTGCCTGGCGGTTCACCGCGGATGCCGGCGGCGCAGTCTCCCCCCTCGTCCTTTCGGCGCTCACTGCGGCCGTCTCCATCGCCTTCGCCAGCGGAGTTCTCGGCGTGGTCGGACTCGTCGGCGCCGGCGTGCTGCTGCGCTATGTGCCGCGCTACTCGCCACGTCACCCGCGCTGAATTCCCTCCTGCTGACGGGTCGCGCCAGAATCGTTCAGCGCAAATGCCGACGACGGCTTTGGCCGATCACCACGAGAGCGATCACCGGCGCGAGCAGGATCTCCAGCGCGACGAGCGACCCGAAGGAGGCGATCGCAACCGCGACGGCGGCGTTGACCGCCCCGAAGACGAGCGTGCCGACGAGAGCACTCTGCCGACTCGTTCGGGCAAAGGCGATCGCGCAGACGTCGAGCGGCACCAGCAACAGCAGGTTCCAGGGCGAAAGCGGCAAGGTGCCACCGAGGAAGCTGAAGACACTCGCTACCAGCAGCAGGAAGGTCCAGATCGTGGCGGCACCACTGCGCCGAGGCACCCCGCGGGCAATGGGAGCGGACGTGTACACAAGGGATTCGGTGATGCGGGGAGGACCTGCCGCCGCGTCTGCCCTCCCCCGGTCTGCCCCCACGCGCTCGGCCGCCAGGCGCAGGAGCAGGTTGCGCGCCTCAGTGGCGCGAATGAACTCTGCTGCCGCGGCCTGGGACTGTGCCGACGAGACTCCGGTGAAGCGATCGGGATGCGACATCCGTGCGCGCTGCGTGAAGGCTCGCTCGATCTCCCCCCTCGTCGCATCGAGAGTGACTCCAAGGAGCCTCGCTGCATCCGTCGAGTTCACGAGCCGAACACGCGCAGAGCCCGGCTGGGGAGGCGATGAGCCAGGATTCCCCCGAGCGTCTTCGTACCGTCACAGACCGCGAGGAACAGTTTCATGCCCGTGCCGGAATGTGCGAGCGCGAAGTGCACGATCCGCGGATGCTTCTCAAAGAAGTGCAGAAGGCGTTCACCGGCGCGGATGTCTGGATCGAGCTCCCGGAGAACCCGCCGGGCGTAGGTCTCAAGAGCGTCGCTCACTGAGTCGCCAGAGGTCGCAGCCGCGGCGGCCTCGCCTGCCCAGCATCCGGAGCGCAACGCATACGAGATGCCCTCGCGGGTCCACGGGTCGAGAAGGCCGGCGGCGTCCCCCGCCACCAGCACGGATCCACGGCGCAGCGGGGAGTCGGGTGCCCTCCACTGGGTGAGGTGACCACTGCTTCGTTCGGTCTCGAGATGGTCGAGCCCGGTGGTTCGTAGCCAAGAGTCCAGGTAGGCACGGGTCTGCTCCGGCTCGCCCTTCGCCTGGATGACTCCGACGGTGAGCACCTCCTGTTTGGGGAAGACCCATGCGTAGCTCCCGGGAGCCGAACCCCAGTCGAAGGCGATACTGCCATCGAAGGCGCGGGATTCCGGCGTGCGGGAGAGTTCCACTTCGAGAGCCAGATCAACACCACGGTTCTGCACCCCGACATAACGCCCGATGCGGCCGCTCGTGCCGTCCGCGCCGATGACCACCCTGGCGCGCTCTGGTGTGCCATCCGTGGTGACGGTGACGAGCCCATCCGACTCCTCCACCGACTTGACCACCACGGAGTCGCGGAAGAGTGCGCCAGCGGCAATGGCCGCCTGGACAAGGGCTTCATCAAGGCGTTCGCGTTGCACCAGCGCGAGGAACGGAAGCGCCCGGCGGTGCGTCCGCGGCGCACCGCCACGCAACGAGAAGCGCACCTCCCGCACCTCATGCTCAACGGTCGCCAAAACGGAGCCAGGCAGGGTGTCGAGCGAGATTCCGATGAGGCCCCCGCCGCAGGTCTTGTAGCGCGGAAAACGAGCACGATCGATGAGCAACACAGATGCCCCGCCCTCGGCCGCCACACGGGCGGCGGATGAGCCAGCGGGGCCGGCTCCGACGACCAGCACATCCCAGATGACGCCCGCTGTTGCGTCATTGCTGTGCGCTGTGCGGTCGGGACTCTCCTCCATAATTTCCGACAGTACCGCAGCCGTCACGCCCTCATGCTGGTCACCCCCAAGCTCCCAGCATGATCCCCGCTGGCGTGGTTCCCACCAGGAGCTCAGCCATGGCCGGGCGGCTGCGAGCGGTCCACTCCGCAGCCCACCCGCCGACGAAAACGGCGAAGGCAAAACCCGAGCCGCTCACGATGATGGGCTCAGCCGAACACCGACCGTCCCAGGGCCGTCACGTCGAGGCGGATGCCCTCGGGCAGCAGCAGCGATACCACCGGCGGACGCCAGTAGGCCGAGAGCTGCACGGTGGCACTTCTGCCGTCGGTCGTGGTCGCCGACTCGAGGTGCAGCGACTCGAATCGGTCGTGCGGCACCGTATCGAGGTACGCCGCTACGGCCGACCGCACCTCCGCGGAATGGAGAGTGGGGCGGGGCCCGCCTGCGGTGACCGACACGTCGTCGAGGGCGAAGGCCTCCGCGCCGACCAGGGCCGCGCCATCCGCGAGCGTGAAGAGCCTTTTGCGCTCTAGATAGAGCGAGGTCGCCGCGACGACCAGCAGGATGAGCACCAGCGAGAGGAAGCCATAGAAAATTGTCAGCGGCAAAAGAGAGCCCTCCTCACCCTTCAGTCGCCCCAGTCGTACCGTCACGGCGCACCCCAGAATCGCGAGACCTGTTCGGTCGCGGTCGATCGGAGCGGGACGGTCAATGGCCCGCCGATGGTGAGAGCGGACGGCACGAGCGGGAGGCCGACTGAGACCTCAACGGTGATCGTCACGATGGCGCGGCGCCGAAGGCAGTCGGCGGGGCGGGGTGAGCAGGAGATCCCCACGCTCGCCTCCGAGGGATCGAGCCCGTAGTCGGCGAGCGCGAACCGGATCGCCCGCTCGGCCTCGGCCTCGGCATCCCGGGTATCCGGCGCCTGCACGTAGACCCGCGCGGCGTGGCGCGCGGCTCCTTCTACGGCGAGCGACCCGGCCTGCAGCGCGGCCATCGTGAGCACGAGATAGACCATCGGCAGCAACAGGATCATGCCGGCGGTGACGAACTCGAGTGAGGCGGTGCCCACATCCTCAGCGATCGCCCTACGGAATAGTCTCCACCGCTGCATGGCCGCTCACTTCCAGCCCGCCGTCGAGACCGAACAGGCCGATGAGCGGCAGCGGCGTGCGAACGGTGACGATCGCTGACGGATGACCGAGGTACCGGCCATAGGTCGCATTCACGTCGGTCGCATAGCCGGGCCCGATGGTCGTGGTGATCAGGTCGCGGGAGCGGGCCACGCCCTCACCGAGCGAGCTATCGGCGAGCGCGGCGAACCGGGCACCCTCGGATGCCGCATCGAGCACAGTATTGCGGATGTGCAGCGCGAGCCCCAACTGGATAACGGAGAGGGTGAGCACCGTGAGCAGCGCTCCGACCATCACGAATTCGGCTACGGCGGACCCGGCATCCTCTCGCAAGATCGATCTCAGATAGTGCACGGCACCCATCCCTGACGGATCAGAAGCCGGTGACACGCTGGATCGCCTGCTGGAACACCGCGCTGAGCGCGGGCCCGGCGAGTCCCCAAATGATGATGACGAGTCCGGCGGTCATGAGGGTGATGAGCACCCAGCCCGGAACATCCCCCCGGTCGCCGTGGATCGCACGGGCGAGCCGCTGGCGGATCGTGTCCATGATGGTTGTCCTTTCGTGTGGTGATGCGCTGTCAGAGGCCGAACTGGAGCACGAAGATGCCCGGGTAAATTGCGAAGACGATGGTGACCGGCAGGATGAGAAAAACCAGCGGTACAAGCATCGCCACCTCTTTTTTTCCCGCGACTTCGAGCAGTTCGTGCTTTGCGTCATCCCTGGCGTCCTGGGCCTGCGCGCGCAATACCTCGGCCAGCGGTGTGCCGCGCTCGAGGGCGCCGGTCACCTGCTCGACGCAGCGACTGAGGGCGGGTAGGCGCATCCCGGCGGCGAGAACGGTGAGCGATTCAGCGAGCGGCACCCCGGTGTTGACCTCGGTGACCACGGCGGAAAGCTCCGCAGCGAGCTCCCCGCGGCTCACACGGCCGACCCGACGAAGGGAATCAAGAATGCCCTCGCCCGCCGACAGGCTGAGGGTGAGGAATTCGAGCACGGTCGGTAGCTCGCTGGTGATGCGGGCGAGCCGCTTCGCTGCTGCGCGCTGAAGTAGCCGGTCGCGCAGCAGGATGCCGGATACGGCTGCCACCACGACGATCGCGGCGACCAGGGCCGGCGCGATCGGCTGTACACCAGTCAAGGCCAGCGGCACGGTGAGCCCGAGGAGAGCTGCCCCGATGCCCCAGGCCAGCTGACGCGAGCGGAACGCTTCGACGGTGAGGGCGGAGGATGACTGCCGCAGGCGCAGCTCGATAGTCGCACTCCCCCCGAGCACCGATCCGAGCATTGATCGAAGCCGCGCGAAAGCGGGTGCGAACAGTGCACCGACCACCGGCAGCGGATCGACGGTGCGACGGGAGAGGAGTTCGCGCGCGCCCGCAGAGACGTCGACGACGTAGGGCGCGACGCGGGTGGCGAGCCGCGGCCGACTCAACCGGGGCATGAGGCTCGCGAGCGACCACAGACCGACGCCGAGGGCGATTCCGCAGAGCACACCCCATCCGGAGAGCGCGTCTAGACGAACCATCGGCGCTCCTCAGGGATGCGGCCGAGCGCGAGCATCAGCCGATAAGCGATTGCGGTGACGAGCAGCCCACCGACAATGAGCAGCACTCCCCCGGCGGTGTTGTAGGCAGCGGCCGCTTCGGGACGCGTGGCCAGCAACAGCAGGATGATCCACGGTGCGGCCACTCCGAGTCGCGCCGCGTTCATTACCCAGGACTGCCGCGCCTCGATCTCCGAGCGGATGGCCGCCTCCTGTCGCAGATACGACGCCAGGTTTCGCAGAACGGTGATGAGTTCGCTTCCCCCGACCTCGCGGGACATCCGCAGCGTCTCCAGGATGCGATCGGCCACCGGGTCGGCCAGGCGCGCCTTGAGTGCGTCGACGGAGATGCCGAAATTGCCGGTGGCACGGTAGTCCTGCTCGAAGTCAGCGAACGCTTCCCTGGTCGGTGCCGGGCCGGTGTGGGCGAGGGTCACGACGCTGTCGGGCAGCGCGAGCCCCGAGCGCACCGCCGATACGAGGTGGTCGACGATGTCGGGCCAGAGCACGCGGGCTGCCCGCCGACGCGCGTGCGCCCGCCACTGCACGATCGCCACGGGCAGAGCAAGCGCCGCAAGACCAGCGATGAGGGCGATCACCGCGACGGGCACGATCGCGAACATGAGCGCCCCCACCGAGAGCCCTCCGATGACCGAGACGGCGGCGAGGGCGGTCAGCGACACGGAATGCAGCCCAGCTTGAGCGAGCCGTTGGCGCAGCATCCCGACCCTGCCGGCCGACGATTCGCGACCCGCACCCGAGGTCGGCCAGGCGAAGGGCGACATGACGAGCACCATCCCGAATCCGAGAAGCAGCCCGAGCGCCAGGGTAAGAGTCATGCGGCCAGCCCTGCCAGAATCGAAGCAAGGTCGAACCCGCCGGCGTCGAACTTGGCGGTTCGCATCGGATAGCTGCCGGTGGCAGTGAGAATGCCACGCTGCAGGCCGAAGATCAGGCTCGCTTCAACGAGAATGCCGCCGGTAACGAGGCCACTCGGGGCCAGAATCTCGGTGATGCGGCGCTGGCCATTGCGCGTGAGCTCGCAATGCACGACGATATCGACGGATGCCGCGACCGTTGGCACGACGAACGACGAGTCGATGTTGCGCCCGGCCAGCAGCGGAAGAGTGCAGAGTTTGGCAAGGGCATCCCGCGCGCTGTTGGCGTGGATCGAGCACATGCCGGGCAGCCCACTGTTGAGTGCGATGAGCAGGTCGAGCGACTCGGCTTCGCGCACCTCGCCGACCACGAGCCGGTCGGGGCGCATCCGCAGGGCTTCCTTGATGAGCCGCCGCAGCGTGATCTCGCCCGTGCCTTCGAGGCTGGGTTGGCGACATTGCATGCCCACTACATCCCGGGCGGCGAGGTCGAGTTCGAAGGTCTCTTCAACGGTGACGATGCGCTCGCCGGTGCGCGCCCCGGAGATCAGCGCGTTTAGCAGCGTGGTCTTACCGCTCTGGGTCGCTCCCGAGACGAGGATATTCTGCCCGGACAGCACGCACATGCGCAGGAACTCCGCAGCCTGATGGCTGAGCGAGCCGAGTGCCACCAGACGTTGCAGGTCGCGGATGCGCTTGGTGAACTTACGGATGTTAACGGCCCAGTGCCGCTGCGTCACGTCCGGAATCACGACGTGCAGCCGCGATCCGTCGGGCAACGAGGCGTCAACGAAGGGCGAGGACAGGTCGACCCGCCGGCCGGTCGATTGCAGCATCCGCTCCACCAGGTCCCGCACCTCGGTATCGGTGAGCAGCACGCTCGTGAGCTCGGGCACCCCGTTGCGAGCGATGAAAACCTTGGAGGGCCCATTGATCCAGATCTCCTCGATGTCCGGATCGTCGAAGAACGGCTGGAGCGCCCCGAACCCGGTGATCGAGGCGACGATCTCGCGGGCAGCCTGATGCTCATCGAGCAGCATCGGCAGGGAGCCGCCGAGGGCGCGTTCGCTGTAGCGCCGCACCTCTTCGCGCACGTAGCGATCGACGACGGTGTGGTCCGGCCGGTGCCGGTCGCCGCCGAGATCGACCCCGTCGCGACGCACCCGTTCCCGCACTTGCTCGGCGATCAGCGCGACGGCGGTAGACATCCCCACATCATGGATCGACGAGTCGCACCGGTGCCGAGGTTATCCACAGGCGCGCTCTGTCGCGTCGATCGGCTAGCGGATCGGCACCGAGAAGAACGCCATCGCCTGGACGATGGAAGCGACGCGAGGCATGGCGTAGAGGGGAGAACCGCTAACGGGTACGGCGACGGCGAACCGCGCGTAGCACGGTCATCGCGCAGCGCAGCGGCGTGCCCACCACGAGGGCGATCATGCCGCTCCACGAGCGGTCGAATCGACCGAGCGCGCGCTTGCGATCCCAGGCCCGCCGCAGGACTCCGCCGAGCACGCCCTTTTCCAATTCCTTGAGCGGGAAGTCGCCGGTTGCGCGCCTGATGAGGAGCTCGTTGACTCCCTCGACCCAATCGTTCTGCTCGGCGGCATGGAAGTAGTTGTCGTCGAGCCAGGTGGCGTTCGGGTGGCGGAATCGCCCCTCGACCACGTCGCCACAGTCGCCGAAGAGTCCGCTGCCGTCGAACACGACGTTGATGAGCTCAGCACTGACCCCGGAGTCCTTGACGATGATCACCGGAATGGACAGTGCGATGGCCTCGATCGCGGCGGTCGAACTGACCGTGACGAGCCCGACGGCTCCGGCGAGGTGGTCGGACATAGCGCCCCCAGCCACGACGAGATTGTGGGGAGCGGGTGGGTCGAGCTCCCCGATCAAATCGGCGTAGTCAAAGCGCTCGCCGTGCGTCTGCTGTTCACCGCGGGCGGCTCGCACCTTCACGACGACCCGCAGGTATGGATGCCGACGTGCCGACTCAGCGAGCCAGCTGAGCAGCGCGAGACGGTCGACCTTCCGTGCCGGAACCGTCGCCTGCGTCGCGAAGATGACCTCGCCGTTCTGATTGCGACCCCGGGTCTTCTGCGGAAGCGGCTTCCGCGGAAGGAACGGCAGGGTGGCGAGCCCGAAGAGCATCTCGATCCCCATGTGCGACGCAAGCTCCTCGAATTCGCGGATCTCCCGCCTCGAGTGCAGCACGAAATAGTCGACCTGCGCGCGATGGGAGACGGCCAGCTTCGTCGCCGGGATCGAGATCCCCGGTAGCCCGCTGACGATCACCGGCCGCACGACCGAGGCTCCGACAATGGCGCGCACCACCACCGGCACCAGAGCTCCGCGCACCGACAGGAGCACGACATCCGGCTTGAGGGTGGCGATTGCCACCGCGAGGGCGGAGAGATCGAGGATCGGCGGCGAGCCGATGGTCTCTTCCGTTCCGCTCAAAGCAGCAGCGAGTTGGTCTGCGCTCGGCAGCACCGGGCTTGCGAGCACGATCAACGACCCCCGCCAGTGGCCAGGAGCCTGCCCAAGCAGGGCCGCTCCCCACTTGACGTAGGAGTCAGAGTCCGCGATCGCCAGCACAGTGACCCTGTCGGACAGTGCCGATTCGGATTCCCGCGGGGAGGCACCGGATGCGGCCGCATCGTCCGCCACAGCGCGGGTGATGGTCATACGGGAACACGCCTGAGCTTCGCCAGGGCGGTGAGCTCGCCCGGGAAGACCCGCTTCACGCCGTCGCCCAGCGCTTCGCCGATGATCCGGATATCGCGCACCAGGTGTTCGAAACCCCGAGGCTCAAGCGACGAAGCATGGTCCGATCCCCACACAGGGTGCGATCGAGGGTGATCTGGCGCTCGACAACGGCGGCGCCGAGGGCAACTTCGGCAATGGAGATTTGCGGCCCACACTCGTGACCGGAGTAGCCGATCGGCACACCGGGGTAACGATTTTGAAGGGTGGTGATGGTGCGCAGGTTCGCTTCTTCCGCGGGCAGCGGATAGCGGGAGGTTGCGTGCAGGATCACGGAGATCACCGGGCTGCGCTTCTGGAACTTGACCGCCTGGGCGCCCGCATCCGCGGCGACATCGATGAGCTGGATCGCCGTGTCGACGCTGCCGTTGTGGTTGAGGCCGATTTCCGCGATCACGTAGACCGGTGCACCGTCGCCGAGCTCTGAGGTGCCGATCTGGACAGTCATGAGTGCTCCAATTGTGAGGAGGCCGACGGACGCAGTGAGGAAGTCGGATCGACGAGGGGCGCGATCGTATTCGCCAGCCTGAGCTGGTCGAGAGTATCGATCTCGATGCCGGTGCGCTCATCGACGATGGCGACACCGACCCTGCCGAAGAAACGGAAGCGGGCCCGGCTGAATCCCCTGGCGCGCATCACGTAGAAGCCGCCGGTCTCTTGGAACTGCGGCTCACGATCCTGCCGTCGGGAACGCACGGAGGGGTCATGGTTGATCCCCGTCGCCCGCCCCAGGTCGTCGAGCTGCCAGAGGAAAGCGAAGGTCTCTATGGCGGAGAAAACCACGTCTTCCCTACCGCTTCGAACCCGCTCAATAGCTTCGCAGAGGGCCGCCGAATCAATGAACGGAGAGGTCGGCTGCAGCAAGACCACGATCTCCGCGGGAGGATCGATGTGCTCGAGCGCGTGGAGCACCGCGGACTCGGATGTCGCCCGGTCACCGGAGAGATGTGCCGGACGATCCACGACCTCCGCCTCTGCCGCGAGAGCGGCTTCCTCGATGGCGGGGTCGTCCGTGCTGACCACGACCCGGTCGATCAGGCCGCACGAGCGGGCAGCCGCGATCGAGCGCACCACCAGCGGGATGCCCGCAACCGGGCGCAGGTTCTTCCCCGGGATACCCTTGGAGCCGCCCCTCGCGGGAATGACTGCGACGATGCTCATCTGCTTCTCCGCTCTTCGAATCTCACGTTCTTGCGAGCCTAGATAGGCGAAACGGACTCCAGTTGGCCGCCGGGTAAACGGCGGGCGACGGTGCGGTTGCGGATTGTCCCTAGACTCGAACAGGACCAGAAAGACACTGTCGATGAGCATGCCCTTCCCCGATTCGCGCCGAGCGTGGACGGTGCTCACCCTCGGCGTCGGCGCCCAGACCGCCGGAACGGTGTTCGTCAGCGTGCCGGCCTTCCTTATCCCTCTTCTGCACACCGAGCGAGGTCTCAGCCTCGCGCAGGCCGGCTTGCTCGCTGCCACTCCCACGATCGGCATGGTGCTCACGCTCATCGCGTGGGGTGCCCTCGCAGACCGCATCGGAGAACGCTGGGTGATCGCGGGAGGTCTCGCGCTCGTCGCCTTCGCCTCGGTCGGCGCGATCCTCTCGACGGGATATCTGACCCTCGGCATCTTCTTCCTGCTCGGTGGAATGGCCGCCGCCAGTTCGAACGCCGCAAGCGGTCGCGTTGTGGTCGGCTGGTTTCCCAAGGATCGGCGGGGACTCGCGATGGGTATCCGCCAGACCTGCCAGCCGCTCGGGGTGACCATCGCCGCGGTGACGGTGCCGACGCTGGCCTCCGCCGGGGGAATCGGGGTCGCGCTGATCGTGCCGCTCGTACTCACCGCCGTGCTCGCCGCGACCTGCGCGATCGGCATCCGTGACCCCCCGCGCGCCGAGAGGGTTCCGGGGTTGCCGACCGCCAACCCCTACCGGTCGAGCGGGTTCCTCTGGCGAATTCATGCCGTGTCACTGCTGCTCGTGTTCCCCCAGTTCACCCTGTCGATCTTCGGGTTGGTCTGGCTCGTCACCGAGCTCCGCTGGTCGGCGCTGGCCGCCGGGTTGTTGGTTGGCGGCGCCCAGTTCGTGGGAGCGATCGGGCGCATCGGGGTCGGCGTGCTGAGCGATCGGGTCGGCAGTCGCGTTCGTCCGCTGCGCTGGGTCGCGATCTCGGCATCCGTAGTGATGCTGTTGCTCGCCGCTCTCGGTGAACCTCGCTGGGGTGCCGCGGCAATCGTGCTGATAATCGCGATGACGGTCACCGTTGCCGACAACGGGCTTGCCTTCACCTCCGTCGCTGAAATGGCCGGATCGTTTTGGGCCGGTCGCGCACTCGGCGCCCAGAACACGGGCCAGTTTCTCGCCGCCTCGGTCGCTGGTCCCGCGGTCGGCGCGCTGATCGGCCTGATCGGTTATCCCCTCGCCTTCGCCGCGGTCGCGCTGCTGCCGGCAGCGGCGATCCCCCTCATCCCGAGCGAAGCAGCCGAGCATGATCGACTCTGACCGGATCGATTCTGACTCACTGGTCAGCGTCAGTTCATCATCACCGAGCCCCCGGGAATGGTGAAAAACTGATGTTGGGATGACATTCCGCCGAGATTCTGCTGTCGAGCGAACGCCAACGACCGGACCGTTTTGCCGCTACGGGGTCCGCTTCCCGCAGTCCCCGCAGTCAGGTGTCGCGTCGCGAGCGTGCACCACATTCTCGGTCGAGACCACCTCCTGGGCCTCAACCCGGCAAGACCACAGGCGCGGATAAACCACCAAGGAAATGGAGTCAGGGTTTTCTTCGATTCCTCCGTCGCGCTGGGCTCGCCAGGGTGTCCGCGGCTGAATACCACCGCCAACCCATCGCAGATGAGGTACGACTGTGCCCGCGGGTCGTCCGGACATCCGGCCCCTGATTTTTTTTCGGACTTCCGGAACAGGCGGCGATCAGGCCCTGTCGCGGGGCGCCCGGTACACTGGGGCCGCACTCGCGGGAGTGGTGAAATTGGTATACACGCAGGTTTTAGGTACCTGTGCCGCAAGGCGTGAGGGTTCAAGTCCCTTCTTCCGCACACAGTTCCAATTTTTTTACCCAGCCCGGTCGGGCACCCATCGGCTACCCTGACACCAACAGATGACTGGAGTACTCGCCTTGCTGCACAATGCACTCGTCCCGTGGCTCGACCCGACCCTGCTGATCCATCAAGCCGGACCGTGGGCTCTTCTCCTAGTCTGCGCGATCATCTTCGCCGAGACCGGCCTGCTCATCGGGTTCATTTTTCCGGGTGACACCCTCCTGCTCATCACCGGGCTTCTCACCTTCACGGGCACAATCCAGATCTCCGTCTGGTGGGTCGCACTCGCCATCGGGCTGGCGGCGTTCCTGGGTGGCGAGGTTGGCTATTACATCGGCAAGAAGGCCGGACCCCGCATCTTCGAGCGGAAAGAGACGGGCTTGTTCAGCATCGCGAATGTAAAGCGCACCAATGCGTTCTTCGAACGCTTCGGAGGCTCCGCCGTGATCCTCGCCCGCTTTGTGCCGATCGTACGCACCTTCGCGCCGATCGCGGCAGGCGTCGGCAAGATGAACTACCGCAAGTATTCGCTCTACAACGCGATCGGCGCGTTCGCCTGGGGTACCGGTGTGACGACGCTCGGCTTCCTGCTCGGCAACATCAAGCCCGTCGCCGACTTCGTGATCAAATACGTGGATGTTGTGCTCCTCGCCGTGGTTCTCCTCACTCTCATCCCCACGGTCTTCCATGTCGTCCAGGCATCGCTCAAGGCGCGAAAGGCCGCTCGAGAGGCCAACGGCCAGCCAGCCGTGATGCCGACCGATGCCGAGGTCACGATCGATCGCAAGTATTTTGACCAGAAAAAGGACTGACGCCTGAGGGCACACAGCTCGCCTCGTGACTAGAGCGCCAGATTCCGCGACGAGCTCGCGTTACGGTGCGGCGGTGCGCTTCTCGAGGCGCACCAAGGCGTCGTGGGCGGATCGGCGCACTTCTTTCTCGTCATCCTTGAGCAGGCGCGTGAGCGCTTCGACGTGACTCGCATCCCCGACCTCGCCCAGGGCGCGCGCGGCAGCACCCCGTACTCGGGCGACCTCATCCGTCAACAGCGCAGCGAGCGCCTCCCGCTCGTCGAGACGGCGTAGAAAGACCACGCGCGCGCACATTTCCCGCACCCGCCACGCCTGGTCGCCGAGTCCACGATGTACTGCGGATGCCGCGGTGGCGGCCCACACGAAGGTGAGTGCCCGAGCTCCCCAGACCTCCGGCCAGTAGAGCGGTGGCGCACCATCGAGCACGCCCTGGGCATGACGGCCACCGACGACCAGAAGAAACTCCTCACCCTCGTTGCCCCCCATGAGCAGCGAGGCGCAACGATCGATGACCGCCTGCTCACCGAATCGGGCAACAGCGGCGGTGATGCGATCCCCGGGGGAATCGTCAATCTGGACGGTGAACTCGGATTCGGAAGCCATAAGGATTCCAAGGGTACCGTTCGCGCTCTCTCGACCGCGCGAGGAGTCGCTCAGCCCCAGACGGTCAGTCCGATGAGTGCGAAGTTGAGCGCGACGACGAGCACGACGATGAGCGAAAGGGCCAAACGCATCGGCCGACGGTTGACCTGCTCCGCCATCACGTTCGGGTCGTTCGTGAGCCTCAGCAGAGGCACGAGTGCAAATGGGATACCGAAGCTCAGGAACACCTGGCTCACGACGAGAGCCGCGGTCGGGTCGATTCCCGCGGCGAGCAGCGCGACGGCGGGCACCAGCGTGATCAGGCGACGCAGGAAGACCGGGATGCGGCGCTTGAGCAGTCCGGCCATGATCGTCGCGCCCGCATAGGTTCCGACCGACGTCGACGCTAGACCGGAGGCGAGCAGCCCGATGGAGAAAACAAGCGCAATCCCCGGTCCGAGGGAGGCTCCGATTGCCGCATGTGCGCCCGAGATCGTGTCTGTGCCGTCGATGTTCCGAAGGTTGACGGCGGCGAGCAGGAGCATGCCGATGTTGACGATCCCGGCGATACCGAGTGCGACGATCACGTCCAAGCGCGTCGTGCGCAGGATGAGGCGCCGCGCCTCCGGAGTGGCTGAATGACCGTGACGATCGCGGGCGAGCGCGGAGTGCACATAGATGGCGTGCGGCATGACTGTCGCGCCGAGCATGCTCGCCGAAAGGAGCACGGATCCCGTACCGTCGAATCGCGGAATGAGACCGTCGAGCACCGCGAAGCCGTCGGGTGGGGTAATGAATAGCCCAGCGAGGAATCCGATCGCGATGATCGCAAGCAGGCCGATGATCACCGTTTCGAAGGGCCGCTGGCCGTACCGCGACTGCAGGGCGAGCAGTCCCGTCGAGACGGCGCCGACGATGAGACCACCGACGAAAAGGGGAAGCCCGAAGAGTAGGTTGAGAGCGATGGCACCGCCGATGACCTCGGCGAGGTCGGTGGCCGCGGCAACGAGTTCCGCCTGCACCCAGAACAGTCGACGAGCAGTGGGCTTGAGCCGATCGCCCAGGAGTTCTGGCAGGGTGCGGCCACTCACCAGGCCGAGTTTGGCCGACTGGTATTGCACCAGCCCGGCCATCAGGTTGGCGACCACGAGCACCCAGACCAACAGGTAGCCGTAGCGTGCGCCCCCGGTGAGGTTTGCCGCAACGTTACCGGGGTCCACGTAGGCGATGGCCGCCACAAAGGCGGGGCCGAGAAGAAAGAGACCCCGAGCCGCCGGGCGGGTGCTGCGGGCGGTGGTACTCACGCCGAAATTCTACGTGGGCTGACCTAACAGCAATTCGCGAACGATCGGAATCAGAGCCTCGAAGGCGCGACGGCGATGACTGACCGAGTTCTTTTCATCCGGGTGCAGTTCCGCCACCGAGACGCTGTATCCGGTGGCTCTGAACACGGGATCGTAACCGAAGCCGCCTCCGCCAATCGGTTCAAGCAACACGGCCCCTGGCCAACGACCGAGCACGACAGTCTCGCGGCCGTCGGGCAGCACGAGGGCCGCAGCGCACACGAACTCGGCGCTGCGATCATCCGCCCCCTGCAGGTTGGTGACGAGCAGTCGCACGTTGTCCGCGTCGTCCCTGCTGCCCGCGTACCGCGCCGAATGGATGCCAGGGGCGCCGCCCAGCGCCGCCACCGTGATCCCCGAGTCGTCGGCAATCGCCGCGAAACCGGTGTGTGCGGATGCCGCCCGCGCCTTGATCAACGCGTTCGCTTCGAAGCTGTCGCCGTCCTCCACCGGCTCGGGCCCGTCATAGGCCAGAAGGTCGAGCCCATCCAGCCGCGCGCCGAGAATCTGCCGCAATTCTTCAACCTTGTGCGCGTTGTGGGTGGCGAGTACCAGGGGGACGAGCGCACCGGTCATCGGGCCAAGCTCTCCACCTGCAACGCCGCGAGTTGGAGTGTGGTGAGATCGGCCGCGCCGCCCAGAGCGAGATCGAGAAGAGCATTCAACTCCACGCGATCGAATGGCGCGCCCTCGGCCGTTCCCTGCACCTCGACGAACAGGCCACGGCCGGTGACAACCACGTTCATGTCGGTCTCGGCGCGCACGTCTTCCGTGTAGGCGAGGTCGAGCATCGGAGTGCCGCCGACGATACCGACGGAGACCGCCGCGACGCTGTCGATGAGCGGTTTCGCATTCTGCCCGATGAACTTCTTCCTTCGGCCCCATTCGAGGGCATCGGCGAGTGCGACATACGCCCCGGTGATTGCCGCCGTGCGGGTGCCACCGTCGGCCTGCAGCACGTCACAGTCGATGACGATGGTGTTTTCTCCGAGCGACTTCATGTCGACGACGGCACGCAGCGATCGGCCGATAAGACGGGAGATCTCATGAGTGCGTCCACCGATTCGCCCCTTCACCGATTCGCGATCCATACGGTCATTGGTGGAACGGGGAAGCATCGAGTACTCGGCGGTGACCCAGCCCTTACCTTTCCCGGTCATCCAGCGGGGCACTCCGTTGGTGAATGAAGCCGTGCAGAGAACCTTCGTGCGTCCGAACGAAATGAGAGCGGATCCCTCTGCTTGGTCACTCCAGCCGCGTTCGATGGTGATCGGTCGCAGCTGGTCGAGCGACCGGCCGTCTGCGCGGGGGCGAGTCGTACTCGGGTCTGTTGCGCTCATGGGGTGTCGTCTTTCTGGTTGAGAGTTGGCAGGGAGAGCGCACCGGTTTCCACGAGTTCGACCGTGGATACCTCCGGCCCGAGAAATCGGCGCACGAGGCGAGTGAAGTCGTCCGGCGAGTCGCCGGTCGCGACGAAGGTGTGGATGGGCCGAGTGGCTGGGCCCCGTTCGATTCCGTGCTTCACGAGGGTGCGATACACATCGAACGCGGTCTCCTCCGCGCTCGAGACGAGCGTGACATCCTCGCCCATCACGTATTGGATGGCAGCGGACATGAGGGGATAGTGGGTACAGCCGAGCACGAGGGTGTCCACCCCGGCGTGCTTGAGCGGTGCCAGGTAGTGCTCTGCGACCTCGAACAGTTCCGGGCCACTCGTGACGCCCGCCTCGACGAATTCCACGAAACGCGGGCACGCCTCGCTGAAGAGCGAGAGGTGCGGAGCCGCCGCGAACGCGTCGTCGTAGGCGCGGGAGCCGATGGTGCCGACCGTGCCGATCACTCCGACCCGGCCGTTGCGGGTCTGTCGCACTGCCGCTCGCACCGCCGGTTGGATCACCTCGACCACCGGGATGCCGAGGGCCTGGGTGTACCGCTCACGGGCATCCCGCAGCATGGCCGCCGAGGCCGTGTTGCAGGCGATCACCAGCATCTTCACACCCTCGGCGACGAGGTCATCCAGCACTTCGAGGGTGTAGCGGCGCACGTCAGCGATGGGCTTGGGCCCGTAGGGCGAGTGCGCGGTGTCCCCCACATAAAGGAGCGATTCGTGCGGCAGTTGGTCGATCACCGCTCGGGCGACCGTGAGTCCGCCGACGCCGGAGTCGAAGATCCCGATCGGCGCGTCGTCCATAGGCACTGAGTTTACGCGGGCCAGTGCGACGCGGTTGCCGATACCTCGCGTGCTAAAGACCGGTGCGATGACGCTCCTGTTCAACCACCTGCTCCCGGTCGCTCAGCCGGCGTAAGCCAGCGAGCGGCTGAGCCATCCGGAAGTTTCCACGGATCACGGGTTCCACCCGATCGAGAAACGCCCAGTAGCCGGCGGTGACCGGGCAGGCATCCGGTCCGAGCCGCACCTTTGGATTGAACCTGCAGCCTCCGCAGTAGTCCGTCATCTTGTTGACATAGGCGCCGCCGGCCGCGTAGGGCTTCGTCGCGACGATGCCGCCATCGGCAAACAGGCTCATGCCCACGACATTCGCCGGCATCACCCACGGGGTGCCGTCCACGAACATTCCGATGAACCACTCGTTCAGCTGCTTCGGGTCATAGCCGCGCTGCAGCGCCCAGTTGCCGATGATCATGAGCCTCTGGATGTGATGCGCCCACCCGTGCTCGCGCACTCCACCGATCGTCTGGCTGAGACAATTGGCTTCGATCGCGGATGCTTCGAGCTCGAGTAGCTCGCGAGGGACCGGTATCGTCGCACCGAGGGCGTTGCGGTTCACGTAGTCTTCCCCCAACCGCCAGTACAGGTGCCAGACCCAGTCCCGCCAGCCGCAGAGCTGGCGCACGATCCCTTCCACGCTGCCGATCGGAGCCCGGCCGGCGCGATACTCGGCTTCGACCCGATCGATCACCTCGCGCGGATCCAGCAGGCCGAGGTTCAGCGGCGCACTCAGCAGCGAGTGCGCCATGGTCCAGTCGCCCGTGAGCGTCGCATCCTCGAACGGGCCAAAATCGCCGAGACGGGTCTCAATGAAATCGTCGAGAGCGCTCTGTGCCTCTGCGCGCGTCGCCGCAAACCGACGCGCGCCATCGTCGCCGACCAGGTGAATCTCGCCCGAAGCTTGCCAGCGGTCGAGATCGGCGCGCACCTCCCGGTCGATGTCGTCTTCTTCGGGCCACCACGGTTCGGGCAGTCCGAGCGAAGCGGCCTTCTTCGGCGGCGGCTGCCGGTTTTCGTGGTCAAAGTTCCACTGCCCGCCGGACGGGGCGTCGCCATCCATCAGGATTCCGGTGCGGTTTCGCACCCAGCGATAGAAATCCTCCATGATCGGCTTGCCCTTTCGAGCATCAGCCCACCGGGAGAAGTCTGCTTCAGCCGTGATGAAGCCGCGGCTGGGGAGCACCTTCGCACCCACCGACTCCGCGAGGCGACGGGCGAAGTATGAGGTCGGATCGACCACTTCGAGGTCATCGCGACCCACCACCACCTCGCGGTAGTGTTCGACCTGGTGAAATTCAACCCGGTCGCCGAGCTCCGCAGCACGGTGCCGGATGGCCGAGAGCAGCAGCTGGGCCTTGGCCCGGTGGATCGGCGCATGGCGTAATTCGGATCGGGACTCGACCAGGAGCATCGGCCCCCCATCGTCAAAGGCGTCGCCAAGTTGATCGGGGAAGATCCAGCGAATGCGTGTCATTCGCGTTACCGTACACGGACAATCTGCTGGCTAGGCTGGCTACCGTGACCGATGCCGTATCTTCGCTGCTGACCGACCGCTACGAGCTCACAATGCTCAACGCGGCTATCCGTGCTGGCACGCATGATCGCGAGTGCGTCTTCGAGGTCTTCGCCCGCCGTCTCTCCGGCGGTCGGCGCTATGGGATCGTCGCCGGCACGGGGCGCCTGCTCGATCTCATCGAAGACTTCCGCTTCACCGACCTCGAGCTCGACTGGCTGCGGGACAACACCGTCGTGTACGACCGCGCTCTCGACTGGCTCGCCGGTTATCGCTTCACCGGCACCATCTCCGGTTACCAGGAGGGTGAGGTCTACTTTCCCGGCTCTCCCCTCCTCATCGTGGAAGGCACCTTCGCCGAGGCCGTGATCCTCGAGACCCTCGCACTCAGCGTGCTCAACTATGACTCGGCGGTCGCGACGGCCGCGTCCCGCATGGTGTCGGCCGCGAGCGGCCGCCCTCTCGCCGAGATGGGATCACGACGCACTGGCGAGCGAAGCGCCGTTGCGGCAGCCCGGGCAGCGTTCATCGCCGGCTTCGCAGCCACCAGCAACCTCGAAGCCGGTCGCAGCTGGGGGGTGCCAACGATGGGCACCTCCGCCCACTCCTTTACCCTCCTCCACGACACCGAAGAGGATGCCTTCCGCGCCCAGGTAAACGCGCTCGGCCCTGGCACTACCCTCCTCGTCGACACCTACGACGTGGTCGCAGCCGTCGACCTCGCGGTGAAGGTGGCCGGCACCGGCCTCGGCGCAGTGCGCATCGACAGCGGAGACCTGCCCGAGCAGGTGGCAGCCGTGCGCCGCCAGCTTGACAGTCTCGGTGCCGTTAACACCAAGATCACGGTCACCAACGATCTTGATGAGTTCACTATCGCTGCCCTGCGCGCTGCGCCGGTTGACTCCTACGGGGTCGGCACTTCGGTAGTGACCGGGTCGGGCTCCCCCGCTGCCGGGCTCGTCTACAAGCTCGCCGCGCGCAAGGATGCCGCGGGCGCATGGATCTCTGTGGCCAAGCAGTCTCCTGAGAAAGTCTCGGTCGGGGGACGCAAGTTTCCGGTGCGGGAGTTCACCGCGGCAGGGAAGGCGAGCGCCGAAGTGATTCACGTCGGTGAGCCAGAGGCTGCGACATCCACCCACCGTCCGTTGCTGGTGCCGCTGATGGTCGACGGAGTCGCGGTGGAGCGATTCCGCGGGGTCGCCGGAACGGCTCTCGCTCGAGAGCATCGTGCCGCAGCGATCTCGGAGCTGCCCGAGGAGGCTTTCCGTCTCAGCCGCGGCGACCCGGTGATTCCGACGCGATACGCCTGAGATCCGCCCGCGAGCTTCGCGAACCGCGCCGACTTGTCGCTTGGATTTCGTATTCGCGACATTATGCCGCAGTTCGCGGCGCTGTGCGGTGAGGTGCGGTCAGCGCCTCGCCGGCGGAACCCAGAGCGGCTGCGCTGTGTCAGGATGCCAGCCTCGCTGTTCGAGACGACGCCAGAGCCGGGCGACGAAAGGATTCGGGTCGCCGAACACATCATCCGCGTGAGCGCGCAATCCGGACCATCCGCCGTCGGTAAACATTTCCATTCTGGTGACGTCTGACCGGAACTTGGCCCTGGATGAGCGGTGATAGTCGCCCTCGTACTCGACGAGGGTCCGATATTTCGGCCAGCACAGGTCTGTCATTGCCAAGTGCTCCCCCGTCTGGTCCCGAACCGTGAGGTTGAGCCGAGGTTCGGGAATTCCCGCTCGCAGCACCTGCAGACGGATCAGGCTTTCCGGCCGAGAGAGTGGCCCCCGACGCACCTCCTCCGCTGCCTGGCGGAGCTTCTTCGAACCACGATTCCCTGCCCACGACACCGCCATAAGCCGCAGTTCATCCACGGTCGCGAGAGCTTCGGGGCCGGTCACCAGCGCGTCGCCCAGGGCGACCAGGTCATCGAGATCGAGCGCGCTGGCGAGCTGCGACCACATAAGGGCGGCCGAGACGATCGGCAGCACGAACAGGGCATCATGGGCGAAATCCCGGTGTACGAGATCGCGATGAGCCCAGAGTCGGTTCGCCACCTCGTGCCCGACCACGCCAGCGCCATTCGGTGGATGATGTCCCTGCGGGATCGAGACATCGAGGGAGGGACTGTGCAGGTAGAGCGGCAGCGGGAGCCCGAGTAATAGCGCCGCGGTCTCATGGCTGAACGCGGCATCCAGGCGCATCCGTTCCCGGTAGGCCCGACACTTCCAGGCGATGCCCTCCGGCACGGGATGTGACTGCCGGATGCCGTGGAAGGGCGCGGTCAGATCCCCTGCCCTTAGCCGTCGCCGGGAGACCCCGTTTGCCAGACCGGTCGCGCAGGAAAACGGCGCCGCTTCAAGCCAGGAGGGGAGTTCTGACGGACGGACCATCCGTCGAGCCTCGCGCTCGAAGCGGTTTCGCGCCGAAGTTGTCCACCGATGCGTTTCGCCGAGTACGCGAACTGCGCCACGTGGTCGCCTCTCGCGCCGTCACCCAACAATCTGGCGCAGTTCGCTCAGCCTGAGCTCGCGCAGCACCGTGCTTGCGAACTACTTCTTCAGCCCGTCGTAGATCTCTTTGCAGGTCGGGCAGACGGGAAACTTCTCCGGATCGCGGCCCGGCGTCCACACCTTGCCGCACAGCGCGATTACCGGCTTGCCGCTGAGTGCCGAAGCAAGGATCTTCTCCTTCTGCACATAGTGCGAGAAGCGTTCGTGGTCACCCTCCTCGATCTGCTCCTGGTTCAGAAGTTCTTCGAGTTCGCGGTCCAGCGTGTCTGTGCCGCCGCCGCCTTGCTGTGTGTCGCCGCTCATTCCACTATTTTACGCGGCCGCAGGCGGCGACGTCACGATCACTGGCGCAGCGTAAACGCCAGGAGCTCAGGAGCCCGACGGGTGAAGATGCGTCCGCCCCACAACACCCCGAGTGCGAGAAGCACCAGACCGAGTCCCACGCCCACCACAAGCGTCACGAGGGGCCAACTGTGCACGCCGGGGTTCAGAAGGCCCAGCGCGGCGAACAACAGGGCGGGCAGCGACAGCACAATCGCGGCGAAGAAGGCGACCGACTGGATGAGGCCTGCGCCCGTACCGCTCGCCTGTGGCTGGGCGAAGGGACTGTCTCCCGGGCGCACCGACGGGTACGGGAAGCGGGCCGAGACCACGCTCGACACCCCGAGCCCTGCGAAGAGCAGGCTCGAACTCACGCCGATCAGTGACGGCAGAACAGAGTTGTCCCCCGAGATCGCCACCGAGATTGGCGAGCCGATAAGCACGAGCGGGATGCCGATGAGAAGGGCAGGAACCAGGCGCCCGAATCGGTCGGCCCAGCCCGGGGCGTTCGATGCCAGGTGCAGCCACACCGCCGAGCTGTCGAAGGCTACGTCGTTGTGGGTCGACCAGGCGAGGAACAGGCACATCACCGGCACCGGTACGAGCGCGAGCACAGAATCGGGAACACCGGCGACCGCAAGCGCGATCACGAACAACAACGGCGCAACCGGCACGGCCAGGAGGGCAGTGTGATACCGCGCGTCGCGGATCCAATAGGTGACGCTCCGGGCCGCGATGGCGCCGACCGGCGAGTCCGGCAGCCGACCGAACCAGCCGAGTCCCCGATAGTGCGTGCCACCCTCCCGACGCGGGGAAGAGATAAGCAGCCATCCCACCAGTGCACGCCAGGATAACCAGAGCAGCCCCACGACCGTGAGGGAGATGAGCAGCTTGAGCACGGCGGCGCCAACATTGCCGGATGCCACCTCAGCCGGTGCGGACCACACCGCTCCCAGAGGCGTCCAGCCCGCGACATCCGCGACGGATTTGAGCACGGCCAGACCGTCCCGATTCCAGTCGACCGAGGCAAGCACTGCGACGACCGGAGCAAGTGACATGAGAGCGATGAGCACGATCAGCGTGGTAATTTCCCGCGCGCGGCGGGTGGCGAGCAGCAGCGAGGCGAGCGAGCTCGAAACTCGCGCACCGAGCACGCAGGTGGCGATGATCACGACTGCGGAGATGCTGGCGAACAGCACCGAGAGAGGATCACGCGCCCAGGTTACGACCTGCGCGACCGCGATCGCCGTGATGAAGAGAGCGGGCAGTCCGACCAGGCCGGCCAGCGCAAGGGCTGACGCAAGTCGGTTGGTCGGAAACCCGAAGAGCGCAAAGGAGCGCGGGTCGAGAGCGTGGTCCACACCGAAGGCTAGAGGCACCGCCAAAAATCCGAACACGATCACCGACCCGACCGTTACGGTGATGCTGCCCGCCAGCAGCGGGTCGACCCGCCGGAGAGCGGCGAGGCCCTCCACCGTCACGCCGGCGGCACCCAGGGCGTACAGGAGTCCGATGACGATGCCGACGACCTGCAGCGGACTGCGGCGAAACAGGTTCAGGATCAGCCGTAGTTTCAGTCCGAGAAACTGTGCAACCACTCCATGCCCTCCGCTGTCTTGCGACCTCCAGCAAGTTCGAGAAACCTTGCTTCGAGCGACCCGGCACCGCGTACGTCCGCCATCGTGCCCGACACGAGTACTCGGCCATTCACCACGATCGCTACCCGGTCGCAGATACGCTCGACGAGGTCCATACTGTGGCTCGACAGCACGACAGTTCCCCCCGCCGCGACATACTTCTGAAGGATCGACGTAATGTTCACCGCTGATACCGGGTCCACCGATTCGAATGGCTCGTCGAGCACAAGCAACCTCGGGGAATGGATCATTGCGCAGGCCAGGGCGATCTTCTTCGTCATGCCCGCCGAGTAATCGGAGACGAGACGCCCGAGCGCGTCTTCGAGGCCGAATGCCGCAGCGAGGTCGGCAGAACGCCGCTTCACCGTGCGGGCGTCGAGCCCCCTCAACGTTCCGGCGTAGTAGAGCAGCTGGCTGCCGGTGAGCCGGTCGAAGAGCCTCAGTCGATCCGGAAGCACCCCCATATTGCGTTTGGCCACCGCCGGATCGGTCCACACGTCGGCACCGTGAACTGACACGGATCCGCCGTCCGGCCGGAGCAATCCGGTCACCATGGACAGCGTTGTGGTCTTGCCGGCTCCGTTCGGACCGACGATGCCGAAGATGGTGCCTGCGGGCACCGAGACGCTGATGTGGTCGACCGCGACGGTGTCGCCGAACCGTTTCACCAGTTCGGATACGACCAGCACTACCTCACTGGCCGAAATTTCATTTGGGGATGTCGCCGGGGAAGGCGAGCGGATATCGCCGACGATCATCGCGGAAGGTACGACGTCGTTGGAGGCTACGGGGCGCTGGGCCGACCGACTTGGGGCTGGTGAAGGGGCCGGCTCGGCGGGTGCGGTAGTGGGCGGCGCCGGAGCGCGCACGGAGGTTGACCGAGGAATCGTCGACCGAGGAATCGTCGACCGGGGAATCGTCGACCTCGGCGGGGTGGTTGTGGGCGGGGTGGTTGTCGGCGGGGTAGTAGTTGTCGGCGCGGCGGTTACCGACGCGGCGCCTGGGAGGGCGGTGTCCACCTCGGGAATAGTGGGTGCCGCGGCCAAAGCTGGCGGGGGCGTCGGCGCGGGAGTTGGGCGCTTCACCGGAGCCCGAGGTGTCGTAGTCCTGGGGGTAACCGAGCGCGGAGTCGAAGCTCGCGCTGCTGCCGGCTTCGCAGTCGGTGGCTTCGCAGTCGGTGGCTTCGCGGTCGCCGGCTTCGCGGTCGCCGGCTTCGCGATCGCCGATTTCGATGCGGAAGGACGTGGCGCAGTCGTGCGTGGCGCAGTCGTACGGGAGGCAGGCGCACGAGAATTCGACGGTTTGCGGGCCTTCGGGGCCGATACGGGAGGTGTTGTCGGGGTCTCAGAATCGTCGCCGGAAGTTGGAGCCGCCGCTGCTCCTTTTGGCTTCTCCTCAGGCTCTGAATCCACCCGATAACCGTACCAATGCCGACTGGGATGCCTGTGCGAGAACCCGGTATCTCATCACAAATTGAAAACGTCCTGCACCCGCCTCTGTGCCAAATTGGCCCGAAAAGGTACAGTGATAATGCACAAGGATGTGTCCAGGCAACAGTCTGGGGATTAATAAGAGGTGAATCTCTCTGGGATCGCCGCCTACCGGCGGCCGAATGTCACAGCGATTCAGATGCTTGCCCCGGTCAAGACCATCGCCAATTGAGGAGACCAATCGTGAGCACGCAGATCGTGATACTTGCCGCCGGCATGGGTAGCCGTCTCGGCCGCTCGCTGCCGAAGCCGCTCACCGAACTCAGCGACGGCCGCAGCATCATGAAGCAGCAGTTCGACAACATCCACCATGCTTTCGGCACAAGTGCCAAGGTCACGATCGTTGTCGGCTACAAGCTCGAGCACATCATCGAGGCCTTCCCCACTGCCTCCTTCGTCTACAACGAGCAGTATGACCAAACCAACACCTCAAAGAGCCTCATGCGGGCACTTCGCGCGTCCGGACAGGGCGGTGTGCTCTGGATGAACGGCGATGTGGTGTTCGACCCCGAAGCGCTCGTTCGCGCCGCGAAGATGGTCGAGGCAGACCGGTCGTTCGTCTCGGTCAATACCGAGAAGGTCTCTGATGAAGAGGTCAAGTACACGGTGGATGCCGAGGGCTACATCAACAAACTCTCCAAGACCGTAAAGGGTGGCCTCGGTGAGGCCGTCGGCATCAACTACGTCGCGCGCGGAGACAAGGCCGCCCTCATCCGCCAGCTTCTCCGGGTCGACGACCAGGACTACTTCGAACGTGGTATCGAGTTGGCAATCGAGCAGGACAAGCTACGATTTGAGCCGGTAGATATCTCCGACCTCTACGCCGTAGAGATCGACTTCGCGGAAGACCTCGAGCGGGCGAACCTCTTCGTCTAGCATCCCCTTTCGCGTTCGTCACTCGGAGTCCGTAACGCTAAGGACCCGCAACGCGTGAGTGCACTTCTCGAAGTACGCCCCGAGCGCTCGGATTTTTCGCGCTATCGGCATTCCCTGTGGCTGCTGACGACACGTGACCTCAAGGTGCGCTACTCGACCTCGTTCCTCGGCTACTTCTGGTCGATCCTCGACCCGCTGGTGATGGCGGCGATTTACTGGTTCGTCTTCACCGTGATCTTCCAGCGCGGCGTCGGCCATGAGCCATATATTGTCTTCCTCCTCACAGCGCTTCTACCCTGGACCTGGTTTAACGGAAGTGTCTCGGACTCCACGCGGGCCTTTATCAAAGAGGCGAAGCTCATTCGCTCGACACGCATCCCCCGCACGATCTGGGTGGCGCGCCTCGTGCTGTCCAAGGGCATCGAGTTCATCGTCAGCATCCCGGTGATCATTTTCTTCACGCTGCTCACTCTCGGGACCTCGAATCCTGCCCGCCTGCACATCGAGGTGCTGCTCGTGCCGCTCGCCATCCTGATGCAGGCCGTGCTCACTCTCGGGGTCGGGCTGATCGTCGCGCCCCTCGTGGTGTTCTTCCGCGACCTGGAACGCGCGGTAAAGCTCGGGTTGCGCTTTATGTTCTACGCCTCCCCGGTGGTCTACGGACTGGTGAATGTGCCGAAAGACTTTCGGCCGTTCGCCGCGCTCAACCCCATGTCTGGCATCCTCTCGCTCTACCGCTCGGCATTCTTTCCCCAGGAACTCAACTGGTTCGACGTGATCGTGAGCGCAATCCTGTCCCTGGTGATCCTCGGAATCGGGCTGCTCGTCTTCCGCCGCACCATCAAGACCGTTCTGAAGGAGATCTGATGACCGTCGCGCCGGTGATCGAAGTGACGGATGCCGGCATCCGCTTCAAACGCAATCAACGTTCCCGTCGCAGCTTCAAGGATCTCTTCGCTGGGTCGAAGCGCCGAAGTCGCCCCGACGAATTCTGGCCGCTGCGCAACGTATCGTTCAGCGTCGCGCCGGGCGAGGCGATCGGTGTCGTCGGCCGGAACGGGCAGGGCAAGTCCACTCTCCTGAAACTCGTGGCCGAGGTGGTGTTCGCTGACGAAGGAAGTGTGCGCGTCGACGCGGGCGTCGCGCCGCTGATCGAAATCACCGGCGGATTTGTCGACGACCTCACGGTGCGCGACAACGTCTATCTCACCGCCGGGCTTCATGGCATGAAGAGGTCTGAGATCGATGAGCGATTCGACGAAATCATCGCCTTTTCCGAGATCGGCGACTTTCTCGACACTCCCTACAAACACCTCTCCAGCGGAATGAAGGTGCGGATCGCATTCGCCGTGATCTCTCGTCTCGAGGAGCCAATCATCCTCGTGGACGAAGTGTTGGCCGTGGGTGACAAGGCGTTCCGCGAGAAGTGTTACCGCCGCATCGAGGAGCTCTTGGCGGGCGGGCGTACATTGTTTTTCGTGTCCCACAGTGAAAAAGATCTCCGACGTTTCTGCACTCGCGGCCTCTATCTGGACAAGGGTGCACTCGTGCTCGATGCTCCGATCGCGGAGGTGCTCGACCGGTACAACGCCGAGTACGGCGTGAAGCCATGAGTATTGTGCCCGGCAAGCTTCCGCGCAACCTGCCACCGCAGGTGGAGAAGGGTGTGGATCGGCTTCTGTCGGTGCAGCGCCCCGTCGTGCTGCTGCACATCCGCAGCATCCGTCGTCGCAATCCGAATGCCTCTCCCGCCCAGGTAATCAAGATTCTCGAGACCCGCTACCTCACCGCCGTCACCGCGGGTGGTGCTGCCGTCGGTGCGAGTGCGGTGATCCCCGGCGTCGGCGTCGGGATCTCGCTCGCCCTCTCCGGTGTCGAAACCGCAGGATTTCTCGAGGCGAGCGCACTGTTCGCCCAATCGGTAACCGAGGTGCACGGAATCGCTGTCGAGGACCCAGAGCGCGCACGCACGCTCGTGATGGTGATGATGCTCGGAACCGCCGGGTCCGACCTCGTGAAGCAACTGGCGGGGCAGGCCGCCGGCATCGGTCCGACGCGTGGCCGGTTCTGGGGTGAGCTTGTGACCAAGAGCCTGCCGCAGGCCGCGCTTGGGCAGATCGGCGACCGCATCAAGAAGTCCTTCGTCAAGCGTTTTGTCGCTACCCAGGGGGCGAGTGCCGTTGGTCGCGCCATCCCGTTCGGAATCGGCGCGGTCATCGGGGGCACCGGCAATCTCGTGCTCGGACGCAAGGTCGTGTCGAGTTCGAGAGATGCCTTCGGGCCCGCTCCCCTGCAGTTTCCCCTGGTGTTGGAACCCGTCGTGCGCGGCCCCGTCGTGCTGACGAGGCGCGCCCGAATCAACCTTCCCCGGTTTGGCAGCGGAACATCCGACTCGAAGACCCCGAAGACGCCGCGCCCACCGAGGAAAATTCGACCGCCGAAGCCATAGGTCGTGGGGCTCCTGTGCTCCGTTCTTCCCACAGGATTGACTCGGGAGCGAATGCGCGTCGAACGGCTGCCAGCTCGAACCCGCTGTCGACTCGCTCCGGTGTGACCGCCGGCTGAATTGTGACGATTCCCAAGCGACCTCTCCTCCACCGCGGCGTAGTCCGAGAGTCTCTGCCGTGCCGTCGTGGGCCGTCGGTAGCTTTCAAGCCATGACTGGCCCACGCTTCTCCACGTTCGATTCCGCCTACCTCGTGCCATTCCTCCTCGAGCGAGATGCCGGCCCGCGTCGGTACCTGCTCACCAACCGCGGACGCGAGCCGGTGGACGGTGTGACGGTGAGCCTGCTCGGGCCCGGCGTGATGCCGGCGACCGCGCCATCCACTCTCGAGGTGGGAGAGAGCCTTGAGGTGTTAGTTGCAGCCAGGGACCTCGCACGCAGCACCGTGCTCGTCGTGCGCTGGTTTCGGCCCTCGGGGGAGGAGTTTCTCTGGCGGGTGAGTTTCTAGCCGGGGAACACTCGAGCTCAGCCGTCGTGCTCGCGTCGACGGCGCTCGCGGATGAAGTCCGCGGCGGTGAAGGTTTCCACCAGATCCGGCAGCGCGTCGGCTCCGATCTTCGCGACCAGGACGGCGGGATCGATACCAAGCACAGATGCGATGCGCACCAGCGTGTGAAAGCTCGGATTGCCGAGCCCGCGTTCGATCTTGCCGAAGTTGGACACGTTCATGCCTGCGAGATTTGCGATCTCCTCTTGGCTGCACGCGAGTTTCACGCGCCGAATCCGGATTCGCTCGCCCAGGATGCGGGTGGCTTCGGAGATCGGTTCGGGCATACCCCATTGCTATCTGCCGCAGGGGGGAACTACCAGACGCTAAATCAGTGAGGCATTGATACCTTTTTATGCGAAAACGAATCTGCGCGACACTGACTAGTGCTTCGAGGCAGATCCTGTGCCATTGACACGTCCGCGCGGGTGAGCGCCGTTCCGGTCGATGGAGAGATGATGGCGCCCGGGATTGACTGCGCCAGTTGGGCCTGCGGGGCGTATCACTGCTACCACCGGCAATGGTTCGCACCATCCGCGCGCCCGTTTTGACGGTCTTCAGGAATGGCACCCGGCGCCCGGCTGCTAGGCTCCCCCCGTGCCCGGCTTCAGCTTTGCAACGGGGAATGCGAAGAAGCTCGCCGCCCTCCCGCTCTACGCCCTCGGGGCGGCAGCGAGCGTGCTCGTACCTCGGGCGGACGACCAGTGGGTGTTCGGCTGCGGTTCGGGAATCGGGGAAGGCTCCCTCGCTCTCTTCCGGTATGCAAGGCAGACGGATGCCGGTCTGCGACTCACTTGGCTCGCGCGAGACGACCGGGACCTGGCAACGGCCACGGCGCTCGGCATTCCCGCGGTGCTGAAAAGCTCCCGCCGCGGACTATGGCTCGCCCTGCGTGCCCGGGTTGCCGTCGTGACCCACGGTTTCGGGGATGTTAACCGCTACGGCCTGCGCGGTGCCGTCATCGTGCAGCTGTGGCACGGCATCCCGCTCAAACTCATCCAGTTGGACTCCGCCGCCACAACCCGCATCTCAGTGCCGCTCCTGTCTGCCCAGGTGCGGGGCCTGCTCCGTCGCTTCTACCGGGGTGGTTACCGCGCTATCGCGCTTATGCCTGCAGCGTCGGAACTGGCGGCATCGCGGTTGCGAACCGCATTCGCGCTGCCGGCGGATCGTGTCGTTGTTACCGGCGACCCGAGAGACGACGTGCTGTCATCGGGCGACCCATGCGAACGTGCGCAGACCGCGCGCGCCGTGCTCGCTGCCGCGCTCGAGGTAGAGCTAGGTAACTCCCGCGTGCTGCTGTACGCGCCGACCTGGCGCGACGGCGAGGCGGATCCAGCGGTACCGACCGAAGCCGAATGGTTGCGAATCGACGCCTGGCTGCGCGAGAACCAAGCCGTGCTGATTGTGCGCCCGCATCCGAACGGCGTCGGGGACTACGCGGCTGGAATTGCCGGTTCCAGCCGGATTCACCTGCTGTCGTCTTCACGCCAATCCGATCTCACCCCCATCCTTTCGGCAATACATCTGCTCATCACCGACTACTCTTCGGTCGCGTTTGACTATTCACTCACCGGCGGACCGATACTGTTTATCGCCCCGGACGAGGAGAGATACACCGGTTCGCGCGGTCTGTACGAGCCCTACCGCGAGTTCAGCGGCGGGCGCGAGGTGCGCACCTGGACGGGCATCCTCGACCAGCTCACCCTCTACGACACGAACGCGCAGTGGGCCGTAAGTGTGCGAGCGCATTCAGCCGCGCTGGAGGCGCGACACTTCGCCTTCCGGGACGGGCGCAATACTGAGAGAGTGTATTTCGAGCTCACGCGCCGCCTGAAGGCGCTCCAATGACCGCGCCCGCTCCGGTAACAGTGGTGGACACAGTTGTCGTGACCACTGGCCAACTGCCGTCGATCGTGTTCGAGGGACCGGGAGAAGCGCCCGCGGAGTTTCGGCTTCAGGCCTCCCGCCAGGTACTCCCGGCAGAACTTATCTCGCTGGGCAATCGCTGGTCAGCGCGGGTTCCGTTGCTCGTCTCGAATTGGAACGGGCCGCTTCTCCCCGCCCGATCCGGGCGATATTCCGTCGTCGCCACTGCATCCGACGGCTCGCGGATGTCGCTGCAGAAGCCCGCTGAGCTTCCTGCTCCCCAGCTGCTGCCCGGGGTGACTCGAGTTGTGGTGACGTCGGCTGACGGATCTCTCGTGGTGTCTCTCTCGGCTCCTCTCACTGATCGAGAACGCGGTCGGTTGCAACAGGCGTCTTTAGAATCCGACTACCGGGCCGCCAAGGATGAGCCCCTCAACGCGGTCTTTTTCGAGAGCTTCTACGGCCAGAATGCGTCGTGCAATCCGCTGGCCATCGATCGGGCCATTGCGCGGTTGCGACCAGACGTCGCGAGGTATTGGAGTGTCACTGACGCCTCGGTGTCCGTGCCGAGCGGGGCGACCGCCCTCATCGAGGGGAGTTCCGAGTGGTGGCGCATCCGCGGTTCCGCGCGCCTGCTCGTAGTAAACGACTGGCTTCGCAAGCGACTCCGCAAACGCCGCTACCAGACCGTTCTGCAGACCTGGCACGGCACGATGCTCAAGAAGCTCGCACTCAGCCGCGTGCGGCTGGGACTTCGTTCCGCGATCGCGACCCTGCGCGAACGCGGAAGGTGGGACATCCTGCTCGCCCAGAACCCCTACAGTCGGGGTATATTCCGTAGGGCGTATGCGTTTACTGGATCGGTGTGGGAAGAAGGTTATCCCCGCGACGACGTGCTGCTCACGGGAGATGCCGCGGCTGTTCGCGATCGGCTCGGCATCTCGTCGGGGGTTACCGTGCTGCTCTACGCTCCTACGTGGCGCGACGATCGGCCCGACCATGTGGACCATCTCGACGTGGCTCGCTTCGCCGATCTACTCGGCGACGAATACGTGACGCTGATACGTGGGCACTCCCGTACGCTGCTGCCTGGCGAGGACGTGCGCGCGCCGAACGTGCTCGACGTGACCGGGTATCCCGATGTCTCCGAACTCTTCTTGGTGGCGGATGCCCTGATCACCGACTACTCGTCGGTAATGTTCGACTTCACCGTTACCGGTAAGCCCGTCTACTTCTTCACGCCGGATCTCGATCACTATCGCGAGAAGCTTCGCGGGTTTTACTTCGATCTCATCCCGGTAGCACCAGGCCCGGTTGTCACCACGGTTGCGGAGCTGGCCGCTCTCGTACGGGATCGTGCTAACGTGCGGCGCCAGTTCACCGAGAAATACCGCGCATGGCGAGAACGGTTCAACCCCCGGGATGATGGTCACGCGGCCGACCGCGTGGTGCAGCGGCTCTTAGCCGAGGGTCTCATCGGCTGATGCCGGGCTGGCCAGATGTCGGGTTGGTCAGATGCCGGGTTGGTCAGATGCCGGTGCGAGAGGTATCGACGGTGTCGCGCGCGCCGCGCACGACACCCACGATGAATCCCACGCCCCAGCTCAGATGCATGGTGGGCAGCACGAGGAAGAACCTCCAGCGGTCCGACCAGCCCGGACCGCCGGCGCCAGAGAAGCAGAGCAGCACAAGCAGCGCGACATAGACGGCCGGACCGAGGTAAATCAGCGACAGCACAACATTCGGCAACCCTCGCAAAACCCCGGCCAGCTGCAATACCAGAACCAGGATGCTCAATGCCACGTTCGCAACGAGCAGCGGAGGCGCGAAAAATCTCCAAGGGTTGCGTGCGGGATAGCGGCGCACGAGTTCGCCGCGCCAGATACCTGTCGCCGTGAACTGGCGCACGAGCTTCGACCAGCTCTCCCGCGGCCAATAGGTGACCTCGAGCGACGGATCGAACCACACGGAGTGACCGGCGTTACGAATTCGCAGGTTGAGTTCCCAGTCCTCACCACGACGCACCGATTCATCGAACAGGTTAACCTGGTCGAGCACATCTCGGCGCAGCACACCGAGGTAGGCCGACTCTGCCGGCCCCTCCTCGGCTCCCCCGTGATAGCTGCCGCCGCCCAGCCCGAAGCGACTGTTGTAGGCCCGGGCCACCGCGGACTGGAAGGGAGTCTTACCCCGAGCCTGCATGACTCCGCCGACATTCGCGGCGCCCGTGCGAGTGAGAGTCTCCACGGCGCGGCGTGTATAGGTCGGATCCAGCTCGGAGTGGGCATCCACTCGCACGATCACCGGATGCCTGCTCGCACGGATCGCGACGTTGAGGCCCACTGGGATGTCGGTCGCTGGATTGAAGACAACGATGATGCGCTCGTCTTCTGAAGCGAGCATTTGCACAAGTTCCGTTGTGCCGTCCGTCGACGGCCCCAGGGCCAGGATGAGCTCGGTCGGTCCCGAATAGTCCTGCTCGAGCACCGTGCGAACGGCAGTCTCGATGTAGGCGACTTCATTGAGTACTGGGATGACATAGGACACTCCGGGCGGGGCGTGTACCTCGTTGGGCATGGGTTCCAATGTCTGGGCGGCAAGTCGGTCGAGCCTATCAGCCGCCTTGGTTGGAGCCGCGGCAGACGCAAAACGGACACCCGCTGCAGAGACTCACTCTGAAGCGGACATCCGTTTCGATAGCGGCGTAGCAGCGCTACTACTTGAGGGTTCCGAGCGTCACGTCGGCGGTACTGGAATTGCCGCCACGCACATAGGTGAGTGACGTGGTCGAGCCTGCTGCAAGAAAGCGCACCTGGGCGGTGAGGTCGGTACTGCTCGTGATCGGTGCGCCGTTGAACACGGTGACGATGTCGCCAGACTGCAGGCCTGCCTTCTCAGCCGCCCCCCCGGAGCTGATGTTCTTGATGCTGGCTCCAACCACGGTGCTGGTGCTCGTGGGTGAGACATCCCCCACGCCAGCTCCGAGCAGACCATGAGTGGCTTTGCCATTTTTGATGATCTCGTTGGCCACCCGTTGGGCGAGATTTGCCTGGATCGCGAAGCCGACGCCGATGCTGCCAGACTGCGAGGATGCACTGGTCTGGCCGGCGCTGGCGATAGCGACATTGATGCCGATGACTTTGCCATCGGAATTGAGCAGCGCGCCACCCGAGTTGCCGGGATTGATTGCCGCATCCGTTTGAATCACTGGAAGAGAAATTGTTGCTGGCGCGGTGGTTGACTGTCCCTGCGCGCCGCCCTGGCCGTTGTCGAACTGCCAGAAGTCGAAGGGGCTGCCCGACTTGGGCGTGCTGCTATCGCCGGTTTTCGGCGCCGCCGAGGAAGCGATCGAGATGCTCCGATTGAGGGCGCTCACAATGCCGTCGGTGACAGTGTTGTTGAGTCCGAGCGGGGCCCCGATCGCGATCGCGGTCTCCCCGACGTTGAGCTTGCTCGAGTCACCGAATTCGGCGGGGACGAGGCCGCTCGCGTCCTTCAACTTGATGACTGCGAGGTCAGCGATCGGGTCGGTTCCAATTACGGAGGCCGCGTAGAGGTGGCCATCGGTGGTCGTGACCTGCACGGTGGGGTCGGCGGTTTCCCCGTCGAGTGTTATGACGTGGGTGTTGGTGAGGATGTAGCCGTCCTTGGTGAGGATCACGCCCGATCCGGTACCCGATGCACCTTTGCCCGTCACAGAGATAGTGACAACGCTCGGTGCCGCCTTCGCGGCGACAGCAGTGACGTTGTTCACCTTCGAGGTGTCATTCACTGTGATGTTTTGGGGAGTGCTGTTCGAAATTGCGCTTGACGAATTGTTGCCTTGATTTGCCGAGACGGCCCACGCCGCGACACCTGCGCCGGAGACGCCTCCGACGAGGGCCCCGACGGCAAGTGCCGCAATGATGCCGACCTTGTTGGAGCGCTTGGTGTCCGCCGGTGCGGCGGGCGACCAGACGTAGTCACGATCGAGGGGCTGGGTGGATGCCGACGCGGTCGGGCTCCCCACAGCGGACTCGGGGCTGAGCGGCTGCGTCTCAGCTGCAGGAGCCGCCGACTTTGAGGCGGCACCATTATTCAATCGCGCCTCGGACTGTCCGAGTGTTTCTGAGTTGTCGATGGCGCTTGTGTCGCCGTCTTCGGCTCCGGAACGGGGATCCTGCGGTGCGTCGGTCATGGGGGCTGCTCCTTCCAAGCGGTGCAAGCTTCCACCGCCAACCTGTGCACTCTATATGGACGCGCTGAGAGCGGGCCGAAGCTTCACAGCAGCCGGTATCGTGTCATCGACAACCCGGCCCGGACGGATGTTGTGCGCAGTCGTGTCCGACGAGGACGGTGTTCGCGGCACCCGCTACGGCAACCAACCGATTGGCCGCGACGGGGATGGTGCCGGAGATCGAGACCCATGGCCCTCCCGCGTACTGATACTCGGCGCTGTACTCGATGGTGAGATCGATGGAATAGCTACCAGCCGTGCGGTAAACGTGGCTGGTGGCGGTGTGGTCGAATTCCCCTACCCCGGATGCCACCCAACTGGATCCTCGGGTCGATCGAGTGGCGCCCCTTCCGTCGCCGTACGACCACCGGTACTGCTCTGCGGTGAATCGTACCGATGCGGGCAGGTCGAGCAGTAGCCCCGTCTGCACACCGGACTCGACTGTGGCGTAGAAATTGGTGTCGAGCCCCACGACCATCCAGCCGTCTGGCTCCATGTGGTCGATGCCCGCGACAGGTGTGAAGTTGACGAGGTCGGCGAGAGTAATCGGCTCGGTGATCGAGTAGCCGTCCCGCAGAGGCGGCGGCATGGTGACGGCACTCCCGCCTCCACTGCCGTTGCCGTTGCCGCTGCCGCTGCCGCTTCCGTTACCGCTACCGGCCGAACCCGGGACGCCGACAGATCCGCGAATGTCGACACCGTTGCCATTAACGGTGCCGCTACTCGATGGGCATCCGCCAACGTATATGTCGGATTCTGAGCACGCTGCTGCCAAAGCAGAGCTGGATTCAAGCATTATTGTGCAGACGACAACACCAAGTACTGCAAAAGTTCCCAACTTCATTCCATTTCGCATATCCCACCGTCCAACCAAGGATCCCGCGATGTGACAACTAGTTGCTGTTTCGATTCGCGCCAGTCAGCAGAGACCTGAAAGGGTTGGCGCGAGGGGCGTTGAGGCGAAACAACAGAGGTGCCACTTTGGTCACGGACATCCACTCCTTCCACGTCAAGGCAGGCATAGATGCTCACTAATTCTTTGCCACTCACCGACTCTGGCGCAAATTTTTGTAGTGAGACGTGGTCAATCTTTGATTCTCCCACCGAGTGCAATCCTTGTTGTCTAAAGTCGGTATAGCCTGCCAGCGCTCCGTCCAACGCTTCCCCTGACGCGACCTGCTCAATTCGTTCAGGATTCTTGCCGCCATCTGCCAAAATCTCGTCCGAAACCCTCACGTACGCCGCATACGCCTTTGTCGCAGCCGCAAGCGCCTCGGCTTCGGTGGCGAACACGGGAGTCGCGCTGGGCTTCGGGGCAGTGCTGGCGGGAGTTGTCGTCGGCACGCAGCCGACCAGCACTAAAGCCACAACGAGGGCTGCGCCGGACACCCGAGCGATGATCCACATAACTACCGACGGTAGGGCACCAGGGGCACACCTCGCCAGAAGTTTCCACATGCTGTGGGTGCAGAGGCCCGAACCCACGCGGTGGAGGAGCTACGGTGGAAACGAAATCATCTCCCCCGAATGGAAGTTGTCAATGGATCTCAGCGGAGCATGGCAGCGGGCTGCACGGGGCGCGATGCTGCTGGGCGCGGGTGGTGCGCTCAAACCCACGATCTTCGCCGAGATGTCTGCCCTCGCGCTGAGCACGGGCGCGATCAACCTCGGTCAGGGATTCCCCGACGAGGATGGCCCGGCCGAGGTTCTCGAAGCCGCCCGACAGGCCATCAGCGATGGAGTCAATCAGTATCCGCCGGGGATCGGCTTTCCCGTGCTGCGCGAGGCGATCTCCGCGCACCAGAAGCGATTCTACGATTTGGCACCCGATCCCGATCGGGAGGTGGTCGTGACCGCTGGCGCGACTGAGGCGCTGGCGGCCACAATTCTCGCCCTCATCGAGACCGGCGACGAGGTCGTCACCTTTGAACCGTTCTATGACTCCTATGCGGCCATGATCGCGCTCAGTGGGGCTGTTCACCGCACTGTCGCGTTGCGGGCACCTTACTTCCAGCCCGATCATGACGACCTGCGTCATGCCGTCTCGGATCGCACCCGAATTATCCTGATCAATAGTCCGCACAATCCCACGGGCGCCATGATGGGTCGTGAGACCCTCGAACTGATCGTCGAGCTAGCACACAAGCATGACGCCATCATCGTGACCGACGAAGTCTACGAACACCTCACCTTCGGCCAGACCCACGCGCCGATCGCTACTCTGCCCGGCGCCTGGGATCGCACCGTCACGATCTCGAGCGGTGGAAAGACCTTCAGCACCACCGGCTGGAAGGTGGGCTGGATGACCGGACCGAGTGACCTGTTGCAGGCGATCCTCGCGGTGAAGCAGTTTCTCACCTACGTAAACGCGGCACCCTTTCAACCGGCCATCGCCGTGGGACTCGGCCTGCCCGACGCCTTCTTCGAGGGTGTCGCCGGCGTACTGCAGCAGAAGCGTGACCTGCTATCTGCCGGGCTGTCACTGGCCGGCTTCACCGTCAGCGAGTCCCAAGCCTCCTACTTCGTCGTGGCGGATGCTCTGCCTCTCGGCTTCGCGGATGCCGCGGAGCTCTGCCGTCACCTCCCCGAGCTCGCCGGGGTGGTCGCCGTGCCGATAAGTGCCTTTGTGAAAGAGGAGAACAAGAGCGGGTACGCATCACTGGTGCGATTCGCGTTCTGCAAAAAGGTGGAGGTGCTCGAGCGAGCATCCGCCCAACTGGCCGGGTTGGCCCGCTAATCGTCTAGCGACGCCTCCGTGAGCGGCAGGGTCATGATGAATGCGGTGCCGACACCTTCCTCGCTCTCCACATCGAGCTCGCCCTCGTGGGCCGTGACAATGGCTTTCGTGATGGTGAGTCCGAGCCCGACTCCGGGCACCGCGTTCCTGGTCGCTGTGGAAGCCCGAAAGAACCGCGCATAGAGCTGATCGAGTTCCGACTCGGGAATCCCTATTCCGGTATCGCGAACCGTCACCACTGCACAGTCACCGCGCGACCCGAGACCCACCGTGACGCGACCCCCGCGAGGGGTGAATTTCAGCGCGTTCGAGATGAGGTTGTCGCACGCCTGCCCGAGTCGAACCGAATCCCCACGCACTGACAGGGCAGCGGTGGGCAGGTCGATGAGCAATTCAACCCCGGCCCCGAGCGCCAGCGGACCTGCCGAGAGTACCGCTGCGGAGACCACCTCGCCCAACTTCACCGTGCTGATGGTGAGGGGGAACTTGCCCGAACTGACTTGCGCGGTGAAGAGAAGGTCGCCCACGAGGCCAAGGAGGCGATGCGCATTGCGCTCCGCCACGCCCAGGTATTGAAGCTGTTCTGTCGACAGTGGCGCCTCGTCATCATCTCTCATGAGCTCGAGGTACCCGAGAATTGACGACAACGGCGTACGGAGTTCATGAGAAATCAGGCCGACGAATTCGTCTTTGAGGCGGGACGACTCGAGAGCGTGAGTGACGTCGGTGGCGACAAAGATGTAGCCAATGGTTTCGCCCTGGTCGTCAACGCGGGGTGTGACAGCGATCGAGACAGAAATTTGCGAGCCATCGTCTCGAACGTAAGTCCAGTCCCGCACCTCGGCCCGACCGAGCCTGGCTGACTCGACGAGTGCGGAGAAGCCAGGGTTCAGGACGGTGGCGCCGGGCGGATAGTTGAGCTCGCGGGAGCGGGCATCCAACTCCTCGGCCAGGTGGAAATCAAAGACATAACGCTTGCCCTGTGCCTGAAACGGCGAGAGTCCCAGCATCACTTCAGCGCCAGGATTCCACACGTCGATGAGCCCGGTCAGGTCCGTACCGACGACGGACTGCTCGGTCACCGCGTCAAGCACGCTCCGCGTGAGGCGATCGGCCGCACGCAGCTGTACCTCGTTGGACTCGAGCTGGGCCGCAGCGGAGAGTGACTCGACCAGCAGGTTTTCGCCCTCCCTGACCAGCCGTTGCACATCATCTACCTGTTGTCTGGCCTGCCGGGATAATTCGTTGACGACGACTGCCGCGAGACCGAAAATCGCCGGCGCCACGATTCCACGCAACCATTCCGAGGCGTCCGACGGCCACCGGTGGTCGATGACAGAGGGCAGCATCAGAGCCGCGGATGTGCCAAAAATTGCCACGATTACCCAGCGTCGCCCGGGCTGAGCCGAGATCCACAACACGGGAAGAATAATCAGCGCCGCGAACAGCGAGGTCGTGCCTCCCGTCCCGTAGCGCAAAAGCGCGATCGAGAGCAACGAGATCCCCGGAACGATCAGAGACCACCGAGTGCTGCGAGTCCCGACGGAGTAGTACGAAGCGAGCAGCGTGGCGCCCACCATTACCAGTGCAGCCCAGAGCAATGCAGGGGGGTGGGTGACGACCACGTCACGAAAGAGAAACGCAACGAGGATGGAAGCTGTGAACGCGGCCAAAGTGGGGAAGTGTTTGAGTAATGGCCGCGATGAGTTCGTCGAGGTCCGCTTCATCGCCGCCCCATAAGCGGTCGCGAGAATGCTCATTCGGCGTGCCCCATCATTTCAGCGAGAGTGACAGCGAGCGCCTTCGGGCTGAAGGGCTTGATCAGGTAGTGGTCGGCACCCGAGGCGAGTCCAATTCCCCTGGCCCGGTCGTCTGCACCGGCAGATAACAAAACCAAACGCACGCTATCGAGCGATGTGTCCCCGCGCACAGTTCGGCACACCTCGATGCCGGTCATTGCCGGCATCGAGACATCCAGAATTGCGAGATCCGGCTGGACACGTCGAACGGCATCGAGCGCGGCCACGCCATCCGACTCCTCGGCAACAACAACAAGGCCGGCCTTCCTCGCGGCGATCGCGATGAGGACACGGATGTCCGCGTCGTCATCCGCGATAACGACCCGCTTGGGTCCTGCCTCCACCGCTGTGCTCACGCCGAGTTCCATTTCGGAACGTAGTCGTGAAGGACCTTGCGCACCTGCGCACCGGTGAATGGCTTGGGCAGATTTGCCTGGGAATCCGGATACTGGCTGATTTCGAGCACCGAAGTAATCACGACAACACACTCCGGATACTCGGCCCGAAGGCAGTCGGTGAGTTCCCAGCCTGTCATTCCGGGGAGCACGAGGTCGATCACTGCGAGATCCGGCGTTGCGGCGCGATATGCGAGCATCGCCTCTTCCGCATTCTGGGCTGTCGTCACCATGCACCCTTCCCGCTCGAAATACCGGCGGAGAAGAGCACGTTGATCATCACTGTCGTCAACGATGAGTACCGCTACCTCCTGATCCAGTTGCACTCGCCGGTTCATAGCTTGAAAACCTCTCGGAGAACGATGAGCGCGGCGACAATCGCAAGCGACAGGAATGTTTTTGGGATGAGCCAGAACTCGGCACGCCGATTGTCATCGATTTCTCTGGCGAGGAACTCCTCGCCAGGATTTCGACGATCTTTCGGCACCGGCAGTTCGGCACGGCGTGTCATAGGACGACCCGTCCGGTCTTCTCCGTCTTGTCCCACTTGGCCTCCGCACGCTGAAGTTCTTTGATGTAGGAATCAAGCGTTATCGCGCACAGCAGCGATCCATAACCCACGAGGTAGATCATCGCCGGAGCGAGGAAACGACCGATCCGGGTTTTCTCCACGCGCCGAGCCAGAAGCGCGCCCAGCATGGAGAACGGGATCCAGGTGTAGATGAACTCGGTTAGGGCGAACAGGCCAGCCTGGGTGAATTTCACGTCGAACAGTGCCGGTATTTGGCGTTCGACGAGACCGGGGAAGAACGCGGTCAGCATGATGAACATCGAGATCACGCCCGGGAATGTCAGGACCTCCCTCCAGGCCTGTCGACTGATGCGCCGGTCGAGCTGAGCGCCGAGCCCGAGCATGAAAATGTAGGTGCAGGCAGCGAGGATCCAGAGTGCTCGGAAGACGACTGTGGCGAGGTCGCTGTGCATCAGGAGCAGGCCGATCAGGCCAATTGACGACAGGATCATGGCGATCGGGAGCAGGTAGAGGCTGAACCAGATAAGCCCAAAGGAGATCGAGCCGAGCCGGTGAATTCGGGAGGGTCGAAACCACACCTTCCGATAGCGCGCGGTGACCGTGACATTGCCTCGAGCCCAGCGAAGCCGTTGCTTCCAGAGTGCGTCGATCGAGCCGGGCTCCTCCGCGAGCACCACCGCATGGGGTTCAAAAACTACCCTGTGGCCCCTGAGTTGCGTCTCGAACGTGGTGATGGTGTCCTCGGCGAGGGACGACGTATCGATGCGTCCGCCGATTGCAAGCAGGTTCTCCCTGGTGTGTAGCTGGGCACCGCCGGCGAGGCAGGCCTGCGCGCCCAGTACATTGTGGGCACGACGGGACGCCGGTTGTGACAGCACATATTCGAGGCCGATGTAGCGAGTCAGGTAGTTCTTGTCGGCGCTTCCCTCGCGAACATATGCCGAGACAGCGCCGACCCGGGGATCGGCGAAATGACGTGTCATCCGACGAAGCGAATTGGGAAGGTAGATGACGTCGGCGTCCATGATCAGCAGCGCCTGCATCCAGTCGTCCTCGAGCACGACTCGTATGCCGTGATTAAGTGTGTGCGCCTTGCCTTCGCCTCCCTTATCCCGGCGCAGGTGAAACACGGATCCCGGATACTGCTTCGCTTTCGCCGTCACCACCCGCGGTGTATCGTCTGTGCTCGCGTCGTCGACGACATAAATACGAAGACGATCGAGCGGGTAATCGAGAGCCATGAGACGGTCGATGGATGTCGCGATCACCGCGCCTTCGTTCCAGGCGGGCACCACGATCGCCACTCGAGGAAAATAGGGCGCCGCACGGGAATAATGATTGCGGATGGCGTGCAGGGGGATCAGCAGGAACGAATAGGCACCGACCACCACGGGAATCGCACCCGTCGCCACGAAAGCGAGAAGCACGATCTCCAGCACCCGAGTGCCGAGGAGGAACCAATTCATGTCATGGCCTCTAGCACCGTCGCGACTCGCTCATATCGGCCGATGTCACTGGCGATATGGCTATCCGTCGAGGCGACGATGGTGGCTCCCGCCTGGCGAGCCGCTACAAGAGCGCGTGGGCCGGGGCAGGCCCATTTCTCGTTTACCTCAATCAGAGTGCCCGTGCGCGCTGCCGCGGAGGCCCACGCATCGAGGTGCTCCGCGGTGAGATCCTCTTCGTTCAATCCGATCTTCGGCAGAATTGAAAAGCAGTGCGCCAGCTGCCCAGCCGAGACGGATTCCATCGCCGCGATGAGGGCACCGACCAGCAAGTCGACCGCATCCGAGGCGGCGAGGCCGCGCTGGATCCGCTCGCGAACCTCGCGGGGCGACCAGGGGCCATCGGTCCCCGGGAACTGGTGATCGGCGATGAGCACCGCATCCACTCCTCGCACTCCGATGATCAGGTCGGAGGGGATGTCCAGCCTGCCGGTGCTGTCGAGGATCTTCGCCTCGACGCCGGTCACAATCATGAGCCCATCGGGAACTCGTTCCGCTGCGACAGCAGCCACGAAATCCGGCACCCACGTCGTGGACTGGCGCACGTGGTCGACAAGGCGAAGTTCCCGAAGCCCGATCGAGTACGCAGCCGCGATGTTTTCAGAGGGAGAACTCACTGCATCGTCGGAGAAGGTCGAATGAACGTGATAGTCGACACGGAGCGGGTCAGACATCAGCCGTCGGATTCATCGTGCGCCGCGTTCTCCGAAAAGAGGATCTCCGACGGGTCAAGAAAAACATCCTCGAGAAATCTCACGTTCGCCACCTCGCGGAAGTCGATGTGGGCGGGCAACGGGAGTCCGAGCGCGAGATCGAGCGCGAGCGAGGGCATGTCGACCCCTGCCGCTATCGTGAGCGGCATCGCACCCGGAAATCGTGGATTGACCTCGAGGAGTGCTGCCGCGCCGTTGGAGTCGTAGCGCAACTGCACGTTTGCCACCCCGGTCAGTCCCACCGCACGGGCCACCGCCGACGCTGTTGCCTCGAGCTCCTCGTTCTTCACGGTTCGGCCCGCGATGGAGACACCAGAGTCGACCCTGGTACGCGTGCGCGGCACCGCCGCAATCACGTCTCCGACAGCGTTCGCCAATACGTCGACCGAATATTCGTCGCCCGGGAGCAGCTCCTGGGCGATGAGGCTGGTGTCGTCGCCAAGGGCATCGAGACCAGCGCGATCGTGCACCACTCGCACCCCTCGCGAACCGGCGCCACGACGCGGCTTGACAATGATCGGAAAGTCCCATTTCTCCGCCCGGCTTGCCTCACCCACGAGCCGGGTGGTCGGCACCCGGGCAGCGGAACCTACCCGCTCGGACAGCGCAAATTTGTCGAGTGTGACCTCGAGGGTCTCCAGAGAAGGGGCGGCGAGTACCGTGGCGCCGAGCTCGAGGCGTCGAGCAGCGAGTGCGGGCAGTTCGGAATCGACCGTGGAGAAGAGCACGTTTGTACTATCGGCACCGCACAGGGAAATGACAGCGTTCACAAACTCCGGGTCAAGAGCCCGTGGCACGATTCGTCGGCGCTCGGCGGGCACAAGGTAGAGGCCGCTCGCCCAGCCGTCCATGTCTGCGGCATAGACCTCGACATCCGCTCTGGATAGCAGGGAGCGGATGACCGCCACTCCCGCCGGTCCTCCAGCGCCGGTGACCAGGACACGAATCATCCGAAAGCAGCCTTCCCTCTGGCCTGACGTTGCTTTTCCTCACGAATAGCCGCCGAGATCTCGTTTCGAGACACCGACATATCGGCAGACTCCCGCACAATCTCCAGGGGCTCACTGGCCACCCCGCCGCCGTAGCGGGACCAGTACCGCGCGGTCGCCAGAACGAAATCAGGCTCGAGGTACCAGCGGATCTCCGCCTGGGAGGCGAACGATGCGAGCAGAGCATTCTTGGTGTCGATAAATCCATCGATGGAGACAAATCGGTTCGGACGAAAGTCAACCGTCGCCGATGGGCTTTGATAGCACGCGACGGTGCGGACCCCGCGCGTAGCCACGAGCGTGGCATCATGCACCGCACGATGATCCTGGTGCCGGTCGTGATTGCTGTGCGTATAGACAATAGACGGATTCACCTCGGCGACGACCCGCTCGATGATTCCCACTGTGGGATCGGCATTGCTGATCCGGGTGTCTTCGAGGTCCTCGAGGAAAAGGCGCGCACCGATGAGTTCTGCGGCCATCAAGGACTCGTCCTGACGATTTTGCGCTTCGCCTCCGCGAGCACCCCGGGAGAGCGTGAGGATGGTCACGGAGTCACCAGCCGCGCGATGTGCGGCCAAAATCCCACCCACGCCGATCTCGACGTCGTCGGGATGGGCTCCAATCGCCAGAACCACCTCGCGTGCGGGGGCTTCGGCCTGGGCTCGACGGAATTCGTCGGCAAGTCGTGACACCACTGCCATGAGCTGCGAGGAGGGCACAGGCTTGGTCAGGAACTCGTCAGCTTGCCCACGCAGCGCCGCAATGGCGTAGTCCACTGATACGTGTGCCGTCATCACGACGACCGGCAGGCCCGGATGCTTCGCATGGACCTGGTCGATGAGATCGAGTCCAGTCATTCCCGGCATCTCGATGTCCGTGATGACGACGTCGGGGTCGAACCGACCGATCGCGCTGAGGGCCGAGAGGGGGTCGGCGATGACGCTGACGACGCATCCGCGCTTCTCGAGTACGGTCTTCGTGTAGAACGCGACATCCGGATCGTCTTCCACCACGACGACGCGATACGGGTGGACCATCAAATTTCCCCCTGGAGCAGAACAGCAGTGTTTCCACTCTAGGGTCGGATTTGGGCTTATAGCGGGTGAGTCCCGAATCGACGTATCCCCAGTGCGGGGTTCACGGCGCGCACGTCCGCGATGCGGCCGGTCGATATCCACGCGAGCGCGATACCCGACTCCTCGCCGATTGTCGCAAGTTCGACACCCATAGGGTCCACTATCATGCTGTTGCCCGCTCCGATTGGCGGACCATGATCGGCAGCGGCGAAGTAGACGGTGTTCTCGATAGCGCGCGCGGTCACGAGGGTGCGCCAGTGCTGCTCCTTGAGGGGCCCGCGCACCCACTCGCTGGGAAGCGCCACCACATCCGCTCCCGCATCAACGAGTCGACGGGTCACCTCGGGAAAGCGGATGTCGTAGCCGGTCTGCAATCCCACCTTGAAGTCGCCGAATTCGAAGGTCTCCGGCTCCTCAATCGGCCCGGGTACGACCCAGTCGCTCTCCCTCTGGCCGAACGCGTCGTACAGGTGCACTTTGCGGTACTTGGCGACGAGGGCACCGTGTGGATCGAGCGCCACCAGAGTGTTGAAAGACCGGTCGTTGTCCACATCGCCACGCTCGAGCATCCCGGCCACGATGTGGATGTCCAGCACCTTCGCGATCGCCTCGAGTCCCGCAACGAACGGGCCGTCGAGCGCCTCGGCCGCCGCGACCGAGTGCGCACCGAGCGAGGGCGTGAAGTAAGAGGAGTATTCCGGAAACACCACGAGCTTCGCGCCGCGGGATGCCGCGGTCGTCGCGAGATCGCGCATCTCTTCAAGATTGGCCGCCTTGTCCTCGCCAGGGGCGAACTGCGCGACAGCTATTGCTAGGGGTCCGAATGTGTCGCTCATGCGGCCAGCCTATTCGCCTAGGTCAATCCGCCGGCCGCGTGCGCGGCGATCTCCTGTCGGTAGGGCAGCAGCTCTGCCTTGAGGCCGAGGCCAACGACTCCGACGAGGTGATCTGCCCGGTAGTACCCGATGGCGACCGCGCCGGACAGGTCACCCTGGAGTGTGCGGATGTCGCCGTCGTTCAAGGCCGGCAGGCCGTAGGCCTGAACGCTCACTTCGAACTGGTTCGACCAAAACGCGGGCATCGGCGTGAATCCGCGCGCCACGACCTCGCCGAAGGATCCGTCGCGCGCCAGCCACGCGCCGAGTACAGCGCCCGCCCGTTTGCCGGTGTCGGTGGGGATGTTCCAGTGCTCCACGCGCCGCGGCACCTCATCGAACAGAAGGTTCGGAAAGCGCGCGACATCGCCGACCACAAAGACGTCGTGGCGTGCAGTGCCGTCGGTCGACACCGCGCGCAGGGCGGAATCCGCCAGTACGCCGTCGGAGAGGTCGAGATCCGTGGCATCCAACCACTCGGTGTTGCATTCCGAGCCGATCGCCTCGACCAGCACGTCGCCCATCACGATCTCGCCATTGTCGAGTTGCAGTCCCCCGAATTCGAACTCGCCGAGCATGGCGTGTACTGTGCGCCCGAGATGAAAGGTCACCCCGTGCGCTTCGTGCCGTCGACGCAGTTCCGCACCGAGCTGCGCCCCGAGGGAACGGATGAGCGGCTCGGCCCCCGGCGCAACGATCGCCACCTCGCACCCCAGCTTTCGTGCGGTCGCCGCGACCTCGCAGCCGATGAAGCCGGCTCCCACCACCACGACCCGGGCGCCGGGAACAAGTTCGTCCCGCAGGGCCATCGCATCGTCGAGAGTGCGCACACAATGCCTGCCGGTGATAGCGGGAAAGTCAAGTCGCCGCGACCGCAGCCCGGTCGCGATCACCAGGGCGCGCCACGGATGCTCACGGCCATCGTTGGTCGTCACGGTGCGGGCCTCGAGATCGGCCGAGACGACTGGTGCGCCGAGCATCCACTCGACGTCCGCTGTCGCCGCCCGCGCGGGAAACGCGACAGCCTCATGGGAGACGCCGGTGGAGAGAACATCTTTTGACAGCGGCGGACGGTTGTAGGGAGCGTGCGGCTCTTCGCCGATAACGGTGACCGGGCCCGCGTAGCTGGCGCGGCGCAACGCCTCCGCTGTTCGGAGTCCCCCCATCGACGCCCCAACGATGATGACGGGCCCGGCGTCGGCCATGGCTCTACTCGACGATTCGGATGGCCTGCATCGGGCAGATGTCGACGGCGGCCTCCACGTTATCGCGCTCCGAGTCATCCGCTTCGGCGTGGTATTCGAGCTTGTCATCGTCGTTGAGGCTGAAGAGGTTCGGCGCCTCGAACACGCACTGCCCGTAATGCTGGCAGAGCTCCATGTTGACCTCGATCTTGATCACTGTTGGCCCTTCACTGTCGACGGGTAGAGGTCTTTAGAGGGGGTGCGGATGCCTCGGAACTCCCAGTCGCCCCCGAGCGCGGTGGAGACCACCTCTTCGCTCTCGGTGGGCTGGGCGCCGACATCGGTGCGGATGGCGGTCGGTCCGGTGACGATCAGGTTGCGCAGGGTGCCGAGGCCCTCGACCTCGACCTCGACGGTATCCCCCGGCTCAACCGGGCGGGAGAACGCCGGCGTGCCGGAGAAAAGCAGGTCGCCGGGGCTCAGGGTGATGGTGCGGGCGATGTCGGCCACGAGGTAATTCATATCCCACTCCATGTTCGCGGTGTTGTCGTCTTGTTTGACGACCCCATTCACGAGCGTGCGGATCTGTTTGCCGCGGAAGTCCCAGCCGCTCACGAGCCCGGGTCCTACCGGGGCGAGCGTGTCGCTGCCCTTCACCCGCAACATCGAACCCGCGTCGGTGTCGCGGAAGTCGTGCAAGCCGAAGTCGTTGCCGATCGTGTAGCCGGCGATGTAGTCGCCCGCTTCGGCCGGAGACACGTTGCGGCAGGTGCGGCCGATCACGATGACGATCTCGCCCTCAAAGTTGAGCCACTTGCAGCCCTGGGGACGAACGACCGATCCCCCGTGGCTGTTGAGCGCGGTCACCGGCTTGTGGAAGTAGGTTGGTGCCGCCGGAAGCTTCGTCATGAATTCGTCGGTGCGGCTCGCATAGTTGAGGTGCACCGCGATGATCTTCGACGGCACGGTTGGCGGCAGGTGCGGCGCGTCATCCATCCCCACCTCACGACCGTCGGCGGCAACCAGGGTGTCGCCGCGGCGCACCACCTCGGTGGCGAATCCGTCGAGCAGGATGCGGCGGGTCTCAGTCAGCACAGGGTCACTCACGCGACAGCACCAGGTTCTTCGCGGCCGGGAATCCGCCATCGGGGCGCGGGAACCAGACATGCACCTGGCCGGTGCCGATCGAGTTCTCGTACTCGCTGTAGAGCACCCCCGGAGCGGTGCACGCCTCTTCGCCGATCGCTCCGATCGTGAGCAGCCAATGCCCGAACATGCCCTCGGGGCGCACCTTGTGGAATGCTGGCATCGTCTCGAGCACCCTCGCGTGGTCGCCCGCCGTGAACCAGTCGAGGCGCTCGTAGTCGGCGACGCGGGCCGCCTCCGAGAAAATATGGCTCGGGTCGGCCATCTCGTGCTTGCGTAGTTCGCGCAGCTTATAAAAGGTGTGCGAGAGGGCCCCGGAGGCAAGCAGGATCACGCGTCGATCGCTCTTCGCGATCGCCTCGCCGATGGCACGCCCTGCGCGCAGGAAGTCCTCATCCGTCGCGGTCTGGCAGAGACTCACGCTGATCCACTTCTTGTCGGGCAGCCCCTCTCCGAGGTACTTCCAGAGGTTGATCGTCGCGTACATCACCGGAAGATCCGGGTCGTCTATCGGGGTGATCCAGGTGCCGTTCTTCTCGTCCTGGGCACCGATGAGCTCGGCGAGTTCCGGGTCGCCCCGGTAATCGAATGGCACGCCGTGCATGCCACGCGGAAGTTCCTCGGAGGTGAACAGCCCGTGGCGGCGTTCCTGTGACGTGACAATGAACTCGACGGTGGATGCCCAGTGGCTGTCGAGCACGATGACGGTGTCGTAGTCGTCGGACTCGAAAACATCCGCTCTCAACTTCTCCAGGCCCGAGACCAGCGTGGAGTCCTTGCCTTCGTTGAGCTCCATGCGCGTCTGAACCGGCAGCATGATGGTGGGCACGTGCGCGATGAGGCCTACCCCGACAATTTCACCCATGAGCTATTCCTTCCATCCGTTGGGAGCGACGACCGTGTTTTTCACGTCCGCGTAGAAATCGAAAGACCAGGTGCCGCCCTCACGGCCCACCCCGGACTTCTTCGAGCCGCCGAAGGGCGCCCGGAGATCGCGCACGAAGAAGCAGTTGACCCAGATCGTGCCGGCCACCAGGCGTGTCGTGATCGCCTCCGCATGAACACGGTTGCCCGCGACGACCACGGCGGCGAGACCGAATTCTGTGCCGTTGGCGAGCTCGATCGCCTGCTCGTCGGTGGCGAAGGTTTGCATGGTGAGCACCGGCCCGAAGACCTCCTGCGTCACGATCTCGCTGCCGGGCGTCGGGTCGTCCACGAGGGTGGGGCGGAAGTAGAGACCGCCGAGCCGAGAATTCTGCTCGCCCCCGAAGACAATGGTCGCGCCATCCGCCTTCGCCCGGTCAACGAATCCGGTGATGCGTTCGAAATGGGTGCGATGTACCTGCGGGCCGATGTCGCTGAGCGGATCGCGCGGATCGCCCTGCACGAGCGACTCGACCTTGCGCGTGAACGCGGCGGTGAACTCGGCGGCGATACTCTCGTGTACGAGAAGTCGTGTGCCCGACAGGCAGACCTGGCCGGCATTGTCGTACTGCTCCACCGCGAGGGATGCCGCGAGCTCGATGTCCGCATCCGAGAGCACGATGCACGGACTCTTGCCGCCAAGCTCGAAGCTGCACGGGGTGAGGTTCTCGGCCGCCGCACGCGCGATGGTCTTGGCCGTCGGCACCGAGCCGGTGAAGGAGATGCGGCTGAGACCGGGATGCGCGACGAGCGCGGCGCCGGCTTCGGCACCGTAGCCCTGCACGACGTTGAACACGCCATCGGGGAGCCCGGCCTGCTTGGTGAGGTCGGCGAGGAAGGATGCCGTGAGCGGCGTCCACTCCGCGGGCTTGAGCACCACAGTGTCTCCAGCGGCGAGCGCCGGGGCGATGCGCCAGGTCGCGAGCATGAGCGGAGCGTTCCAGGGGGTGATGATCGCGGCGACGCCGGAGGGATCCCAGGAGACGTGGTTGGTGTGGCCGCGGGTTTCGAAGTCTTCGACGTCCAGGTGCTCGACGAGCCAGTCGGCGAAGAAACGGAAGTTGTGGGCGACCCGCGGCATGACCCCGCGCAGGTTACTGCGCAGCAGTCCGCCGTTGTCGAGGGTCTCCATGTTGGCGAGCGCATCAAGATTTTGCTCGACGAGGTCAGCGATGCGGTGCAGGATCGCGGCGCGCGCCGACGGTGAGGTCGCCGCCCAGCCGGGGAAGGCATCCCGGGCGGCCTGGACGGCCAGCTGCACCTCTGAGTCGCCACCGCGGGAAATCTCCCCGAGAAACGAGCCATCGATCGGCGAGCTGTTGGAGAAGCAGGCATCGGATGCCACGCGCTCGCCGCCGATGTAATGGCGTGTGTCGACCGAGACACCCGCGACCTCAATGCAGTGAGATGTCGCGTGGTGAGGCTTCGCGCGCTGCGAGCTTTCTGTGCTGTCTATCACGCGACCCTCCTGCCGGGCGACTCCTCATAAAGTCATTCGGATGCTAATGAATGACCATAGCGAATCTCGGGAGGCTCTACAACCATCCCGTCTGGCCGTGTCCCCGGCGCCTTCTCAGCCGGAACAGTGTGAAAATATTGTCATTTGCTTTGCTCCTGTTGAGGTTCTGCATCTCAAGTGAGCGTCGCCGCAATGAGTCGAGGGTGTTGTGTTTGAAGCTGTGTGGCGCATTCGCCTGGTGGACGGGCCTGTTCCCGCCATCATCAGCGCACTCGCCCTCATCGCGGTGCTCGGGCTGGTCGCTCGGACGCCGCGCGGACGCCGGAAGATCACGCTGGTGGCCGGCGTGGCGGGTGCCGTCGCCGGGAGTATTCTCGGCTGGCTGCTCTGGAATCAGCTGAATACCTTCACTGGCACTTCCGGTTTGAGTGATCGTTTGCTGCTCGCTATCAGCCTGGCCGGGCTCGGGGTGCTCGCGGTCATTGTCAGTGACTCCCGTGTTCGGCGGCGCTGGATCGGGGTTGTCGTCGCCACGAGCGTTCTCCTCGTTGCCGGGGTGGCGGGAGTGAACATCCAGACCAATCAGTTTCCTGCGGTCGGGTCGCTGGTGGGCAAAACCGTGGTCGCCGACCTCTCCCTCCCTCCGCTGTTGACGCCGACCTTTCGTGGCGATCCGTCAGAGTGGCACCAACCTCGCAGCATGCCACTCCATGGTCGAGTCGGGAGCATCCGAATACCGAGTGTGGTGTCTGGTTTCAGCGTGCGCGACGCCGTGATCTACCTTCCCCCCGCTGCTCTTGTCGCTCATCCTCCGCGCCTTCCGGTTCTCGTGATGCTGTCGGGGCAACCGGGAATTCCGACCAACATGGTGTCAACCGTCGACATGCCGACGATCCTCGATCGATTTGCCCGCACCCACCGGGGATTGGCACCGATCGTGGTGATTCCCGATCAACTTGGAATGGCCTACGCAAATCCGATGTGCGTGGACTCGCCACTCGGAAATTCTGCAACCTACCTTTCGGTTGACGTACCCAACTGGATCCGCGCCCATCTCAACGTGATGAACAATCGCACCAAGTGGGCGATCGGGGGCTATTCGCAGGGCGGCACCTGCTCGATTCAGCTCGGCTCACGATTTCCCGGCTTGTTTGGCAGTATTTTCGACGTCTCCGGAGAAATCGCGCCCCACCGAGGAAGCGCAGAGGCGACAATTGCGGCAGCGTTCGGAGGGTCAGCGGATGCCTACGAGGCGGCGAAGCCGCGGTCGCTGATCGCCGCGGGCGCACCCTTTGCCGACACGCTGGCGATCTTCGCCGTTGGGGCGACCAATTCGAAGTATCGCCGCACCGCAGCGACGTTGGAAAGTGCAGCGAGAGTGGCGGGGATGCGAACCGTCACGATCGTGGCCCCACATTCCGGTCATGAGTGGCCGACCGTTGGCTACGCGGTCGAACACGGGCTGCCGGTTCTGTGCCGCAACTGGGGCCTCGAGTAGTACTCCACCACGGACAACACCCGGAGGAAGTGACCGACCCGGCTACTCGGCTTTCTCCACATGTGCGGTCACGAGGCGAAGCATTTCGGCGAATTCGTCGCGACGTGAAGGATCGATCGGACTCGCGATGTGCTGCTCCTGGAGGTTGAACGCCGGGAAAAGGGTGTTCATCAGCGTGCGGCCAGCGGGTGTCAGCTGTACGACAACGAGGCGCCCGTCGTTCGCGCTGCGCTCGCGCATGAGCCATCCACGCCCCTCGAGTGTCGACAGCACTCCGGTGAGGGTGGCTTTGGAGAAGCCGCCCTCGAGGGCGATCTGGCGGGTTTCGATCGGCTCCCAGATCCAGGTGACCCACAGCACGACGAAGGCCGTCCACGACAGGTTGTTCTCGGAAAGAACGGTGCGTTCGAAGTGATTGCGCACCGCATTCGCCGCACGGAAGAGATTGGAGGCGACGGCCATCGCGGAGTAGTCGAGCCGCAGGTCACCGAGCCGGGCATCGACCTGGCGCTCGGTCTCGGCAAGGGTGTGCGCTCCGGCCATCGGGACTCCTTCTCACAGACGATGCTGACTCCGCTCACTCTAATTGACTGCCCGATACGCTCCGCCGCCCTGTCGCGCGAGAGTCGGATGCCCTATCGTGAACTTGTTCGTGTCCAAACAACATCCCACGACCTGACTGCGAGGACTGAGTTGACTTCACCGACGAGTGTCACCCTGGCCGATCTGGACCTCTTCGAGACCGGCGACCCCTGGCGGGTCTTCGACGAACTTCGCGCGAACACTCCCGTGCATTGGGACGAAGAGGATGCCCCGAACCACGGCTTCTGGTCGCTGACGAAGTACCACGACATCGTGGGCGTGCTTCGCGACACCGAGACCTTCTCGAGCGAACGCGGCACCGTCAACCTCGAGGAGCTGGATGCCGAGCAGATCGAAGCGCGCAAGTCGATGCTCGAGACGGACGGCGTTCGGCACCGCTCCCTTCGCCGGCTCATGCAGGGCGAGTTCACGCCCAAGGCCGTGGCCGGCTACGAAACCTTCCTGCGCGGGCTCACCGCCTCAACGCTCGATGCCGCCTTCGCCAAGACCGAGTTCGACTTCGTCGCCGAGGTGGCCGCAGACTTTCCGATCCGCGTGCTCGCCCGCATGCTCGATGTGCCCGACGCCGATATCCACAAGCTCATCGACTGGGGCAACCGAATGGTGGGTAACTCCGATCCGGAGCACACCGATGTGCTTGCAGATTCGGAGGAGAGCGAGAAATATCGGCTGCTGCCGTTCCGCTCCCCCGCCGCCCAAGAGGTCTTCGACTATGGAAACGACCTCGCCCGTCAGCGGCGCGGTGGCGATGGCACCGACCTCGTCTCGCGATTGGTGAACCAGACGCCGATGGATGGCATCCCGTTGAGTGAACGCGAATTCAACAGCTACTTTCTGCTGCTCGTCGTCGCCGGCAACGAGACCACCCGGCACACCATCACCCACTCGATGGACTATCTCATGCACAACCCCGACCAGCTCGCGCTTCTCCAAGAGAAACCAGAGCTCATCCCCTGGGCTGTCGAGGAATTCCTGCGGCTGGCGAGTCCGGTTTATCACTTTCGCCGCACGGCCACTCACGACACCGAGATCAATGGCCAGGAGATCAAGGAAGGTGACAAGGTCGTGCCGTGGTTCGCCGCCGGTAACCGGGATCCCGAAGTCTTCGACGACCCGTACCGAATGGATGTCACGCGCAACCCGAATGAACACATGGCATTTGGCCGGGGTGGGCCGCACATGTGTCTCGGTAACGCGCTGGCCAGGCTCGAGATCCGCGTGATGTACGAAGAGCTGCTGCCCCGCATCACCGGAATGCATCGACTCGGGGAGGTTTCCAAGCTGCGCAGTAACTTCGTCAACGGCATCAAACGGTTCCCCGTGAGAGTCGAGTTGGCCAGCGCGAAATGAGCAACCAAATTCAGCCGCCCGAGTCGCAGCCCGCCGAGTCTCACCCCATCTGGGGAGATGAGTCTGCGACGGTGGAACTCGCCGCGGACTGGGCCGCGCGACGGGTGGTTCGGCACACCGATCCGCTCACCACCGCTCGGTCGGCGACCGCGCTCGCCGCGGATGCCGGGCCAACGATTACGGCATCCGGCATCGGAGCGGAAGCTGCGCTCAGCGTGTTCGACCGCGTACTCGAGCCCGCCACCCGCTCACAGGAAGATCCACTCAATCTCGCGTACATCGCCGCTGCGCCCACCCGTGCGGCGGTCGCCTTCGACCTCGTCACCAGCGCCGCGAACATCTTCGCCGGTTTATGGGAAGCCGGCGCAGGCGCAATCTATGCCGAGAACGAGGCACTGGCTTGGATCACGGGCATGCTCGGCTGGCCAGAAAGCTCGGGCGGATGCTTCGTCGCCGGCGGTACCTCCGGCAATCTCTCGGCCCTCATGACCGCCCGCGAGACCGCGAAGGCTCGCCGCGGAGGCCGACCGGCCGGCGGCTGGCAGCTCGCCTGCACCGCCAACGCGCACTCCTCGATTCGCTCGGCAGCAAAGGCGCTCGACGTCGACGTCGTAGAAGTGCCGATGGACGCCCGCGGTCACCTCACCGGAGTGGCCCTGCGAGCAGTACTCGAGCGCTCCCCCGACGTCTTCGCGGTGGTGGCTTCGGCGGGCACGACCAACGAGGGCATCGTCGACGACCTCGCGGATGTCGCGGCCGTCGCCCACGAATTCGGGGTGTGGGTGCACGTGGACGGAGCCTACGGCGGGGCCGGCCTCGCCGCCCCCAGCGTGCGCGCGCTCTTCGACGGCATCGAGTCGGCCGACAGTTTCATCGTCGACCCGCACAAGTGGCTCTTCGCCCCCTACGACTGTTGCGCCCTGCTCTATCGCGAACCGGCTCTCGCTCGGGCGACTCATTCGCAGCATGCAAGCTACCTCGATCACATCGACCGCGAATCATGGAATCCGAGCGAACTCGCACTTCACCTCAGTCGGCGAGCGCGCGGACTCCCGCTCTGGTTCAGCCTCGCCACCCACGGCACGGACCGCTATCGTGACGCCATCGAACGCTCGCTCGACACCTCGCGCACGGTCGCGGCGGCGATCCGGGCATCCGATCACCTCAGGCTCGTGCGGGAACCGGAACTCTCGGTCGTCGTGTTCGACCGTCCCGGATGGCAGCCGGCCGACTACGAGCTGTGGTCCCATGCAACGGCCCTCGAGGGCACCATGCTCTGCGTTCCGACGACTCTCGATGGTGCGACGGTGCTGAGGCTCGCCTTCGTCAACCCGGAGACGGATGCGGCGAGAGTGATCGAGATTCTCGAAACGCTTCGCTAGCCGACCGCGGACTCGGGCAGCAGCCCGGCAACCCGTTCCAGGTAGGCATCCACGAGGGCGGCGGTGCGAGTCCGGGATGCGGTCTCCTCGGCGCGGGTATGTGCGAGCAGGGCGTCCGGATCCTGGCCATCTGCCGCCACCTTCTCAGCCCCACCCGCGTTCAGCCAGCCTTCGAGGCTGGCGGCGGTGAGTTCGGGGTGAAACTGCACCGCAAGGCTGCGGCCGTGGGTGAAGGCCTGGGAGGCAGCGGCTGTGCGAGCGATCTCGCGAGCTCCGGCGGGCACTGTCCAGCGGTCGTAGTGGAATTCGAACCAGGGACCGGATGATACGAGCTGGGGATCATCGGTGTGCACGGCCGTCCAGCCGATCTCCGGTCGTCGTGCGACGGCGACCGCCCCGCCAAGGGCACGGGACATCAACTGGCCACCGAAACAGATACCGAGCACCGGGATCTCCGCGTCAAGAGCGGCACGCAGCCAGGCGACCTCTGGCACCAGCCAGCGGCCGATCTCCTCGTCGTCCCAGGCACCCCACGGCGCACCCATCGGCACGAGCAGGTCGTAGTCCGCTGCGTCCGGAAAGTCGAAGTGCACGTTGGGGCGGCCGGCATGGTTTTCGTCCACGATGAGGAGCTCATCCACCTCGAACCCGCGCTCTCGCAATCGATCGGAAACCGGGCCGGTGGGGCTCACGTGATCGTGCTGCACAAAGAGCGCGCGCATCCGCATCCTCCCTGTCGATCCGGAGGACCGAAAATTTCGCAGATGTCGTCGTCGACCGGATTTAGCCTTAGTATCGCACTAATCGTTCAGGGCCGAACGATCCAGTGCCCCTGGTTACCGGGCCGGAGGACAAATGAGTATCGATGCAGCCGCTCTTCACACGCAGCTGGAGGAACAGGGCATCGACGTATTGCGGCTGGTCTATGCCGACATTCTGGGTATCACCAGATCGAAAGACCTGCTCGTGAGCCACCTGGAGCACACCGCGACCACCGGCCCGACCTTCTGCCAGGGCGTGTGGGTGACTACGACCCAGGGCGGGGTGCTTGACGGAAACGACATCCTGTCCGCCGGGCTTCAGGACCTCGTGAGCCGCATCGATCCGACTTCCGTGACGTTGATGCCGTGGGAGCCGGGGGTGGCCTTCGCAATTGCGGACGCTTTCGAGCCCGACGGTGCGGCGAGTGCCCTCGCGCCGCGATCGGTACTCCGCGGGGTCATCGAGCAGTACACCGCTCTCGGGCTCACCGCGGTGATCGGTCCAGAGCTCGAGTTCTACATCGCCGAACGCGGGGAGACCGGCCAATGGCAGCGCGCGCTCACCCGCACTGGTCGCGTCTATACGACCGGCGCCTGGGTCGACCCCGACGGCACCTTCCTGCACCTGCTTCGGATGCTCGACCGCATGGATATCGGAGTGGTCGCCGGAAATCACGAGTTCAGCCCGTCGCAGTACGAGATCAATCTCTGGCATGGCGAAGCTCTCCGCGCCGCGGACCGCACCTTCCTGTTCAAGACCGCGATCAAAGACATCGTGGCGCGCACCGGCAAGCTCGCCACCTTCCTCGGCAAGCCGTGGAGCGATGAGGGCGGCAGTGGTTTCCACCTTCACTTCTCAGTGGTGGATGCCTCCGGTAACAACCTGATGAGCGAGCCGGACGGACAGCTCTCAGCCACCGCAAATCACCTGATGGCAGGCATCCTGGCTCACGCTCCCGCGCTCGCCGCATTTACCAATCCCACTGTGAATGCCTACAAGCGCTTGGGTCCGGACACGCTCGCGCCGTACCGCGCGAACTGGGGCCACGACAACCGCAGTGCGATGGTGCGGGTGCCGCCGGAGCGCGGGGCAGGCACGCGTCTCGAGGTTCGCATCGGCGACGGGGCGGCCAACCCGTACCTGATGATCGCGGCCGTGCTCGCGGCCGGGCTCGACGGACTGATCCACAGACGACAGGTGCCGCCGAGCGCAGATGGCTGGTCCTATGAAAATGAGGCCGCCGAAGTGCTGCCGACCACCCTCACCGCCGCTCTCGATGCGCTTGACGCCGATACCGTTTTGCGTGGGGCGCTCGGCGCTCCGATCGTCGACGTCTTCAGCATGTTGAAGCGGGATGAGGTGGCGCGCTACGAGCACGCCACCGACGACCCTGGCACCCGCGATGTGACCCCCTGGGAGTTGCAAGAGTATCTCGAGGACTACTGAGGAGCGGTGTCGGTGTCGGAGGCCCTGCGCCCGGTAAGGGAGGTGCATGCCTCTGCAGCTGCAGTCCTCTGCGGCTGCAGGCGTCTGCATAAGCAGCGAAGGAGGGAAATCTGCCGAATAGCGGAAAAACCCCCTCCATCAGGTGCGGATCTCGCAAAAGACCCTCCCTCGCGGAGCGGCGCAAGCGGGCCACGGGTACCACCGCCGCGAGTTCCTAGGATCAGCCGACACGCACAGCACCACACCGCATCATGTCGCACAGCGCCACAACACCCCACGGCGGTGTCGGATCTCACACCGCGCGGGAGCGATCCTCCACGAGCTCTCCGCCGGTGAAGGTGACACCGAGTTCGCGATAATATCCGCCAAGGATCTCTTCGACCGGCAGGATCGAGTGCAGCTCGTCCCACGGTGAGTCGGCGAGCGAAAGCTCAGCATCTCCGCGCCACGCCGGCCCGAGGTCAGCGTCGATGGTGCCCATCGCCACGAGCTGATCGAGTGACAGGCCCTCCCCCTGGCTGATCGATGGCATGAAACGGTTGTGCAGCATCCGGTGCCCGTTAACGAAACCATTGTGTTCGGAAGGTTCGCGCAGCGTTACGACGGCGGATGCCAGCCGATGATCGTAGGCCGCGAGCGAAGCGCCGATCTGAGCCCCGGCTTCGAGCCGTGGCGTCGCCTTGCCATGCGAGAACAGCCGCGTGACGTGCACGGAGCCGAGTTTCTTGGGGTAGCCCTGGAACCATCCGCGGCCGATGGCGAAATCCTTGGTGACCCAGATGGCGACGCAGCGGCTAAAGGTGACTCCGCGGTGCGAGCAACGCACCACCACGAAGGCCTCGAGATATTGCGCGCGAACCGGATCGAGCAATTCCAGGCCGCCTTCGCTGCAAGATTGCCAATCTGCCCAGATGATGGCGACGGCGCCCGGGCGGTCGGGCGCGAGTTCGATATCGGACGGAAGAATAGCCCGCACATTGGCCGGGTCGGTGAGGTACTCCACCGTGAGCAACGTGCCGGAGTAGTACCACGGCGGCTTCGGCACGAGGGCGCTCGCGCCGGTCGGTGTCAGCGGGGCCAGAAATCCGTTGAGAGCAGTCATAGCGCCAGAGTGTAGTCCAGTTCGATCGCTTGTTTGTATCCAAATGAACTTCTCGAAAGCACTTGACGGCAGGGCTCCCGTTCGTCATTGTTAGCTAACTCGTTCGGATACGCACGATAATCGCCTCCCTGAACTGCACTCCCGCCCTAACTCAATGAGGAGTATCGCAATGGCACTTGCGCAAGAGACCCCCGCCTCCGATACCGACGCCCAAACCTCCCTCAATAAGGGTCGCCTCGGCACTGTCGGAATCGTGTTCTTCGTCGTCGCGGCCGCTGCTCCGCTTGTCGGAATGACTGGCGCCGTGCCCGTGGCCATCGTGCTCGGCAATGGGGCGGCCGCTCCTGGCGCCTATCTGGTCGTCGGCATCACCCTGCTGCTGTTCAGCGTGGGGTACGCCGCTATGAGCCAGAGGGTCACCAACGCCGGAGCGTTCTTCGCTTACATCGGTCGCGGTCTCGACCGCCATGTGGGTATCGCCTCGGCGTTTGTCTCGATTCTCGCTTACGTGGCGGTGCAGCTCGCGATCTTCGGTTTCTTTGGTGCGGTCATGGCTGGCCAGGTCGGAATCCTGCCGTGGTGGGTGTGGTCTCTCGTTTCTTGGGCGGTGGTGACCGTGCTCTCGTTGCTGCGGGTGGACGTGGGCGCACGGGTGCTCGGCGTGCTCATGCTCCTCGAACTCACCGCGCTCGTGGTCACGTCGGTGGTCATCCTGGCGAGCGGCGGGCCGGAGGGCATCAACTTCCTGGCATCCTTCAACCCGGCCGCGATCCTCGCTGGCGGGCTCGCCGGATCGGCTGGCATCGCCTTCGCGTTCGCCTTCGCCTCCTTCATCGGATTCGAGGCCACCGCGATTTACGGTGAAGAATCGCGGGATCCCAAGAAGGTCGTGCCGCGTGCCACCTACCTTTCGGTGATCGTGATTACCGTGCTCTTCGCACTTACTGCCTTCGCAATGGTCACCGGCATGGGCGCCTCCCACGTGGTCGAGAAAACCGTCGCGCTCTCGACCGTCGCCAAAGTTCCGCTTGCCGCTCCCGCGGAGGTGCTGTTCTCACTAGCCGCGCAATACGTGGGACCGTGGATGGCGACGGTCATGTCGATCCTGGTGCTCTCGAGCCTGTTCGCCGGTCTTCTCGCCTTCCAGAATGCGGCCAGTCGCTACCTCTTCGCGATGGGCCGCGGTGGGATCCTGCCGGCCAGGCTCGGCACCGTCAATCGTCGGGGGGCGCCGGCCGCGGCATCCGTCGTCACGTCGATCATCACCGGGATCGTCATTGCGCTTTTCGCCCTACTCAAACTCGACCCGATCCTCACCCTCTTCTACTGGTTCAGCGGGCTGTCTGTCGTGGCGATTGTGCTCATTGAAATTCTCGTCTGCATCGCCGTCATTGCCTACTTTCGCACGCACAAGGGTGAGGAGAATGTGTTTCAGACGACGATCGCGCCTGTTCTGGCCACCATCGGCCTCGTGCTCGGCGAGTACCTGTTGATGTCTCGCTTCGGCCTGCTTGCCGGCACTGTGGTCGACGGCGTCGATCCGACAGTCACCGCCTGGGGCCTCAGTGCCATCGGCTGGATTCTCGTTCTGCTACCGTTCGGGCTGCTCGGTGTCCGGTATGTGGTCTCGCGCGCCCGTACCTCCGTGAATGAGGAGCTGCTCCGGGACGTGATTTCGTAGCGGACGGGACAAGCGCGCGCGCCGACGCGACCGCGCGCCGTTTCGTCAGCCATGCGGTCCTCCTTTCGACAGCACGGCTGACAAACGGGCGCATGGTCCCTCGCGAATGTGACGGTTGCCTGCGTCCGCTGGGGCTTCCTCCGGCTCCACACCACGCCGACGCCGCCCTTGCCACGGAATGACGGTGTGGCACACCGTAGCCCATCGGGGCATTCAGGATTGGCGCCTTCACGGGTGTTCGCCAGCGGCGTCAGCGAGTCGGCCGATCGTCGCCGACCGGCAGGCGAACGCTGGCGCGATCATGTGCCCGTTTGTCCCGCACGACGAAGGCCGCTTGGGATCGCGGGGCAAAACGCGGAAGGTCCGGAATCGTAATGACTGCTCCACCTTCCGGTTGGTGCTTCTGCTGTCCTCGCCTCTGCGAGGACCACCAGCCTTATCGAGACAAATAGGCCGGTCGATAGGCTTCCCGTTGCCCGACCATCTAGCGTCTCCAACCGTGAGAGAGCGACAATTCGGTGAAAACTAAAATCCTCGCAGTATTGCCTCAACCCGGAGTCAGAATGAGGCCACGTGGCAGTCACGCTTCAGATTTCCTCTGATTCCGTCAGAGCAGGTGCAGTTGAAGCAGCTCTGTCCCTCTTCGTACAAATTCGGCGACTCTCCGGTGTGCTCGGTGCGATCGGTGCGATCGGTGCGCCCAATACTCGAGCCACGATCATCATGAACGCAGAAGATGTGCTTGGTCCAACGCATCTCACTGAGTGGGTGCAGGCCAACAAGCAAGCACACGCCGATCCTGGTACGGAGGCTGTAGATCCCGATCTGCGCGACTATTTCGATGAGCCAGCGGAGCTCGTGAAGGAACTGGGTCGATTCGAACTGATTTTGGGCCGTGGGTCGTAACTCGTTCGGCTTGCGCCGCGCTCTGGGTTATGGCGGATTTGACCAAGCCTCTCCATAGCCCTACTTGGCGTGGAGGGTGCGGTTCAGGGTCGCGTAGTTGCCTTCCCACTTCAGCCCACATAGCCTGCCAGTTCGACCTCTACGGTCCCGTCGTCCGCTCATTTCGAGAGGGCGGCGGATTGCTTTTTTGCCCTCAGACGGGCAATGGTAAAAAACTAGAAAAGCAAAGTGGCCATTGTTCGCCTACTTCCCCTTGTTGAGAAAGTGCACCCCCCCGGACTTGAACCGGGAACCCACTGATTAAGAGTCAGTTGCTCTGCCAATTGAGCTAGAGGTGCGATCGGTCCCCATGAGAAACGTGGGAACCAAGGGTAAAGATTAGCATCGAGAACCGGTTGTCGCGAACAGGTCGCAGCAGCGGCCCGATCCGTAGGATTGTGGACAGTATTCGCCGCAGCCGAAGGAGAAGCAAGTGACTACATCGACCAGACTCGAGGTGGGGCAGACCGCCCCCGCCTTCACTCTCGACGACCAGGATGGCGCGCGCGTTTCGCTCAGTGATTTCGCCGGAGACAAGGTCGTCGTGTACTTCTACCCCGCGGCATCAACCCCGGGCTGCACGACCGAAGCCTGCGACTTCCGCGACAACATCAACTCCCTCAAATCGGCCGGCTACACGGTCATCGGCATCTCGAAGGACGCCGCACCGGCGCTCAAGAAGTTCCAGTCAGAGCAAGGCCTCAACTTCCCGCTGCTGAGCGACCCCGACCTCGCTGTACACAATTCCTACGGTGCTTTCGGTGAGAAATCGCTCTACGGCAAGACTGTGATGGGCACGATCCGGTCGACTTTCGTCGTTGACGAGACCGGTTCCATCACTCTGCCGCTCTACAACGTGAAGGCGACGGGCCACGTCGCGTCGCTGCGAAAGAAGCTCGGCCTCGATGCCTGAATCGACCTGCGCCTGAGTGTTCAGGCCTCGGGCAGTTCGTCGCGTCGTCGGGTCGCCGCGATCACGGTCGGGGTGAACAGAAGGATGATTACCGCTGCGGCGGGCAGAATGAGCAGCCAAGCGATGTCCGGGCGTGAGAACGGGGCCTGAAAACTGCCGATGCCCACCGCGATCTGCAGGATCTGCCAGGTGATCGCTCCACCGCGAATCCAGGACCTGCCCCGGAGGGTGTGGACCGCCATTGTTCCGACCCAGATCGCCGCCAACAGGTCGAGTAGCAGCAGAGCGATCGCCGTCGCCACGGAGTCCGGGCGCGCAATCAGGAGTTCGACTACGAGGTAGCAAGCGAGCGCTGCCAGAGCGGCGCATTCGAGCGCCAGCAGAACCACCAGCAGGAGTAACAGCGCCGGTCGGCGCGAGACTCTCGGTTCACTCATCACTATGGAACCCCACCTGACTATTGATTTGCGACACTCAGTATGAGATTCTATGTGAGGTTGATTTGCACTCACAGGGCCGTGAGCATCCACCGAACCCCCTGAAAACTTTCCCCAAGCTTGGGTCTATGACCTCTGCTCAGGGCTCTACGGCCCTGCGTTCGCAACAAAAGGAGCACCCCCAGATGGACTGGCGCGACAAAGCCGCATGCCTCACGGCCGACCCCGAACTCTTCTTCCCCGTTGGGAACACCGGTCCGGCTGTCGACCAGATCGATAAAGCCAAAGCTGTGTGTGCCCGGTGCAGCGTCACCGAGATGTGCCTCCAGTATGCGCTCGAGACCAGCCAGGACTCGGGCGTTTGGGGCGGCCTCAGCGAAGACGAGCGACGTGCCCTCAAGCGTCGCGCTGCTCGCGCCCGTCGCGCCTCCTAGCTCTCGACTCGCTCGACCCCCGCGTGGGGCCTGCGCAACGAAGCGGGACGACCGCTGGCTAGCTACTTGGTGAGCCAAGCCAGCGGCATCTCGATGGTCACTTCGGTGCCGCTGCCGACCATGGTGTGCCAATCGATCGTGCCACCCAATTCACCCTGAATAAGGGTGCGCACGATCTGGGTGCCGAGTCCTGAGCCGACCTTACCCTCGGGTAAACCGCCGCCGTTGTCGCGCACCTGCACGGTCAGGGTCTCCTCTGAGCGCTCGGCGGTAATCTCCACGTTGCCTTCGCGACCGGCTAGGCCGTGTTCCACTGCATTGGTCACAAGTTCGGTAAGCGCGAGGGATAGCGGCGTCGCATATTCGCTCGGAAGTGCGCCAAAACTGCCGGTGAAGGTGGGATGCGCCTTGGTGTTATGCGTGGACGCTATCTCGGCGATGAGCTTGAGCACCCGGTCGAAGACCACGTCAAAGTCGACATTCTGGGTGAGCCCTTCACTCAGGGTGTCGTGAACGACCGCGATGGCCGCGACCCGACGCATCGCCTGGTTGAGTGAATCGCGGGCCTCGTCCGAATGAGAACGTCGTGCCTGGATCCGCAGCAACGACGCCACGGTCTGTAGGTTGTTCTTCACTCGATGATGGATTTCGCGGATAGTCGCGTCTTTGGTGATGAGTTCGCGCTCCTGGTGACGCAGCTCCGTGACATCCCGGCAGAGCACGATTGCACCGACCCGCTCACCGCGGTCCCGGATCGGGATGGCGCGCAGTGAGACCGTGACCCCCTTGGCCTCGATATCGGTGCGCCACGGGGCCCGGCCTGTAACCACGAGCGGCAGCGACTCGTCGACCACGAGCTTGCCACTCAGCAGGGAGTTGGTGACCTCGGCGAGCGACTCGGCCTCGAGTTCACCGGCGAAGCCCATGCGGTTGAAGGCCGAGAGTCCATTCGGGCTGGCAAAGGTGACGATGCCGTCAACATCCAATCGCAGGAGTCCGTCGGATGCCCGAGGGGCGCCACGCCGCGGCCCCGTCGGGGCACCGAGGTCGGGAAAATCTCCGGCACAGATCATCGCGAACAGGTCGTTAGCGCACTCATTGAAGGTGAGTTCCTGACGGCTCGGAGTTCGTGCCTCGCTCAGGTTGGTATGGCGAGTGATCACGGCGATCGGATGCTCCGTGGTCTGTGCTCCCGTCACCGAAAGCCGTCGGAGCACCGGCACCGCCCGCACTCGAGTGGGAGTCTCCTCGTACCAGTCGGGTGCGGCGGAATCCACGATCTGCGCGGAGCGGAACGCCTCGGTTACCTGGCCCTTCCACTCTGGCTTTATCACCTGGCCAACGAAGTCGCGATAAAAGAGCGTTGCCGAGCTCGACGGTCGCGCGTGCGCGACCGCGACGAAGTCATCGTCGTGAGTCGGAATCCACAGCACAATGTCGGCGAATGCGAGGTCGGCAAGGAGTTGCCAGTCACCGACGAGGAGATGCAGCCATTCGACGTCGGCGTCGTTGGAACGACCCTGGGAGAGAACGAGGTCTGAGAGCGTCGACACGGGTCCAAGTTTAGGCGCGCTGGCGAGGTGGCCGGTTTCAGCCCGTGTCAGCCGATGACGCGCACGGTGAGGCCGGAGTCTGGTCCCCAGCGAAACGCCAGACAGGATGCCTCGGTCACACCCGCCGCGGAGTCGGTCACCCCGTGGTTCAGGTGATAGCTCACCGGCGCGCTGGAGAGCTCCGAGCAAGCGAAAGAGCGCACGTTAGCGCAGACTGTGTCATCGTGATCGCCGGCGGCGGTGCTGAGCATGCACACCTCGTCGGGGGGGGGGGGGATTGCGATGGGCAAAGACTCGAACCCCGTAGTACACCCCGACAAAGCGAGTGGAATCACGAGCACCACAAGCACTGTCGCCGCCGCAGAGAAGATGATCGTCCGATGGCGGCGCCGCGTCGACACGAAGGTGCCGGGAGGTGCAGTCGCGGAGCGGGTCTCCGCGGGGCCTCACCCTCGTGTGGTTCGATCGCCTGACGAGCCGCGAAGATGGCATCGTCGAGCGCTCCCGCGTCTCGATCCAATTGCTGCTCAAGGAGCAGAAGCCGCGCCTCGCTCTCACCCTCACCCCAGCCTGACAGCCGCGCCCGATTCGGCCACCGCACGAATCGGATGACTTCCGCTCATGAGCGTTGGGTAAGCCACTCCGCGAACGAACCGAAAGAGATACTGCGCACGCGAACTGTATTACGAGCTGTATTGCGAGACAATGGGGCGAATGCGCGGAACACCCCGCGCCCGGCCCGAGGAGAACGCGTGGCACAGAAAGACTCGAAGAAGAAGCTCTCGAAGAAGGCCTCTGGCAAGAAGAAGCTGGTGAAGGCCGCCAAGTCCGAGCGAAAGAAGGATGCAGCAAAGAGCGAGAAGAAGGCAGCCCGGGCTGCCGGGACCGCCGCGAAGAAGGCTGTTGCGCTGAAAAAGACAGCACCGTCGAAAAAGACAGCATCGGCCAAGAAAGCGGCGCCAGCCCGCGACGTCGCCCCGGCAACGAAAGTCCCTGCGACCCGCGTGCGACGGACTCCGGCCCCGAAACCTGCCGAACCCTCCCTCGCCTGGACCGTCGTCGCGCTTCGGGCGCACGCCCGTGCTGCTGGAATCGTCGGATACTCGCGGATGAAGAAGGACGAGCTTCTCGAGGGGCTTCGGGCACACTAGCCCCGGCGCGCACCAAGACTGGGGCCAGCGTCTCGAAGGTGAGCCCGTCAGGGACCGGTACCCTCAAGCCTATGCGGCAGATCGACTACACCGGCAGCACTGCAGTGCGGTGCAACCAGTTTCGCCGAACTGCCAGTGCGGGCTGCGGCAAGAGTTTCTGTCGCACAAGCGCAGCGACTGCTATTCGTGCGGGAGACTTTGGCGCGATGTCTACGATTGTGCGCCCGGTGAGGATCGCGCCGTCGAAAGCCGCCTGATCGTGCGGCACGAGAACGGGATTTGCGATTCCACCGAAACGCTGCAGGGTCTGGCGCACTTGGCCTGATGCCCCGGGGCCGATCGCGCTCGCCCGCAGCTTATTCATTACAACCGTGATGCGATCGGTGTCGATCGTCTCCAACAGGTCCACGTGTGCTCGGAGGAAGCGAGAGAGTCCGACGGGATCCGCCGCGCCGACGGCAACCACCTCATCGGCGGCCCTCAGCGCCGCGATCGTCGCTCCATTTCGCCGAGGCGCGAACAGGTCGCTACTGATCTCTTCGTCGTTCTCGAGGCTTGCCCCGGTATCGAGGATCGTATAGTCCACCCACTCTCGACAGGAGGCGATGGCGGCAGTCACCCGCTCCCCGGAGAGCTCCGGCCAACGACTCGGACGGCCGATTCCCGTCAACACCCAGAAGCTGCCGCGTGCCGTGAGGTAGCGCTGGCCAATGCGCTCGAGCTCGAGCCTCGTGAGCGCATCGGCGCCGGCCAGACGGCAGGCCGCCGCGAAGCCGGGAGCCTCATCGAGCAGGCCGAGGGCCGGGGCGATCGATCCGCTGTGCGTGTCCACGTCAGCGAGAGCCACCGTCACTCCGGCGGTCGCGAGTTCGGCGGCGAGGCAGATCGCCATCGACGTGCGTCCCGGAGCGCCGGCTGGACCCCACACGGCGATAACCGTACCGTTGCGCGGCTGCGCGGCGGCATCCTGTGCACCCGGATGCCCGAGCAACAGCATCTCGATCTCCGCCCAGTCGGCATCGGCGGCAACCACCTCGAGAAGGCCAAGGCTTGCCGCATAGCGACGCTCCGAATCGGTGGCGACCAGTGCGACGATGCGCACTCCGGTGGCATCCGCTTCAACTATGAGGCGGTTGTTGAGGTAGCGAGTTGAGGCTGCGAGGATCACGAAGTCCGGTACCGTCTGGGCCAGCTGAGATGCGAGCTCGTCGGCACTGGAACACCGCACCGATAGCTCGAACCCCTGGCGCACGAGCTGCATCGAAATGCTGTCTTCGAGCTCTAGGGGGAGAGCCAGTGCAACCGTGGACATTGCTCAGCCCCTCACAGGGATGCTCGACGGCACGAGCGACAGGGCGGCGGCGTTGGCGATCGCCTCGAGCACTGCCGCGGTCTTCGTGCGGGGCACGAGCAGTTCCACCGACTGTTCCGATCGGTCTGCGATCACGCCTTCCGCGGTGATCACCCGAACTACCGTCGCGGATGCGACCAGCACAGATGGGGGCCCGAACACGCTGTCTTCTGTCTCCTTCGCGCACCAGAGATCGACGACGCTGCCGTCTCCGATAGACCGCGCGAGCTCGCCTCTCACACTCACCACGATCGAAGCAACGGCCGACCCGACGACATCGCCGACGGCGGAGACGGGAATGAGTTCACCCGCCGATACCGCGCGCGTGACCACGAAACCAGTGCGCGGGATGTCACCGTCGACGAGGTACTTACCCCCAAGGGACCCCAGGCGCACGCTACGCGCATCGAAGTCGGAGGCATGTACCCGGTCGCCGAGGCTGAGGGATGATCGGGCGGCATAGACGAACACGCTGCTCTCTGCGGCCGAGACAACGGCCACCACACCGAGCACCGAGCCGACGACGAGCGCAATGCCGATGGCGAAGCGCGGATCGAACCAAAACGCTCGTGGTGTGCGCTCGGAGTCGCCGGCGCCACGTCCGGACGGTTCCGGGCGGCTCGACACCGTCCTGCGCCGCGGCACCCTCATCGTGCTCACCACATTCCTCCGGTCCCTGCGGCATCCGTGCTGCAGGACTCCATATTCGCCACCACGGCGGCCCCGCGGGAAAGTTATCCACACCCCCGTCGTGCGGATTGTCCGCCCTCCATAATCGAGGCATGACGCACTCGGATTCCCCTGGCCAGGATGCCGCTCTCGGCCGATTCCTGACGCTCGCCGACACTGCGGACGTGCTCAATATTTCCGCAAGCCAGGCGTACGCTCTCGTGCGGTCCGGCGAGCTGCCCGCAATCAAGGTGGGGGGACATGGGCATTGGCGGGTGGAGCGCTCGGTGCTCGAGTCATACATCGAGGCCAAGTATGAGGAGTCGAGGCGGATGAGCCTCTGGCAGCAGTCCGACTATGCGAGCCTCTCGGAATATTCCTTCGGCTTGCGCGGAGCACCGGGCAGCACCCCGGTGGAGTAGGACTCACAACCTGACGAAAAGCAGCCGGGCAAACGGCACGATCCGGTAGTGCGAGACCAGGTTTTCACGGCGAACCGTGCCTACCTCGTGCACGGCGAGATCGAGGTGATCCCGACCCACCCGATCGATCGTGCCGCTGATCACACCCTCGCTCATCACGAGCTCGACCGACTGACGCCGTCGACACAGATCTCGTAACACGAAGGCCAGACCGAGTCGCCGAGACAGTCCGCGCTCGGACTCGGTCACGGCAAGCTCTTCGAGGCTGTTGCTCACCTGCGAGCGGGTTAGTAGGAGGCCGGCGATCGCGTCGAGGGGCAGGATGAACTGCGCACCTCGCACGGTCTGGTCCACCACATCCCCCGAAATCCAGTCGCGGCCGAAGGTACGCGGACGCAGATCGAGCGTTGACCCATTCACGAGTGAAACCCGCACCGGTCCGTCGTCACGCTCCGTGCCTAGCGCAAGAAGACGGTCGCGAATCGAGAGTCGCCCGAGGCGAAGCCGCTCCTCCTCGGCCCGCAAATCGGTCTCCTCGGCAGCGAGCTCCTGTTCGAGCTGGCCCTCGAGATCATCGAACAGATTGTCCCAGCGCATGCAGCGACGCTAGCGACGGCGGTGCCCTGGCGGATCGGGTTATCCACACCCCCGCGTTGGGGCATGGACAGCAAGCCCCCAATGCTGCTTGAGTGGCTCCTCAAGACGTCACCCCCATTTCGGGGGTAGACCCTTCCTCGACCCAAACCTCGTGGGGACACGCACATGAGCGATGCACGGCCAGCACAGCACCCCACACCGGTCGCGCCGTTCGGCGGCCTCCCGAGCAAAGTTATCCGTTCACCATTCCAACCGGACGAGTTCTTCGGTGCGCAGCCGGCATCGCGATCTTCCCTGCCCAATCCCCAGCCGCTGCTCGAGAACCTCACGCGCTGCGTGATCGAAATCCTCGCTGGTGCACGCGATCTCGAACAAATCTCTCGCTGGGTGACGGATGATGTCTATCGCCACCTGCTCAAGCGGGTGGTCTTGTCGTCTCGCGCGCGCCAGGCCACAGGCCAGGTTGTTCGGCGCCCCACCTTCTCGATCGGATCGACATCGATTTGCGAACCGCGAGACGGCGTGGTCGAAGCCGTCGTGATTGTGCGCAATCGGGCCCGCACCCGCGCGGTCGCGCTGCGACTGGAAGGGCTCGATAACCGGTGGCGGGCCACCGCGATCAACGTACTGTAGTGGCGCGACGAGGAACGAGCTACGAGTTACGAGCTACGAGCTACGAGTTACGAGCTACGAGCTACGAGCGACGAGCTACGAGCTACGAGCTACGACTCAGCGGTCCGGATTCTCGTCATCGTCGTCGAGTTCGGCGAGCGCATCGTCGCGTGATTCGCTGGCCTTGACCACCACCCGGTCGCGAGCCTCCTCACCCCGTTCACGCAGCTCGGTCGCCGTGATCGAAACGCGCTCGCGAAACTCCTCGGCGGTCTCGGTGGTGCGATCCGCGACATCCTTCGCCAGCCCGGTAGTGCGATCCGCGACATCGCGCGCCGTCGTCGAGGTCATCCCGGCGACGTCCTTCGCCACTGACGTGACCCGCTCGGCGAGGTCAGTGGCCGCCGTCACGGTTCGATCGGCGACCTTCCGACCCGCATCCGCCGTGGCGCGCACGCTGTCAGCGATTGCTGCGGGAGTGGCCTTCGCTATCGATTCCGCTTTCGCGCGTACCGCGGGAGCCTGCTGGCGGGCGTATCCCTCCACTTCGGTGCGCGTCTTGCGCACCCCGGAGCTCTCCCACAGGCGTCGGGTCGCTCGAGCAATCTGCTCGAAGCGCTCGCGTCCGGCGCGTGCTCCGAGGACATAACCGACGGCGAGCCCGACAATAAGCAAAAACTTTGATCTCATGAGACCAGCCTAAGCACTGCGACTGGAAGCGCGAGCGGGTTACCCCAGCGGGTCATCTCCCCAGCGGCACGGGAGAGGCCGGTCAGCTCTTGCGCTTGTCCTGGGCGCGCCGTTCCGCGCGGTTGGCAGGGGCTGCACCGCCACTGTTCTGGCCGAATGTGCCACGCTGGCCCTCAGCGGTGGCGGCCTTACCGAAGGATGACCCACCGCCCGAAGCATCCTGCGCCTCCTGGGCCTTCGCCGTGGACGCCCGGTCGAGCTGACCGCGCGCATTGCGCACCTCCACCTCGCCCTGATTGTCGGCGTTGGGTGCGGAGTAGCTGAGACGATCGACGGGAGCGGCGTTGCCGGTGAGTCCTTTGGCGGCCACGGTCGGAACAGCAGCAGTGGCCTCTCCTCCTCCGGTCACTTCGACCTCGAGGTTGAACAGGAAGCCAACGGACTCTTCGCGGATCTGCCCCATCATGCTCTGATAGAGAGCGAAACCCTCACGCTGGTACTCGACCAGCGGATCGCGCTGAGCCATCGCGCGCAGGCCGATTCCATCTTTGAGGTAGTCCATCTCGTAAAGGTGGTCGCGCCAGCGACGATCGATTACCGAGAGCACGACGCGACGCTCGAGCTCGCGCATGGCGGGCTCTCCGAGGGCGGTCGTGCGGGCCGCATACTGCACCCGGGCATCTGACAGAATCTCCTCGGTGAGGAAACCGGTGGTCACCTTGTTGCGGGATCCCGCCTCGCTGAGCAGTTCATCGATTGTGATCGACACCGGATACAGCGTGCCAAGTTCGGTCCATAGTGCTTCGAAGTCCCAGTCGTCGGCGTGTCCGTCTGAGGTGTGCACGTCCACGACCTCGGTAATCACGTCTTCGAGGAACTTTGAGGTACGGTCTTGAAGGTCATCGCCCTCGAGGATGTGCCGGCGGTCGCCGTAAATCGCCTCGCGTTGGCGGTTGAGCACGTCGTCGTATTTCAGCACATTCTTGCGGATCTCCGCGTTGCGTGACTCCACCTGGCCTTGGGCGCTTCGGATGGCGCGGCTCACGACCTTCGACTCGATCGCCAGGTCCTCCGGCACACTCCCCCGGCCCATGAGGGATTCCGCGGCCGCAGAGTTGAATAGCCGCATGAGATCGTCGGTGAGAGACAGGTAAAACCTGCTCTCGCCCGGGTCACCCTGGCGACCGGAGCGACCACGCAGTTGGTTGTCAATGCGGCGCGACTCGTGGCGTTCGGTACCGAGCACGTAGAGCCCACCGGCCGAGACGACCTTGTCGGCCTCCTCCTGCACGACGCTCTTGACCCGGTCGAAGACGGTAATCCACTCCGTCTCGTACTCCTCCGGAGTGTCGATCGGGCTGAGGCCGCGCTGGTTCATCTCGGCCACGGCGAGGAACTCGGCATTGCCGCCGAGCATCACGTCAGTGCCGCGCCCCGCCATATTGGTGGCGACGGTGACGGATCCGAGGCGGCCGGCCTGGGCCACTATCGCGGCCTCGCGGGCGTGATTCTTGGCGTTGAGCACCTCGTGCTTCACGCCACGCTTGGCGAGGAGCTTCGAGAGGTATTCGCTCTTCTCGACGCTCGTCGTGCCCACGAGCACGGGCTGTCCCGTGTCGTGCCGCTTGACGATGTCTTCCACCACCTGGCCGAACTTGGCCTCCTCGTTCTTGTAGACGAGGTCGGACTGGTCGATGCGCAGCATGGGCTTGTTGGTGGGGATGGAGACCACGCCGAGCTTGTAGGTGCTCATGAACTCGGCGGCCTCGGTCTCGGCCGTACCGGTCATGCCCGAGAGCTTCTTATACAGCCGGAAATAGTTCTGAAGGGTCACGGTGGCGAGGGTCTGGTTCTCGGCCTTGACCTCGACGTTCTCTTTCGCCTCGATCGCCTGGTGGATGCCCTCGTTGTAGCGACGGCCCATCAGGATACGGCCGGTGTGCTCGTCGACGATGAGCACCTCGCCGTTCATCACGACGTAGTCCTTGTCTTTTTTGAACAGCGCGGATGCCTTGATCGAGTTGTTGAGGAACGAGATAAGCGGAGTGTTGGCAGATTCGTACAGGTTGTCTATGCCGAGGTAGTCCTCGACCTTTTCGATACCGGGCTCGAGTACGCCGACGGTGCGCTTCTTCTCGTCGACCTCGTAGTCGACATCCGGAACGAGCTTCGTTGCGAGGTTCGCAAACTCCGCAAACCAGCGATTGGCTTCGCCGGAGGCGGGACCCGAGATGATGAGCGGGGTGCGAGCCTCATCGATGAGAATCGAGTCGACCTCGTCGACGATCGCGTAATTGTGCCCACGCTGCACCATGTCGCTGGCCTGCCAGGCCATGTTGTCGCGAAGATAATCGAACCCGAACTCGTTGTTCGTTCCGTAGGTGATGTCGGCCTCGTACTGCTCACGCCGCTCGAGCGGAGTCTGGCCGGAGAGGATGACACCGGTGGACATGCCGAGCGCGCGAAAAATACGGCCCATGAGCTCGGACTGGTAACTCGCGAGGTAATCGTTGACCGTGATCACATGCACGCCACGGGATGGGATGGCGTTGAGGTAGGCCGCGAGGGTCGCGACGAGCGTCTTGCCCTCGCCGGTCTTCATCTCGGCGATGTTGCCGAGATGAAGCGCCGCGCCACCCATGAGCTGCACATCGAAGTGACGCATACCAAGGGTGCGCTTGGCTGCCTCACGCACGGCGGCGAACGCTTCCGGCAGCAGGTCTTCCAGCGACTCGCCGTTCGAATACCGCTCGCGAAACTCTACGGTTTCCTTCTTCAGGTCCTCGTCACTGAGTTCGCTGAAGTCATCTTCCAGGTGATTGACCGCTTGCGCATACCGGTCCAGTCGTCGAAGGACTCGACCCTCGCCGACACGGAGGACCTTCTCGAGAACGTTGGCCACTGCTAACTCCAGATGAATGGGGGACACGCCACGACAGCACCGCGGAGCGGGGCCTGTGACCAGTTCGTAATAGTAACAAGACTAGCCGGTGGCATAGCCGACGGTCTGGCCCGTCCGCGCAGTGAGGTCGCCCCGCGGATAACCCAGAAGTGGGGCCACCGCGTGTGCAGTGACCCCACAGCTTTGGTGCGGACGGCCTGTTCTTTGCCAGCCTCAGCCGCGCATTTTGCGCGACCCCGCGGGCTCCTGCAGTTCGCTCGTGGAATCGTCGAGGCCGATGACGCCGTAGTCCCAGCCCTTTCGGCGATAGACGACGCTCGGGCGATCGGTTTCCGCGTCCATGAACAGGTAGAAGTCGTGCCCGACGAGTTCCATATGGTAGAGAGCGTCATCCACCGTCATCGGAACCTGCGCGAACACCTTCTTGCGGATGACTACAGGGCTCCACGCCGCGTCCTCGTCCTCCGGGATCGCATCTTCAATCACGGCAATGGAACCGGTGCGCACCTTCTCCATCACAGCAGCATCCGCGGGTGTCACGTCGGTGCCCCCGAAGCCACCGGCGGTCCCTTCGCGAATCGAGGCCGGTCGATGCTGTCCTCGGTGCACCTTCTGGCGGTCCTTCGCCCGACGCAGTCGCTCGACGAGTTTGTCGAGTGCGAGATCAAGAGCGACGTATTTGTCGGATCCGTTGGACTCCGCCCGCACGAGCGGTCCCGGTCCGATCAGGGTGAGTTCGACCCGATCGTCACCGCTTGACCCGTTCTTCTCGTTGTGGCGGCTCACCTTGACTTCGAAAGCGAGGGCCTTGTCTGCAAGATGGAGGACCTTCTCGGCCTTCTCGGTCGCATATGACCGAAATCGATCCGTGATTCCCACGTTGCGGCCGTTGATGGAAATTTCCATGGCACTCCCCAGTTCCTGTTGAGTTGACGGCACGTCGCCCGGGTGAACCAGGCGATAATTCCGCGCCTCTTTTGCCCACCGTAGTCCTCGTCAGGCGTCGATGTCACGGCTTATCTCGAGCTCTGATGACAAACCCAGCGAATGCCGAGGCGTCGCCGCAAGTACGGCTGCGCCCACCACCTCCGCGCCGCCATCACGCAGTGAGCGAATGACCTCGGCGAGGGTCGCACCCGTGGTGACGACGTCGTCGAGCACCAGAAAACTTCGTCCCTTCAGCGGTCTACTCGCCGCCATCGAACCGACAAGATTCACGGCACGCTGCGCCCTATCGAGAGTCTTCTGGCTTGCCCTCTCGTGCAGGTTGACGAGCACCGACACGGGTCGTGGCAGGCCAGCGGCCCGCGCGAGCAGTCGCACCGGATCGTAGCCGCGCCGCCGGAAAGACGCGCGGTTCACCGGGGGAATCGCGAGTTCCACCGAGCCGGTAACGGAGGAGCCCACCTGAAGCATGGAGCTGGAGACCGCGCTCCACAGCGGCACTGCCAGCGCTCGCGCAACATCCGTGCGCCCCTGCTCTTTGAGGCCGAGGATGGCGCGGCGCGGCACTCCGTCATAGGCGAGTGCAGCCCACACTGGCGTGCCGTCGTCGAGAGGTCGCGCGAACGGGCGCGGCTGCAACTGCCCGCGGCATCCCGAGCAGAGAGCGCGATCGTCGACATCACAGCCGGCACAGGCGAGGGGCAAAACGACCGCCAGGGCATCGAGAACGGCCTCCCGCAGCGAATCAGGAATCGTGAGTGCCATGACCGGAGTCTGCCCGTACCGTCGGCGCGGTATCACCGTGTCGGCACCGGTCGGAGGACGCCACCGGCGGTTGGGAGGCTGTGCAGGACTAGCGCTGGGTGGCGATGAAGTCCACGGCGACCTTGGCCGACTGCCAGCTGCTTCCGCCCCAGCTGTAGAGGGTGGAGTCGTCGCGACCGAGCACGTGCAGTCCGTTCTCGCCCTTGTTGCCGCCGACGATCTGGCGAGAGGGAACGAGCGAGCTGAGCGCCGTCTTCTGCCCACCGATCGCGTACAGCTCGACCCTCGATTGACCGTCGGCGGTGAGAAGGGTGCCGATCGTCCACTGGTCGACCCAGGTCGCGTCGACGGCCACGCCGTTGCCGAGTGAGACGTCGACTACCGCCGGGCCGATTCCTATCGGTTCGAGCTTTTCGTTGCGCAGGATCGCCGCCACCATGAGTCTCGGTCCCGTGGGGGTAGACAGGAGCATGAGTACTCGAGCACCTTCCCGCGACACGGCGAGGGAGATCATCTGCGATCCGTCCTGCAACTTTGCAGAGATGGGGTGGGCCGTGCCGGAGGGATCGTAGACGTTGATCGCGTTCGGCGCGCTTTTCGGCACCGACCAGGTGTATCCGGCCTCGTCGAGTGACGGAGCGATGAGATCGGGGCGCGGATCGATGAGAGCCACCGTGCCCGTCTTGCGCACAACTGAGACCCCCGCACTGCCGAGAACAGCGACCTCCTGCTGGTCGGATGAGATCGTGGCATCCCGCGGACCGAGAGAGAGTACTTTAGTGCTGATTCCCGCAAGATCGGCGACGCGGTTGTTTGAGTAGAAGCCGAACTCTTTCCTGCGCAGCACGAGCGCCTGGCTGTTGACGGAGAAGTCGACCTGCGGACCGGCCGTTCCCGGGTCGTCGGCCTGCACGGGGGCGCCCTGGATCGAGAGGCGCACCTGCGAGATGCTCGATACTGACCGCAGGCTCTGGGCGAGTTGCAGGTACATGTTCTGGCGGTCACGCGCGCTGGCCACGAGTGCCTCCTTCGAGAGGTCCACCTGGGCTACACCGTCGGCCGGGGTGATGACGCTGCCAGCATCCGAGAGCTTCGTGCCGTCCGGGAACCGGGAGAAGGCCGCCCCCTTTAGCCAGTCCGGCGGCCCGGCGAGAAGCGCGGTCACGATTCGGGTCGAGGCCGTACCGATCGGGTACCAGCGCACGTCGGGTACGAAATACTGGTTCTGCTGATCGAGAAAGTAGAGCGGATACTGCCGGAAAATGCGCTCGAAGGTCTGGTCTGCGAGCACGATGCCATCCGATGCCGCACTGATGCGCCACTGGTTGCCTTCCTTCACAAAGGAAAACGGCAGGGTGAATGACTGACTGGTCTGCGAGTAGGCACCCGTGCTGTCGACCGTGGCCAGTGTGTCGAACGAATACGCGAGCGAAGCAGCACCGAGCTGGCTGATACTCGGCGTGCCGGAACGCACCTGCACGCTTTGGCGCGGATCCCACTTCGTCTTGAAATCGGAAGAGAGAAACTGCTTGGATACGGCGTAGCCGCCAGTCGCCGAGGTGAATGACGCGACAAACCCGCGGAGGATACTCTGCTGGCTCGCTCCCGCCTCCGGACCTTGCGGATTGAATGCGATGTTCGAGCCGGTGCTGTCTTCGCTCAGCGACAGCCCGGCATTCACCGGTCCGGAGCCGGGGATACCCACACATCCGGTGAGCGCGAGAAGCATGGCGGCGATCACCGCGGCCAGGACTCCCGGTCGGCGGTGGTCACGCATCGCGCACCTCCTCGAGATGAATGGCGTCGTCCGGGGGCAGTTCGAGTGGGGATGAGACGATCGCACGGCCGCGTTCCCGGGGCAGGGTCAGCCGAAAGCACGTGCCGATGCCGAGTTCCGACCACACTTCGAGTCGACCGTCGTGCAGCGTCGCATCCTCCAGCGAGATCGCCAGGCCGAGACCGGTGCCCCCGATAGTGCGCTGGCGGGAGGGGTCTGCTCGCCAAAAGCGGTCGAAGACCCGCGAGACATCCGCCGCTTTCATGCCGATGCCGTAGTCACGCACTGTGAGCGCTATCGCTGTCGCGTTGCTATCGACCATCACGACGATCGGTTTGCCTTCACCGTGCTCCACCGCATTACCGAGCAGATTGCGCAGCACGCGACGAATGCGACGGGCATCGATCTCCGCCTCGAAATAGCCGCCGGGCGCGACGAAACGCACCGACGAGCCGCGCTGTTCGGCGAGCGGCTGCATCCCCTCGACCGCATCCTCGACCAGCCGCACGAGGTTGGTTGGTTCCAGTTCGAGCTCCACGGCGCCCGCATCATAGCGGCTTACCTCGAGGAGATCGGCAAGCAGCACTTCGAACCGTTGCACCTGGGTGTGCAGAAGTTCCGCAGTGCGCGCCGTCGCAGGAGCGAAGTCATCCCGATGGTCGTAGAGAACGTCACCCGCCAGCCGGATGGTGGTCAGCGGCGTGCGCAGCTCGTGCGAGACATCCGACACGAACCGCTGCTGAAGGCGCGACAGCTCCGCAAGCTTGGTGATCTGGTGCTGGAGGCTATCGGCCATGCCATTGAATGAGCGAGCGAGGGTGGCGATCACGTCGTCCCCCCGCTCCGGAATGCGCTGCTCCAACTGGCCAGCGGCCAGCTTCTCACTGGTTTCTGCGGCGAGCCTGATCGGCCCGACAACGAGCCGCACCACCGTATAGGTGACCGCGCCGATCAGCAGCACGAGCGCGAGTCCGCCGAGGGCGAGGGTCTGTTGCACATATCCAAGGGTCGTCTGAACCGAGGAAAGGTCATAGACCAGGTACAGCTCGTAGCTGCCAGCAGTCGGCACGCGCACCTGCGATCCGACGACGAGAGCCGGCGAGCCATCCGGCAGCGTCGCCGACTGGTACTGCACGTGCGCGACGTCCTTGACCACTCTCGCCCGGAGGGAATCGGTGACGACACTGTCGGGGAAGTTCGTGGACGACACCGGCTGCATGTTCTGCGGCGTCTCGGCCTGCCCCGGCGTGCGTTTGATGGCGAACTTGGTACTGGCCGGTGCCGTGGTCGACGGCAGAAACTTGTCGGTTACGGAATTCGCCACGACGTCGAGCTCGACCGTCGGCGCCTGGTCGTTGGCCGGCTGCGCCGCATCGAAGGTGCTCTGGGCCTGGTTGTGGATGGTGCGGGCTTCCTGCTGCACCTGGATGCTCCGCGATGCGAACAGGTTGTTGGAGATGCTCACCGAGAGGAATGCCCCGATCACGATGACTGCGAATCCGGAGAGCAGCACGGTGATCGCGACCGTACGGAATTGGAGCGAGGCCCGCCAGAATCGCAGGAGACGGTCGATGTAGGAGCGCCAGTCAAAGCTATTCACGTTTGACGCTCTTCCCGGCCGGACTTTCCGCAGTTCATAGCTTGGTTCAGTTGCTTGAGCCCGCGCGATAGCCGACTCCGCGCACGGTCATGACGATGCGCGGGTTGTCCGGATCTTCTTCCACCTTGGCGCGCAGGCGTTGCACGTGCACGTTCACGAGTCGGGTATCGGCCTTGTAGTGATAGCCCCAGACCTGTTCGAGGAGCATCTCGCGCGTGAAGACCTGTTGCGGGTTGAGAGCCAGCGCGAGAAGAAGCTCGAACTCCAGCGGCGTGAGGTTGATTTTCGTCGTGCCGCGCTTCACTTCGTGGCCAGCGACATCCAGCTGAAGGTCACCCACCTGGAGCAGGTTGGTGGCAGCGGTCGGAGTCGGACGCAGGCGGGTGCGGATGCGGGCGACAAGTTCCTTGGGATTGAAAGGCTTGACGACGTAGTCGTCGGCTCCGCTCTCGAGCCCGCGCACGACATCCGTTGAATCGGACTTGGCGGTGAGCATGATGATCGGCACGCCGGATTCAGTGCGGATCTCCGCGCAGACCTGGATGCCGTCTTTTCCTGGCAGCATGAGGTCGAGCAGCACGAGATCGGGCTTCGTCTCTCGAAAAGCGGCGAGCGCGAGACTGCCGTCTCCGCAGAAGGAAGGCTCGAAGCCCTCGGAGCGAAGCACGATTCCGATCATTTCCGCGAGGGCGGTGTCATCATCGACTACGAGAATGCGTGCGGTCATCATCCGGTCTTCATGTGGCGGTTCGGGTCTGAGACAGGCTCAGCTGCTTTCGCATAAGAGTAGTCGAGTGTGGAAGCATAATCCCATGGGCTGGAGAGCTCCCGGACGCTGAACGCCCGGACCGTTAATCCTGTGGCGCGACGAGGGGATCACGAGTGACCGACGAACAGAAGTGGGCGAGCCCGGGGGCAGCAGTGCCACCCAGCGGCGGCGCCGTGCCTCCGATCATGCCTCCGGTGGGGCAACCGGTCGACCCGCGCTTCATCGGCCAGAACTCCGGCGCGGGAAGCGGCTACGCCTATTCTGGCGGCGCGCAACCGGGCTGGACCCCGCCGCCGAAGCCGGGCCTCATCCCCCTGCGTCCACTCGATCTCGGCACGATCCTCGGTGCGTCTTTCCGGGTGCTTCGTCGTAACCCGAAGCCCACCTTCGGCGCGGCGCTGCTCATCCAGGGCAGCGTCTACCTAGTGCTGATCCTCGCGGTGGCCGGGGTCACTTTCACTGGCGTCTCGCGTGTGAATTCGAGCACCAGCCAGAACACAGACCAGATCACGGCCGGTGCGACCGGGCTCATCGTCGTGGCCTCGATCATCCCAGCACTGCTCGCCGTGATCGCCTCGGCCGTGCTTCAGGGCATCATCGTGCTCGAGGTCTCGAGCGGCGCCGTCGGCGAGAAACTGACGCTTCGGGCCCTCTGGACGAGGGCTCGGGGCCGCATCGGAGCGCTGATCGGCTGGGCCGCGTTGGTCGTGCTCGCCTTGACGGTCGTGCTCGGCGTCATCGTGGTCATCATTGTGTTGCTCGTGGTCAGCCTCGGCACCGGAGGGGCCATCGCCGCAGTGCTGATCGGCTTCCTCGCGTCCATCGGTCTCGCGGTCGTCTACGTCTGGCTGAGCACCAAGCTCTCCCTGGTGGCGAGCGTGCTCATGATCGAGCGTCTCAGCATCCGCGAGTCCGTGGCCCGCTCCTGGTCGCTCACGGAGGGGTATTTCTGGCGCACCTTCGGAATCACGCTTCTCGTGGCAGCGATTATCGGTTTCGTGAGCCAAGTGGCTTCGATTCCCCTTTCGATCGTCACCCAGTTCGCAACGGTGCTCTTCGACCCCCAGGGCCAGAAGGGCAGCGGAGTGACCGTGCTTCTCGTGGTGGTCGGCCTGCTTGCGGTCGTGATCGCCGTCGTGATCCAGTCGATCACCTCCGTGGTGCAGTCGGCCACGACGGGACTGATCTACCTCGACCTGCGCATCCGGAAGGAGGGGCTCGACCTCGAACTGGTGCGCTATGTCGAGGCGAAGCAGTCGGGGAACGCGAATGCGGTCAGCCCGCTGCTGCACGGCGCTCCGGTCGCGCCGGCGCCGGTTCCTGACGGGTCTCCGTGGGCGTGATCGCGACGACTCTCGCCCTGGTGCGACTCGATGTGCCGGTGACTCCGGACTCCGCTGAGGCCCAGCAGTGGATCATCCAGGAGCTATCGAAACCGGAATACCGGGCCGCCCAACCGACCTGGTTCGACCGCGCGTCGAAGGCATTCTGGGACTGGCTGCAGTCGCTGAAGATCGACGGGGGGCCCGGCGTCCAGGGCCCGATCCTGATAATCGCTCTAATCGTCGTGGTCGCGGCCCTCGTCGCGGCTTTCTTCATCTTCGGCGCCCCGAGGCTCAATCGTCGAAGCGCGGGAGGTGGTGCGTTGTTCGGCGACGACGATGCGCGGGATGCTTCCGCGATGCGCCGTTCCGCCGAGGAGGCCGCGGCCCGGGCGGACTGGGTGCTCGCCATCGAGGAGATCTTCCGCTCGATCGCCCGAGGGCTCGCCGAACGCACGCTGGTCACGGTCTCCCCCGGCACCACCGCACGGGACTTCGCGCTCCGCGCAGGCACGGTGCTACCCGCCTTCTCGGAGCGGCTCTCGGCCGCGGCATCCGCTTTCGACGACGTGCGCTACCTCAGCCGGGCGGGTACCGAAGCGGTCTACCGCTCGGCCTCAGCCCTTGAGAGCGACCTGCGCGCGGCCCGTCCGGCATTGTCGTCCGCGGTCACGACCCCGTGACGGTTTACGGCACCACCCTCACCCCCACGATCCGCGCCGCGAGCCGTAAGGGCATGTTCTGGATAATCGCGGCCGTCTTCCTGGTGCTGATCGCCGTGATCGCGTTCGCCACCACCGGCGCCAAGACCGGCGGTGTGCCATTCTCGGCGACCAATCCGGCACCGGCTGGCAGCAAGGCGATCGCTGAGGTTTTGCGTGCAAGGGGAGTGGATGTCTCGGTGCCCGCGACCCTCGCGGGCGCCCGTTCCGCCCTTCGCGACTCCCCCGGCTCGACGCTGTTCCTCGTCGACTCCGCGTCCCACCTCGACTCCGCGCAGCTGCGTTCCCTCGCCGCTCTCGCCCAGCACGTCGTGCTGCTGGCCCCCACCTTTGCGCAGGCCACGGCCCTGGCGCCAGAGGTCGGTCTTGCCGGAGTCGTCGGCCGCGCCTCCCTCACCGCCCGCTGCGACCTGCCCGCCGCGCGCGCCGCCGGGCGAGTGACCGGTGCCGGATCCGGATTCCGCATCATCGACGGTGCAGCGGACGCGACCGGATGCTTCGGCAGCGGTACCAACACGTTCTCGGTCGTCGACATCAGCCGGGCGGGGCGACACATCACGGTCGTCGGCACGACCGACGCCTTCGCCAATGAGCACATCGCCGAGCATGGCAACGCTGCACTCGCGCTCACCCTCCTCGGCGACAGTAATCGGCTGGTCTGGTATCTGCCGACGATCGACGACTCATCGATCAGCGGCCCGAGCATCGCCGAACTCATTCCCTCCTGGGTCGGCTCGGTCTCCACGCTGCTCATCATCGTCGCCATCGTCGCCGCGTTCTGGCGGGGACGCCGCCTCGGGCCCCTCGTGGTCGAGAACCTTCCGGTCGTCGTGCGGGCGAGCGAGACGATGGAGGGCCGGGCGCGTCTTTACCAGAAGGGTGCGGCGCGACTGCGGGCTCTCGACTCGCTGCGCATCGGTGCCGTTTCCCGGCTGGCCACGCTCTGCGGCCTGCCGCGGCTCTCCACGGTGGATGACGTGATCGCGGCCGTCTCGAGGGTCACCGCGCGCGATCCTGCCGACATCCGTTTCCTGCTGCTCACAGCGGAGCCCCGCACCGACCGTGATCTTGTGCGGCTCTCCGACGAGCTACTCGAACTCGAGCAGCTCGTCGCTCGCGACATCCGTCCGTCCTGAAATACGAAACCCACCATGGAGAATTATCCAATGACCGAGACCGACCTGGCTGCACCTTCCCTTGATACCCCGAGCGGCTCCCCCGCCCTTCGCGAGCAATTCGCCCGGGTGCGCGGGGAAGTGGGTAAGGCCGTGGTTGGTCAGGATGGCGCCGTCACCGGGCTCATGATCGCGCTGCTCGCCGGCGGTCACGTCCTACTCGAGGGGGTGCCTGGTGTCGCGAAAACCCTGCTCGTACGCACCCTGAGCCGGGCGTTGCAGCTCGAGACGAAGCGAGTGCAGTTCACCCCTGACCTGATGCCGGGGGATGTCACGGGCTCGCTGGTCTATGACGCCCGAAGCGGTGAATTCGACTTCCGCGCCGGTCCGGTGTTCACGAACATCCTGCTCGCCGACGAGATCAACCGCACGCCCCCGAAGACGCAGTCCGCGTTGCTCGAGGCGATGGAAGAGCGCCAGGTGAGCGTGGATGGCGAGACCAGGCCGTTACCGGTGCCTTTCATTGTGGCGGCAACGCAGAACCCGATCGAGTACGAGGGCACCTACACGCTGCCCGAGGCACAGCTCGACCGCTTTTTGCTCAAGCTCGTGCTCGAGATCCCCGAGCGGGCCGACGAGGTCGAGGTGCTCACTCGCAGTGCCGCCGGGTTCAATCCCCGTGACCTCGAGGCCGCGGGCGTCGCCGCGGTGCTGGATGCCGAGCAGCTCGCCGCCGCGCAGGAGGAGGTTGGACGGGTGCGCGCATCCGCCGATCTGCTCGCCTACATCGTGGACCTCGCCCGGGGAACGCGCCAGAGCCCGAGCGTAAAGCTCGGAGTGAGCCCGCGCGGAACGACGGCTCTGCTCTCGGCCGCAAAGGCGTGGGCCTGGCTCAATGGATTCGACTCGATCACGCCCGACCATGTGCAGGCGATGGTGCTGCCGGTCTGGCGGCACCGCATCCAGCTGCGACCAGAGGCGGAGCTCGAAGGCGTGGCACCGGACGCGATCCTGCGCTCGATCCTCAGCCAGGTACAGGTGCCGATCTAGATGAGCGGCGGCTTCTGATGGCATGGTCGGGGCGGTTCGTACTGCTTGTCGCGCTCGGCATCGTGCCGATCATCCTGCTGAACCAGCCAGACTTGCTCGGTATCTGGCTCCTGTTCGCGATGCTCGTAGCGATGCTCGACCTGCTGCTGGCGGGCTCCCCGCGGCAACTGCGACTGGAGCGGGAGCTGCCCGAACGCGTGCGGCTCGGCGAGACCGTGGCATCCGCCCTGCTGCTCACCAACGTGGGTCGACGCACGATTCGCGGCATTGTGCGGGATGGCTGGCAGCCCTCCGCGGGCGCGTCACCGACCCGGGCACGGCTGGTGCTGCCGGTGGGCGAGCGACGGCGGATCGAGACATCGCTCACCCCGTTCCGGCGCGGTGAACGACGCGCGGCGGAGGTGACGGTGCGGTCGTTCGGACCGCTCGGACTCCTCGCCCGCCAGGCGACCATCGACCTTCCCGGCGCGATCACGGTGCTTCCGCCGTTCAACTCGCGCAAGCACCTGCCCTCCCGGCTCGCTCGCCTTCGGGAGCTCGACGGGCGCACCAGTGTGATGATCCGTGGACAGGGTACGGAGTTCGACAGCCTGCGCGAATACGTGCGCGGCGACGACGTGCGTTCGATCGACTGGCGCGCCACCGCCCGGCGCAGCGACCTGGTCGTGCGCACCTGGCGGCCCGAACGGGACCGCCGCGTGGTGATCGTGATCGACAGCGGACGCACCTCTGCCGCTCGCATCGCCAACGAGCCGCGGATCGACACCGCGTTCGAATCCTCGCTGCTGCTTGCCGCTCTCGCCACGCGGGCCGGCGACCGGGTGGATGTCGTGATCTTCGATCGACGGGTTCGCGGACGAATCCAGGGGGCGAGCGGCCCGGAGTTGCTCTCGCGAATGGTCACCGTGATGGCCCCGATCGATCCCGAGCTCATCGAGATGGATTGGTCGGCGGTGCCCTCGCTCGTGCGCTCGGTGACCAGCCAGCACGCGCTCGTCGTGCTCATGACCTCGATCGATGCGGCCGGCAGTTCCCGCGGCCTACTCGGGATGCTTCCGCAGCTCACCCGCAAGCACACGGTCGTCGTGTCCTCCGTGACCGACCCTTCGGTGCTATCGGCTTCACTCGAGCGCGGCGATCGGGACGATGTCTACCGCGCCGCTGCCGCCGAGCGCGCCATGCTCGACACCACCCGCGTCTCGGCCGCCATCCGGCAATTGGGGGCGGATGTCGTCACCGGCGCCCCCGCGGACCTCCCGCCGGCCCTCGCCGACCGCTACATCGCGCTGAAAGCCGCCGGCCGGCTGTAGAACGCACCCGGAGTTGCGCCCGATCGTCGCATTTTCCCTTGAGGCGTGACCCCCGTCCATTTTTCCTACCGCCTCCGTGTTCAGACACGGCGGCGGTAGGAAAAACGGGAGATGGATGGCGCAGCGGCGCGCTGAACCTACTCGACCAGCACCGCCGCGGCCGAGAGCTCCACGCGAAGAGCGGCACCGAGCGTCACATCCACGTTCGTCCAGTACTGGATCGCGCGTTCCTTGATCACGGCGCTCTGCACGCCGCCGACCGCGCCGGTCAGCGTCTGGAGGAACCGCTGCTTGGCGGCATCATCGTACACATCGCGATAGAGCGTGCCGGCCTGGCCGAAGTCGTCGTCTTCCGCGTGCAGGCTGGCGGCGGCGTAAACCAGCTCACCATCGCTCTCCCAGGTGCCCTCGCCGGCTGCAGCGACATCCGCCACGGGTCCACCGAACGAGTTCGGGGCGTAGACGGGAGCGAATGCCGGCTTGAAGCCGTGCCGTGCGGCACCATCCTGGGTGTAGCTGTTCACGGCCGCCTTCGGGGCATTCACCGGGATCTCGTTATAGTTGGTGCCGACTCGATAACGCTGGGCATCCGGGTAGGAAAACACGCGAGCCATCAGCATTTTGTCTGGGCTGATGCTGATACCGGGCACGGTGTTGGCCGGCGAAAACGCGGCCTGCTCGATCTGCGCGAAGAAGTTCTCCAGGTTGCGGTCGAGCGTGTGGGTGCCGACCATGATCAGCGGATAGTCCGCCTTCGGCCAGACCTTGGTGAGGTCGAAGGGGTTGAAACGGTAGGTCTTCGCCTCTTCGTACGGCATCACCTGCACGTGAACGTCCCACGAGGGGAAATCGCCCGCCTTGATCGCGTCATGCAGGTCGCGACGGTAATAGTCCGCATCCGCTCCGGCGATGAGTTCGGCCTCGGCTCCGCCCATTTCCACGTTGCCCTGGTTCGAGGTGAAGTGGTACTTGACCCAGAATCGCTCGCCGGCCGCGTTGATCCACTGGTAGGTGTGCGAGCCGAAGCCCGGCATCTCCCGCCAGGAACGTGGCAAACCACGGTCTCCCATGAGGTAGGTCACCTGGTGAGCGGACTCCGGCGAGAGGGTCCAGAAGTCCCACTGCATGTCGGCGTCTCGCAGGCCAGAGCCCGGCAGGCGCTTCTGGGAGTGGATGAAGTCGGGAAACTTGAGCCCGTCGCGGATGAAGAACACCGGGGTGTTGTTTCCGACGATGTCGTAGTTGCCCTCCGTCGTGTAGAACTTCACCGAGAAGCCGCGCACGTCGCGCCAGGTGTCAGGGCTGCCCTGCTCGCCCGCGACGCTCGAGAAGCGCTGGAGAGTTTCGGTCGTCGCACCCGGCTGGAAGACCGCGGCCTTGGTGTACGCCGACACGTCTCCGGTCACGGTGAAGGTTCCGAACGCCCCACCGCCTTTGGCGTGCACGATCCGCTCCGGGATGCGCTCCCGATTGAATTGTGCAAGCTTCTCGACCAGGTAACGGTCGTGCAGTGCGGTCACGCCGTCGTTTCCGGCGGTGAGCGAATGGCTATCGCTTGAAACTGGGGTTCCGGTCTGGCTCGTTGTTGGTTCGGTCACGATGCTGTCTCCTTCGGTGTGGTTATTTTGTGCTGGCAGAGGGGGCAGCGCCCCCAGAAAGTGATTTCGGCGGCCTCGATGGTGAAGCCGTTGGTGTTGCTCGCGGTGAGGCAGGGGGCCTCACCGTGTATGCAGTCGACGTCGGCCACGGCTCCGCAGACCGAGCACACCACGTGGTAGTGGTTGTCGCCGATTCGACGCTCGTAGAGCGCGGCGGATCCGGCCGGCTCGGTACGCCGGATCATTCGCGCCGCCGTCAGATCGGCGAGCACATTGTGCACGGACTGGATCGAGAGTCCCGCCGCGGATACCACTCTCAGTGTCTCGGCGGTGGAGTGCGGATGCGTCTCCAACGCCTCGAGCACGGCGAGCCGACCCGGCGTTACGCGCAGGCCTGCGGCACGAAGCGCAGTCCCCAGCTCGGCATCCATCCGCTCCAGTATGGCACTTATCGTGAATGACTCAAAACTGGATGGTGGAATCGTCAGGCCGCGACGATCCTCCGCGCGCCCGCCTCGAACTCGTCGAGGTCACCGGTTTCGCCCGCGCGCACAGCGCGACGGCCGATCACCCACTGGTAAAACAGGAACGACCCGAGCGCCACCGTGCCGATTCCGATCTTGATCACCCAGGGCCAGTCCTGGCGGGTGACAAAGCCCTCGATGATGCCGGAGACCAGAAGCGAGAGGATCAGGCCGATCGCGACGGTGAACAGTGCTCGCCCCTCCTCGGCAAGCGCCTGCCCGCGCGTGCGGGCACCGGGAGCGATCCACGACCAGAAGATGGTCAATCCGGCCGCTCCGGCGACGAAGATCGAGTACAGCTCGAGCTGGCCGTGCGGGGCGATGTAGAGAAAGAACACATCGAGCCGATCGTGGGAGGCCATCAGTGCGCCGCTGAGTCCAATGGTTTGCGCATTCAAGAAGAGCACGTAGGGAGCGACACCGACGATGCCAAACGCAACACACTGGGCTGCGAGCCATGCGTTATTCGTCCAGACCTGCCCGGTGAAGGATGCGGGAGGGTGATTCGAGTAGTAGTTCACGAAGTCCTGCTCCACGAACTGCTTGCGAAATTCCTCGGTTCCGAAGTGAGAGAGCACTCCGGGCGTGTTGAGTGCCCAGAACCCGTAGAGCACGGCGATGGTCGCGCTGGCGAGGGCGACGATCAGGCTGGTCCAGCGGATGCGATAGAGAGCCGCAGGAAGCTGCGCCCCGAAGAAGGTGGGCAGCTGGCTGAGCACATTGCTCCCAGCGCCGGTGAAGCGCAGGCGCGCGCGGGACAAGGACAGCGACAACCGATCTCCCTGCACGGACTGCCCCGCCGTGGTCTTGATCGCGGAGAGCTGGCTGGCCCCGGACTGGTAGCGCTCGATCAGCCGGTCGGATTCGCTGCCTGAGAAGCTCCGTTTCGCCCCGAGCCGGGCAAGCTCGTCCCACTCATCGCGGTGCGCGGCGGAGTATGCATCGAGATCCATCTGTTTAGATACTAGACATGGCGACGGCAGCGCAGGGTGGTGCACGCATTCCCGAGGTCTCGGATGAGCTCGAGCTGATGACCGGCGAGGCCGTTGGCCTCGACCTGCGGCCCATAAGCTTCATTCTGCGGGCGGCCGGCGCGATGATCGACTTCGTGGCCTACTTCGGACTCTGGCTCCTCATCCTGCTCGCCGTGACGTCTCCTTGGCTGAGCGGATTCTTCGACGAGGCGAGCAGTAAGGCAGTCACCCTCTCCGCCCTCGTCTTCTGCCTGGTCGTCACCCCGACCGCCGTCGAGACCCTCAGCCAGGGTAAGTCGCTCGGCAAACTCGCGGTCGGCGGGCGGATCGTGCGGGACGACGGCGGATCGATCGGATTGCGTCACGCCTTCATCCGCTCGCTCACCGGGGTGCTCGAGGTGTTCTCGACCCTCGGTGGCATCGCGTCAGTCACGGCGCTCCTCAACGGCCGCACCAAACGCCTCGGCGACCTGCTCGCCGGCACCTACAGCCAAAACGAGCGGGTCTCGAAAATTACGCCTCCCGTGTACGGGGTCCCCCTCGAACTGCTCGGCTGGGCCACGACGGCCGATGTGGCGCGGATGCCCGACGGCTTGTCGCGCCGCATTGCACAGTTCCTCCGACAGGCGTCGCGATTGACCCCGGATGCCCGCGCCCGCATGTCCCGCTCGCTCGCGACCGAGGCATCCGGCTTCGTCTCGCCGCTGCCGACCGTGGATGCCGAACTCTTTCTCGCCGCGGTCTCGGCGCTCCGCCGCGACCGCGAGTACACCGGCCTCAGCCTCGAGACGCAGCGCCTTGAGCACCTACGGCCGGCGCTCGAAGGGCTGCCGCACGGATTCCCCGAGCGCTAGGGCTGCCCATCCGAGCTCGGCCAGTAGGGGTCCGACAGCAGCCAGGTACCCCAGTGGGCACGCAGCGTCGCGAGTTCTGCCGGTTCGACGGTGGCAATTCTGCTCTTCGATTCGAAGTGATACAGGCGAGCGTGCGGCGTCCAGATGATGCTCCGGCCGCTCGTCCGAACTTTGAGAGACAGATCCACATCGTTGTAGTTACCGGCGTAGTCGAGCGAAAGTCCCCCCAGTTGCCAGAAGGTGTCGGCGCGGATCATTGCGCAGGCGGCGGTGACTCCGGAGACTTCGCGCTCCACGCCCATGGAGCCGAGGTCGTCGTCTCGATCGGCCGGCCACCCGAACGCGATGTGTCCCGCCCAACTCGCCGAGTAGACATGTCCGCCGTGTTGCACCGTGCCGTCTTCGAAGAAGAGCAACGATCCGACCAGTCCGACTCCCGGTTGCTGGGCGAGGCCGAGCATTGTTTCGATCCAGTCAGGGGTGATCAGGTCGACGTCATCGTTGAGTAGCACCAGGTAGTCACCACGTGCAAAGATCGCGCCCCGGTTCATCTTCGCCGAGAAGTTGAAGTCCTCGGACCACCGCACGACCCGAAGGGCGTCACCGGCGAGGCACACGAGGTCGTCGATCACCGATTGGGGTGTCTCATCATCGGCGACGACGACGAATTCAAGGGAGGCATACGTCGATCGCTCCAGTATGCCGCGCACGGCATCCACCACGAGAACGCTCTCGGCGCCGTGAATTCTTGCGCGACTTCCCCGGGTGGGAATGATGATCGAGACGAGCGGGGCGGACATCAGCGGGTAATTCACCTGGAGCCCCCCGGCCACGACGGTCACCTCCGCGACGATGTCACTCGCACCGAGGAATTGTGCGACGACCTTGCGGTGCCGCTCGGTAGACGGTCGGATGGCCATGGCGGAGACCGAGAGGATCTCCGGGATACGAAGCACGCGCGCCGCATCCGAACCGAGCCGTAACGAGAGGTCGAGGGGATGTGCGCCCGCGTGGCCAGCGCCGAACCCGCCCCTCCGGAGAAGAGCTTCCACCCGGAATCCCCGGACATCGCCGAGATAGTCCTGGGATCGGAGTCGAATTGTCGAGAAGGCCGGTCGGTGGGTTCTTCGCGAACCGGGGAGGCGCGAGTCACCGTAGAGGAGATCGATGTCGAAGCGCGCCACTGCGGACTCGACGTGTGCGAGTGCTCCCGGAGCCAGTCGCGCCGAGGCATCGATCCACACAACCCAGTCACTCCGCGTCTGCGACAGCAGTCGATTCAGCACTGCGGCGTCGTCGTCGGGCAGCGGAACAAGTAGTACCTCAGCGTCGACCGCCCAATCCGCACTGTCCTCCTCGTTGGCAGCGACGAGACAGACGAAGTCGGTGCCCGGCGCCGCCTGCAGAGCGCTTTCGACCAGTACCCGCTCGACGTCAGCCCGGGAACGACCGATGCCATCCACCCAGATCGTAAGAGTCGGCGCAGCACTCACCGGTTCGAGTTCCGGCGCAGCATCCGCCGCACGACGCGAAGAGGGATGGTGACGACGCGACCGACCCGCCACGGCAGGGACGCGCGCATCGCAATCAGCTGCTGCTCGGCGTCGAGCTGCTCTGTCGGAGTGAGCACACGCACTGTGCTGACCTGCGCGAGCTCTGCCTCGAGGCTCATGATGCGATCGCTGAGCTGGAGCAGGTTCTCGAGAGCGTGCACGCGACCAACACCCTCGAGTTCGGCCTCCGGCCCGACCCAGGATTCACTGCTCGGACTGGTCACGGCACTCGCTTCTTCCCTCGTTGTCCCACCAGCCCCTACTGTAACGCGCGGGCTGGTCGGGCATCGTGCGCCCTCGATAATGGGGTGTGACCGAAAACGAACGACCGACGGGCCAGAGGGTTGTGGCCGTCGTTCCCACCTTTCGTCCCGATGAGGCGCTGCTCGTCGGCCTCCGCGCTCTCGCCCCGCAGGTGGCAATGATTATCGTGGTGGACGACGGAAGCCCGGACGACCCGGCGGGGATCCTCGATTTGGCAGGGGAACTCGGCTGTGAAATCGTTCGAAGCGCAAGCAACGACGGGATCGCTGCGGCACTCAACATCGGCATTCGAATGGCGCTCGCTGACGACGCCGATTTCGTGCTCACACTCGACCAGGACACGGTTCTCCCTGGCCACTACGTGTCCGACTGTACGACGGCCTTTCGCATCGCGGCTCCGGCCACACGACTCGGCGTCGTCTGCACCGACCGTGTGAACGGCCAACCCTCTATCCCCGAGCACTACACGGCCGAAGGACTCGGCCTGGTGCGGGAGGCGATCCAATCGGGCTTTCTCATCAGCGCCGAGTGCCTCAGAGAGTGCGGCCTCTTCGATGAGCGACTCTTCATTGATTGCGTCGACACCGAATTCTGCCTGCGGATCGCGCAGTATGGCTACCGGATCGCTGTGGGGCCTGGCACGGATATCAGCCATTCGCTCGGCGAGCAGGTCGCCCTGAGACCCTTCGGGGTCGCTCGCTTCGATGAGCGGGGACGCCAGCGCACCTATGAGTACCACGGCCCTACCCGCCGGTATTTCATCACCCGTAACAACATCGACCTCTTCCTGCGGTACTCCCGCATCCGCCCGCGTTGGGTACTCTCGGCGATCAAGCGCGAGATCGGACCGACCGTGACCACCATCGTCTCGGGGCCACTGCGCTGGCGTCAGCTGGTTGCGACCGTCATCGGCGCGGCCCATGGCCTGATGCGCTTGCGCGGCCCGCTTTCCCCCGGACTGCGCAAACTCCTGGTCGGGAGGCGCGACTAGCTATCGGGTCGCGCCTGGCGCACCCGCTCACGCTCGAGCGAGTGCGCCTCGATCGTTCTGCGGTCGTCGAGTCGCACCCGCGCCGCGCGGCCGTAGTTGCGCCACTTGGATGCGTGGTACCACGGGTTCACAACGAGCCACCGAAGGGTCGCCCCAATCCCATAATCGGAATCACGGATGATTCGAATCGAGTCTTTCAGGATGCCGTAGCCAGCCCGCAGCACCGCGCCACCGAAGCCATACATCGGGGCGCTCTCATCCACTCGGCGCATGGCAAGGGTTTCGTCGAAGATTCGCTTGCCATATTCGCTAAAGCTGAGGTCATTGGAGTGCTCGACACTCGCGTCCGGAGAATATGCCTTACGGTAGCCGGCCTCGATCAGGTCGCGGGCGAAGGCCATGTCTTCGGAATAAGACAGATCGCGGTAGGGAATCACGTCGAGGAGGAACTCCCGCCGCGTGGCCGAGTTGACGTCCGAATAGAAGGCAAGCAGATCCAGCTCCGAGCCGGTGGGCACCCGCTCGGTGCGTTGATAGAGCGCCAGTTCGTCGCCGAATCGCGCGAAGACGGCCTGGATCTCATACTTCTGCAGGGGAAAACATCCCGGCCGGGGCTCCTGCTTGCCGAATACCGCCACGGCATCCGCTCCGCCGGGGTCGAGCGGCGCGACGAGAGCGCTGAGCCACCCGGCCGTGCGGGGAAGGGCATCCTGGGTGAGATACGCGACGACCCGCCCGCGGGCGAGTTGTGCGGCCAGATTCCGAGTTTTTCCATGCCCGAATTCGGAATTGGGGATCTCGTGCAGGCGCACCTCCGGATGGGCGCGCACGATTGTCAGGGTACTGTCAATAGAGCCGGAGTCAATGACAAGCACTTCGACTGAACCAGCGAAGTCCTGGCGCTCGAGCAGCGAAAGAAGACGATCGAGATACAGTTCGCCGTTCAACGTCGGGATGACGACGGTGACATCAAGGGATGCCACCTGGCGGAGGTGTTGCAGAGGCTCGGTCACTCAGAGAGCCGTCCGCATGGCCTTCTCGAACGAGCCGATGAACTGGCTCGCCGGATCTGACCAGTCCGTCTCGCTGACTGCCCGAGCAATTCGCGCGCCATTCTCGACCGCATCCGGCCGGTCGACGATGGCAATCAGCCGTTCAGCGATCGCTCGTGGGGACATCGGCACGTATTCCACATCCGGACTGTCGAACACCCCGCGAGTGTTCGGGGCGTCGTTGACGACGGGCACCACTCCACTTGCCATCAATTCCATGGGGAGCAACGACATGTTGGTGAGAGAGAGCACAAGCCCTGCCGCACAGCGGTTATAGATAGCGTCGAGTTCGGCGATGTCCACGGCCTTGTGATTCACATAGGGGAACGGCACGTCGTAGCCCGACATGTCCCAACCCACGAGGTTAATTGTGATGTCCGGCCTGAGCCTCGCGACTTCGCTGAGCGCGAGTAGGCCGAACTCGGTGGCCCGTCTCGGGGTCGGCGGGCGAGCGTAGAACGCGATCTCGGTGCGGCGAGCGGTGTTTGCGAAGGTGTAGCGGGTGGTGTCGACGGCGAAGTCGTACGCGTCACACGACATCCCATAGTCGGTGCGCAACCTCTCGCCAAGCCACTGGCCGGCCGCGATCCCGTGGAAGCCGAGGCGGTACGAGTTCTCCGCGAGCACGTAGTCGCTGCCCTCCGCAAAGAAGAAAGGTTCGAAGTCCTGGGCGAAATAGAACCGCTTCGCAGCGCCCTCGTAACGATACGCGGCGTAGGTCGCCTCCCAGTCGGAGGCGACGATCGCGTCGTAGCCGGGCGCGAACCCTGTCGCCGGGTCGTAGAGCTTCAGCTCTCCGGCAAGTTCGGGATAGGCACTCATGCTCTGCATCATCGACTGGATTTCTTCCAGGTTCACCACCGGGAACTTGCCGGGCGAGTACAGATACACCGTGAGGTCGTGCCCGGCCTCTTCGAGGAAGCTCATGAATCGAAACGCGTTCTGGTGCCCACCGCTGGTGCGGCTCGGCGGGGTGATCACCCACGCGATCCGGTATTTTCCGTCCGAGCCGGCGATCGATTCGCCGTTGAAGTTTCTCGGCTTCGTCCAGTCGACCGCGATGACGTCTTCCCGGTAGACAGAGGAGAGCGGCGTCACGACGAATGGACTGAAGCGGTTCGCCAGGAACTTAGCGCTTCGCCAGGCCGCCGACCGCACGCCTTCGGTTTTCAGGCTGGTGAATGCGCGTCCGAGCGCGTTCATATGTCGACACTCGAATGCAGGCTATCCATCACAGTTAAACCCTACCGACCCGGGAACTCCGCGACCGCCGCAATGACTCTCGTCACATAGTCCTCCGGCATCCCGGCCCACAAAGGCAGCCGAACGATCCGACGGGAGAAGTCTTCACTCTGCGTGAGAGGCTGCAATACGCGTCCGTATCGTCGGCCAGCCGGGCTGGAATCGAGAGGCACGTAGTGGAAAGTCGCGATGATGCCGGCGGCTCGCAAGTGCGAGATCAGCGCAGTTTGCGATTCCCAATCGGCCATGACCAGGTAAAATACGTGAGCGGAGTGAATGCCGAGCGGCGGGCTCATCCGCCGCACCCCGTTTTCCGCGGACCACTCTTCGAGCTCCTGCGAGTAACGATCCCAGACCCCGAACCGCGCGTGCTGGATGTCGTCGAACGACTCGAGCTGAGAGTCGAGGACAGCGGCATTGAGCTCGCTCATCAGGTAACTCGAACCGACCTCCACCCAGCTGTATTTATCGACCTGGCCGCGCAGGAACTGGGACCGATTGGTGCCCTTCTCCCGCATGATCTCCGCACGCTCCACCAACGAGGGATCATTGATGAGAAGGGCGCCACCCTCGCCGGAGTGCACATTCTTCGTGTCGTGAAAACTCTGGGCGGCAAGAATGCCGACCGTCCCGAGCCTGTGCTCTCCGATGCTTCCGCCGAGCCCGTGGGCATTGTCTTCAATGACCGGAAGGTCGTAATTTCGAGCGATTGACAGAATCGCATCGACATCCACCGGAACGCCGCCGTAATGCATGATGGAGATGGCTTTGGTGCGGGGCCCGATTGCCTCACTCACCTGCTGTGGATCGATATTGCCGGTGGCAGGGTCGATGTCGACAAACACGCAGGTCGCTCCGGTGCGCGCCACAGCATCCGCCGCCGATGGGAAGGTGAAACTCGGCAGGATGACTTCGTCGCCCTTGCCCATGCCGAGGAGGTAGCTTGCCATTTCGAGAGCGTGTGTTCCCGATGTGGTCAGGAGCACGTGATCAGCCGAGGTGATTTCGACCAGCCGTTCGGTGGCCCGGGCGGTGAAGATGCCGTCGCCGTGGACATGGCCGGAACGAAGCACCTCAGACACGTTGGCCAGCTCATTCCCGCTGCTGAATGGCATCGAAAACGGAATGATGTCGAGCGCGAGATGTCGGTTCTTATCGATGGTCATGACTCAATTCCCTTGTTCAGGGATTCGGCCTGACCTGACACAGCCTAGGGTCGACTCCCTGTCGAAACGACGATGCGACTCGCCCCGAGGGGTGAATCGCATCGTCGCATTCCGCTCGGTGGTTCCTGCTGGCGAGCGAGCCGGAGATGATCAGTATCGGTAGTGGTCCACCTTGTACGGTCCCTCGACTGGCACACCGATGTAGGCGGCTTGCTGGCCGCTGAGCACCGTGAGCTTCACTCCGAGGGCATCGAGGTGCAGGCGGGCCACCTTCTCGTCGAGGTATTTCGGCAGCACATAGACCTTGCGCTCGTAGTTCTCACCGTGGGCGTACAGCTCGATTTGGGCGAGCACCTGGTTGGTGAACGATGTGCTCATAACGAAGGAGGGGTGCCCGGTGGCATTGCCCAAGTTCATCAGGCGGCCTTCAGACAGCACGAGGATGCTGCGGCCGGACGGCAGCCGCCACTCGTGTACCTGTGGCTTGATTTCGATCTTCTCGGTGCCCGCAAGCTTCTCGAGACCGGCGATGTCGATCTCGTTGTCGAAGTGTCCGACATTTGCGACGATCGCGAGGTGCTTCATCCCGAGCATGTGGTCAACGGTGAGCACGTTCTCGTTGCCGGTACCGGTGACGAAGATGTCCACGTCGCCCAGGACATCCTCGATAGTGGTGACCTGGAACCCGTCCATTGCCGCCTGCAGTGCATTGATCGGGTCGATCTCGCTCACGATGACGCGAGCACCCTGGCCCTTGAGCGCCTCAGCGGCACCCTTTCCCACATCGCCGTAGCCGGCGACGAAGACGACCTTGCCGCCGATGAGCGCGTCAGTGGCGCGATTGAGGCCGTCCGGTAGCGAGTGGCGGATGCCGTACTTGTTATCGAATTTGCTCTTGGTGACGGAGTCGTTCACGTTGATGGCGGCGAACTGCAGCTCCCCAGCCTTGGCGAGCTCATAGAGGCGGTGCACGCCAGTGGTGGTCTCCTCGGTGACGCCCATGATGTCGGCGGCGATGGTGGTCCACCGATCCGAGGAGGACGCGAGCGATGAGCGAAGGGTGTCGAGGATCACTCGCCATTCATGGGTGTCATCCGTCGCAGCATCCGGAACCGCGCCGGCAAGCTCGTATTCACGACCCTTATGCACGAGGATTGTTGCATCACCACCGTCGTCGAGAATCATGTTCGGGCCGCTGAAGCCCTCCGCTGACCAGTCGAAAATCTGGGTCGTGCACCACCAGTATTCCTCGAGCGTCTCCCCTTTCCAGGCGAAGACAGGAGAACCGGCCGGATTCTCGACGGTGCCCGTCGGGCCGATGGCAATGGCTGCCGCCGCCTCGTCCTGGGTCGAGAAGATGTTACAACTGGCCCAGCGCACCTGCGCGCCGAGCGCCACGAGAGTTTCGATGAGCACTCCAGTCTGCACGGTCATGTGGAGCGACCCGGCGATGCGTGCGCCAGCGAGCGGCTTCGACTCGCCGAATTCCTCGCGGAGGGCCATAAGGCCGGGCATCTCGTTTTCGGCAAGTCGGAACTGGTGGCGCCCGGCTTCGGCGAGGGAGAGGTCGGCGACCCTGAATTGCAGGGCGGTGCGAGAGGCGGTGCTCGGGGCAGTGATCGTCATGCCTCAAGGGTACGCGACAGTACCTGCACCGAACCTGCGATTGTTCACTTTCGTTGCGACCGTTCCCGATCGCCCGGAACCGTCGTGACGAAGTGCACGATCGGTGGACGCTACTCGCGGATGAGCGCGAGCACGGCATCCCTGACGCGTTCCATGACCGCGGGGGTGCCGGCTTCCACGTTCAGGCGCAGCAGCGGCTCCGTATTCGAGGGACGCACGTTGAACCACCAGAACGGCTCATCCTGGCCGACGATCCCGGTGACCGTGAGGCCGTCCAGTTCATCGAAGTCACCCACCCCGGTGTACGCCTCGACGATACGGTCGTAGGCGGCCGGGATGTCCGTGACGGTCGAGTTGATCTCCCCGCTCAGGGCATACGGGGTGTACTTCTTTGAGATCGTCGAGACCGGATCCGACTGCGAGCCGAACTCGGCCATGAAGTGCATTGCGGCCAGCATGCCGTTGTCGGCACCCCAGAAGTCGCGGAAATAATAGTGCGCGGAGTGCTCGCCCCCAAAGATCGCCCCGGTGATCCTCATCTGGTCCTTGATGAGCGAATGCCCGACCTTCGTTCGCACCGGGATCGCCCCGGCAGCCTCGATCGTCTCTGGCACGATATTCGAGGTGATGAGGTTGTGGATCACGAAGATATCGCCTTCTGGCTGCAGCGCCCGTACCCGGCTAATCTCCCGCAACGCCACCACGGCGGCAACGGCAGAGGGGGTGACGGCGCCGCCTTTCTCGTCCACGACGAAGCAACGGTCGGCGTCGCCGTCGAAAGCGAGACCGAGGTCCGCACCGTGGTCGACGACCGCCTTCTGCAGGTCGACGATATTCGCGGGCTCCAACGGGTTGGCCTCATGGTTAGGGAAGGTACCGTCGAGGTCGAAGTACAGCGGAATGATCTCGATCGGAAGGGCGGGCAATCCGGCGGCAGTGCTGATCACAGCGGGCACGGTCATCCCTCCCATCCCGTTTCCTGCATCCACGACGACCCTGATCGGGCGGATTTCGGTGAGATCCACAAGAGATCGAAGGTAGGCCGCGTAATCGGCGATCACGTCGACCGACCGGAATGTGCCTGGCTTCGAGACCGGCTCGATCGAACCCGCGAGATACGCCTGTGCGCGGTCGCGAATCGCCTTGAGCCCGGTGTCAAAGCTGATGCCCTGCGCCTTCGCGCGACTGAACTTGATGCCGTTGTAGGTGGCCGGGTTGTGGCTCGCGGTGAACATCGCAGCCGGGGCGTCGAAGTGGCCGGACGCGAAGTAGGTCTCATCGGTCGAGCAGAGCCCGATGGAGAGGACGTTTCCGCCACGAGCCTGAACTCCCACCGCAAAGGCGGCAGCGAACCCCGGTGAAGAGTCACGCATGTCGTGACCGACCACGACATCCTTGCCCGCTCCCTCGATCTCATCGACGAACGCGGCACCGAGCGCCTCGACGACCTCCGCGGTGAGTTGGGACCCGACGAGACCGCGCACGTCGTAGGCCTTGATGAATGGGGCGAGATCAATGAAGGCAGTCATTCTGCCAATTTACCGCGCCGATTTATTGGGCGCGTCGCTGAGGGTCTTCAGGGGCACTGAGCGAGACGTGCCGGATGACCTGCCAGCCCTGTGGAACGGAAAGGCGATCGGAGTGTTTAGCGCAGAGGTCGTAACTGTGCGGCTCGGCAGTGCGGCTGAGCGGTCCGAGCACGGCCATCGAGTCGGCGTAGACGTAGGTGAGGGTGGACACAGCGTCGGCCGTACACGCGACTTTGCTACACGGTCGACCGTCCATTTGACTCCACCCTAGCGCCGCGGGGGAGCCTGAACTCGCCGCGTACACTTTTACGATGACTCGTTCTCGGATCGTCCGCCCGTCGGCGCGACCTGGGTCGCGCGACCGGCACGGTCGAGGCTTGCGTTCCGCCGTGACGGGGCCAGATCTTCCCCTTTTGCACACCCGGTCGGACCTGTTCGACCTCACCGTCTCGGCCACTGCGGAGTACCTCAAGGACCTGTGGCCGGATGAGCTCGCCGGGGTCTCGTTCGAAGTCGCTGGCCTGCCGAGCAAGATCGCGCCCGCTGGCGGTATCGACCGCTGGAGTGTGATCGCGCCCGAGAAGCGCGTGGTTCTATTCCGTCTTCCGATCGAGCGGCTCGCCCGACTGAATCGCACCGACGACCTGCACCGCCGCATGCTCATCGAAAGCTGCGTGTTCCGCGCGGTAGCCGAGTTGCTCGGCAAAGATCCGTGGGACCTCGCCCCCGAGCGCTTCCGCCACCTGTAGCCCGGGCGCCCGCCCTGGTCGAAGATCTACGGGTAGATCACGATCGGGCGTGACGCGGGGGCGGACGGGCTCACGCTGAAGCCCGCGAGCGTGCCGTCACCGACAAAGCTGACGGAGAGCGCAAGCGCATCGAAGCCCGTGAGGAAGTAATTCGTTCCGCCGGTCACCGCCTGGGTGACCGTCCTCCCGGCAGGCACGGTGATCGGGATGTCAGCCGCCCCCGCGTGGGCCAGGGTGACCACGGCATCCTTCTGTGTCGGATTCGCGAGGTGCAAGAGAGGCGCTGGGCCGGGAGCCACGGTCACCAGCGCCCGCCGGGACACTCGTGTTGTCGACGTCGACCAGGCGAAATCAGTCTGGCCCGCCGTACCGACCGTGGAGATCCGCGCCCCGGCGACCAGCGGCTTGTCGGTGGCGATCGTCACGGTGTAGCTACCGTCGGGATAGGAGTCGAGCGGCACCTCGGTGACGATGCCAGGCTGCACCACGACCCGCACCGGCGTCGCGGCCTCTGAGCCGTTCTCCGGCACGATCGTGATCTCTGCGCGAGCGGAGACGGTGCCAGGCAGGTAGAGGCGGATGATCGAGCTCAGGTCGCCGAACCCGCCTTGGGCCTGACGAGCCGCCACCGCCGCTCCGTTCGAAAGCACGAGGCCCGGAATCAGCGTGAACGTCGAGGGGGCGGCAGAGGCGTCGATGATGTCCACTCCCCCGGGTTCGAGGGTGCGCACAATTGTCTGCTGAAGGTTGGCGACGACCTGGCCGCCACGGCTCTGTACGTGCACGACCGGGGAGATGACATCCGGTGCGAATCCGGCGAGGGACAGTACGCGCTGCCCACCCGGAGACACGACAATGCCGTCCGTCCCCGCAGCGATGACGGGGCCGGTTTCGGAGAAGATGCTGAGGTTCACCGTGGCGACGACGTTGCTCGGATTGCTGAGGGTGACGAGAGTGGTGCGCCCGGTATTGGTCGCACCGCCGACCAGCCAGCTATCGCTGCTCGGCTCCGCGCACTCCGCGGCGGCAAGCCCGACGAGATCGCCGGATGAGACCGCCTGCACCTGGCTGCCCGAGAGCAGCGGCAGTAGCGATGAGCTGGTCGATCGCGGAGGAAGCGTAAGCAGGTCGGGCGCGACGCCCGTGGTGCTGTCGGTGGAGGGCAGCGGCGCAAGAGTAGCCTTGCCCGCCGACTGGCTGTAACGCACCTCCGGCTTGCCGACGGAGGAGACCGCGGTCGCTGCCTGCCCGGCATCGTCTCCGAGGCGCAGTAACGGCCCCGCGCATACGCGTTTCTGGGGGGATGCCACGGGCGTGACAAGCCGGGAGACCGGCGTCACCTGATGACTCGGCAACGGCACAAGAATTGCCGCACCGATGGTGACAGCCGCTACTCCAACTCCGATCATGCCGGTGAGGATGCGCGCGCCGAGGAGCACGGCGCCACGGGCGGTGCGTGGCGACTTGGCCACCGGCTCGGCGACATCCTCGACCTCGGTGACGTAGGCGTGAGTCTCGGCGGGTTCCGTCGGTTCCGTCATTTCAGTCGGTTCAGTCGGTTCAGTCATTTTCACCATCCCCATCGAAGGTGTCGGCCGGCTGCCCGGGGTTGGATCCGCTCACAGTGACGCGTCGCCGACGACGCACCGTGGGGATACCGAGCAGAAGGGTCATGCCGAAGATGATGCCCTGGCCGACGAGGATGAGGCTGCCGAGAGCGGTATCGGTGTTGCCCACCGTGGCGATCGTCTTCTCGTTCGGCAGTCCCTCGAACCGCCAGAGCAGCCCGTTGTCGGTGGCGCCGACCGGGGCGAACAGGGCATTGCTGTCGAGAGCCTCAGAGGTGCGTTTGTGCACCCCCGTGTCGTTCGGGGTGAGCAGCACGAAACCGATCGACAGTTTCGTGAGTTCCGAGCCCGCGTCGAATCCGCTGCGCGAGGCCAGGTTTCCCGCAACCGTCGCCACGCGACGCGAGGTCGGATCCGAGAAGGCGGATGTCGCGGCGAGGGTCGACTGGTCGTCGAGCGTTGACCCCGACCCCCGTTGCACCGTCGCGGAGAGGCCGCCACCGGGCTGGGGCGTGAGCACCAGGGTGCCGACATCCGGATGCTGCTCCGCTTCAGCAGTGACCACCGCGGGCAGGATACGGGCGCCCGCCTGAACGGGAGTCGTCTTGAGCAGCACGCTGCCGAGCATCGGAAGCACAAGCAGGGTGGCGGTGACCGCGGTGAGAATTCCCACCGGAACGGCGAAACGACCGAGGGCATCCAGCGCGATCAACACACTGGCGACGAGCCCGAGCCAGAAAAGGCTGAGACCGGAACCGGTCCAGACCGGCACCGCGACCGATCCGAGGTGCGAGACCTGCAGGTGCGATGCCGCGACGGCGGTTACGAACCCGAGAAGCGCCATGATCATCGACGGAATGGCCCGTCGCGACCCCGGAACGAAGAGTGACAGCAACGCGAGCGCTCCGACCGGCAGGAGGAGGGCGGCGATGATGATGCTCGCCGAGACCCCCGGCAGACCGAACGATTGCACGACGCCCGCCCAGCCGTCGAGGCCGTCCTTCCCGTGCACACCGTTGGATGCCGAGAGCAGCGCGAGATGCAGGGCCGATCCGGTTGCCGTTGGCGCGGGCACTCCAGGGTCGGCAAACAGCGCGAGCGGATTGCCGCGCAGCACCTGCTGCACGACCAAGGGAGCGAACAGGGCGATCGCCGGAACCGGGATGCCCAACAACCGATGCACGCTCTTCGGCCGGGCCACGATCCAGGCCAGCAGGGCGATCACGAGCGCCGGCACGAGGCTCGGAGTGGATACCGCGATAGCCGCGAAGAGTAACGCGGCTCCCGCGGAGGCGGCCCACGATCGCGGAGCATTCAGCACCGCGAGCACGAGCCAGGGCAGCAGCAGGTGGGCGATCACGGCCCCGAGGTACCCGCCGCTGAGAGCGCCGGTGAGCGGAGGGGCGATCGCCCAGAGAAACGCGGCGAGCGCGGGCAACGAAGCGCGCGTGCTGAGCCGCCTCGCGGCGAACCATGCCCCGAGCGCGGCGAGCGGGAGAGCGAGCAGATAGACGAGCACAAGGCTGAATGAAGGCGACCAGAAAGTGATCGAACCGAGCACGGCGAGGAGATAGCTAAATGGATCGGCGGCCCCGGTGAACCCGATGCCGATCTCGCGCCAGCCATAGCCGACATGCGACCACAGCTGTTGAACGGAGTCGCTCAGGGGAGAGAGTGCCCCGCCCGTCAGGGAGGGCGAGCCGATAAGGGACCCCCAGGAAATGAGCCCGATGATGCCGGCGAGAAGCACGACCCACAGTCCACCATTGGTGACGAATCCGGCCCGGGCCTCGGTGACGACGACGACAGAGTGCGTGCGCTGGGCGTCGCGTGCCTGAGCGCGACGTTCCCGCGCGGCGGCGGGCGGCATCCGCAGCGGTGCGATGGATGCCCAGCCAACCCGACGGATGCGCTTGAGGCTGCGCCGCGCCACTCTGATGCGACTGCCCCCGAAGGCCGCGGTGAGCGCAGACCCCAGTTCACCGCCGACGGCCCCTGGGCGCTTCGCGAGGAGTTGGCCGATGGCCCTCAGGATGGCGAGCGGAAGCAGCGACAGCCAGTGCAACGGCAAGGCCGCAGCGGGCGCATAGACGAGTCGACGGTGCAGTTGTGCCGCACGGCGGGTGCTCGCGCGGCGTCGATCGGAGACGGTGGCGCGCCCGAACATTTCCGGTCCTCCATCGCTGGCGACCTTTGCACCGGGCACGACCACGACCCGAAAGCCGGCCAGTCGGGCGCGCACGGAGAAGTCGAGGGCGGCATCCACGCTCGGTAGTGCGGGGTCGAAACCGCCGAGGGCGGTCCAGAGGGAGCGGCGCACGAGCATGCCGCCTGCGGCGACTCCGAGAACGTCGGAACGCACGTCGTGCTGGGCCTGGTCGAGTTCGCCCTCAACGAGCGGGATCGAGGCACCGTAATAGGTCATCGTCTCGCCGTATTCGGCGATGACGTCTGGCTGGTCCCAGCGCATGAGCTTCGGGCCGGCCACCGCAACCGAGGGCGCAATCTCCACCGCGCCGAGCAGTGCTTCGAGCGCCGCCGGCTGGGGCGCGTTGTCGTGGGCGAGAAGCCAGAGCCAGTCGTTCACCGACTCCGCGGGCGCCGCCACCGTGAGCGCTCGCGCGATCGCGCTGCCGAAATCGACCTTTCCGGTGGTGGTAACGAATTGGGTGGGACCGGATGCCGCGAGCAACTCCGCGCTGCGATCTGTCGAGCCGGCATCCACCGCGACGATCGCATCGGGTCGCCTCGACTGGCGAGCGAGCCCCGCGAGGGTTCGTTCGAGGTGCGCCGCCCCCGACCGGGCAACGAGTATCACCGTGACTCTCGTTTGCATCCTGTCGAGACTAAGCGCGCTCCGCGGTCAGTGGGGCGTGACACGCACGGCAGGCCAAACCCGGTGGACGACTGGCGCTCGGCTCCGTCCCCGTTGCACGAGACGCCGTCCCCCTCCCGTGAGTCGGCGTCCCCCACCTCCCCCATGAGTCGGCGTCCCCCTCCCGTTTTTCCGACCACCTCCCTGTTCACACAGAGTGGTGGTCGGAAAAACGGTAGATGGATGCCGCGGGTGACGCCTACGCGTGCCGACGCGAGCGGGAGATGGATGCTGCGGGTGACGCCTACGCGCGCCGACGCGGGCGGGAGGCGGATGCCGCGGGTGACGCCCTACGCGCGCTTGCGCAGCTTCCGGCGCTCGCGCTCCGACAGTCCGCCCCAGATGCCGAATCGCTCGTCGTTCATCAGCGCGTATTCGAGGCACTGGTTGCGAACCTCGCAGGAGGTGCAGATCTTCTTCGCATCCCGCGTTGATCCGCCCTTTTCCGGGAAGAATGCCTCCGGATCGGTCTGCGCACACAACGAATCGGTCTGCCACGACAACGGGTTGTCGTCCGAGGCGAATCCGCTGGCCTGCCGCACTCCGGGAACGCCGAGGCGCACCGGGTCAACGAACCAGTTATCGGGAACGACGCCCCCTGTCACAGCGCTGCGGAACTCTTCTGGCGCCATATCACAGTCTCCCCTCCGCGATCACGAACGACTTGCGCAAACGCGTTAGAGATAATTACACCGGTGTAGTTCGGCCACGTCAAGTCGCAAATCGTAAACGCTCAATCCGGCCTCGAGGGTTCGCGACGCGCCGCGCCCCGCAAATGGGGGGCAGCATATATTGCGCCTTCGGCGAAACCCTGTCAGAGGACCGAGCGCTGCCGTGCCACCCAGGCGCTGGAAACCATGTCAGCGAGGCTGTGCCTCATCTTCCAATCCAGGTCGCGTGCAGCGAGTTCACCCGCGGAGACTATCCGGGCGGGGTCGCCGGGGCGGCGGGGACCGATCTCCGGCGTGAACGGGATGCCCGTGACATCCGCCACTGTCGCCATGATCTGGCCGACCGAGATGCCGTCTCCACTGCCGAGGTTGTAAGCGGCTGCGAGCGGCTGACCCGCATCCAACCGCCGCGCGGCGGCCACATGCGAGATAGCCAGGTCGGACACGTGGATGTAGTCGCGCACGTTGGTGCCGTCGGGAGTGGGGTAGTCGTTGCCGTTGATGCGCGGAATACGCCCCTCGGCGAGCGCGTCGAACACAAGCGGGAAGAGGTTGTGCGGACTGGTGTCCCGCAGCGAGGGGTCGCCCGACCCCACGACGTTGAAGTACCGCAGGGAGGTGTGCCGGAGCCCCGTGGCCACACCCTGGTCGCGCAGCAGCCACTCGCCGATGAGCTTGGACTCGCCATAGGGCGACTGCGGATCTTTCGAGGTGTCCTCGGTGACGAGCTCGACATCCGGGGTACCGAACACTGCGGCACTCGAGGAGAAGACGATGCGATCCACGCCGCGGTCCTGCATTGCGGCAAGGAGCACGGCTGTGCCGGTGACGTTCTGCTCGTAGGTGTGCAGCGGACGCTGCACGCTCACGCCCGCGTACTTGAAGCCCGCAACGTGGATGACACCGGTCACGTCGTGCCGCTTGAGAGTGTCGAGCACCAGGTCCCCGTCGAGGATCGTGCCGTGCGCGAAGGGGACATCGTGGGGCACGAAGTCGCGGTGTCCGCTCGAGAGGTCGTCCAGCACGACGGGACTGAGCCCGGCATCCTGAAGCGCTCGCACCACATGGGCACCGATATATCCGGCGCCGCCGGTTACTAACCAGGTCATGCCTACAGGCTAGTGGCGTCCCAGACCCTCGTGCGGCCTCTGAGGCTGGTCCCGGATCTGTCCCGGCGTTTGACGACGATCGAGGTGCTGAGTGCTCCCGCGACCATCGCGCAGGTGATCGTGGCAGAATATCTACGCTTTGCGAGTTGCTGCCATAAGTGGCAGGATCACTATTGTTTGGTTCATTCCTGCCACTGGAGTCTCCGTGCTCAAAAAGATCGTGCTTCTCGCCCTGCCCGGCGTCGCCCCGTTCGAATTCGGAGTGATCTGCGAGGTCTTCGGTATCGACCGCTCCGATATGGGCGGGCCTTCCTTCGACTTCACCATCGCGGCGGCGGCACCGGGCCCGGTTCGCACAAGCCTTGGTTTCGACATGATCATCGAAGCCGGCCTCGAGACCGCCGAGGATGCTGATCTCATTGCTGTTCCCGCGCACTCTTTCACTCGCGTGGACGAGCGCTACCTCGAGGTGATCCGGGCCGCGGAGGCGCGAGGCGCCTGGGTCCTGGGGGTCTGCAGCGGGGCGTTTACCCTGGCGCAATCCGGCATCCTCGACGGTCGCCGCGCCACGACCCACTGGATGCACGCCGACCAGCTTGCGACCGCGTACCCCCGCATCATGGTCGACCCGGATGTGCTGTACGTCGAGGATCGCGGAGTCGTCACGAGCGCAGGCACCGCAGCGGGTATCGATGCCGCGCTGCACATCGTGCGCAAGGAGCTCGGAGCCTCGGCGGCCAACGTCATCGCCCGTCGAATGGTGGTGCCTCCCCAGCGCGATGGTGGCCAGGCGCAGTACATCCAGGCTCCGCTGAGCGAAGACTGCGCGGACTCCTTCGCCGAGGTCGCCGAGTGGATGCTGCAGAACCTCGGTGAGGACCTCCCGGTCGAGCAACTCGCGCGCAAGGCGCTCATGTCGCCGCGCACTTTCGCCCGTCGGTTCCGCGCCGACATGGGCACAACTCCCGCGGCGTGGCTCAACCGACAGCGGATCATCCGCGCGCAGCAGTTACTCGAACAGACCGAGCTGAGCCTTGAGACGGTCGCCGCCGACACCGGCTTTGGGGCCGTCGCAGTGATGCGTCACCACTTCGTGAAGGTACTTCAGACCACGCCAACCGCCTACCGGCGGGCGTTCTGCCAGCGGCGGTCGGCGTAGCGTCTGCGCTTGTGTCCCAAAACGCAGGACATTCGCCATCAAAACGCCCCTCCGGCCGCAATCGTCAGGGTTTCATGGCGAATCTCCTGCGTTTTCGTTGGGCGTGCGAGCGCGATCTCGACCGGGAGAGGATGCCTCGAACCCGCGCCCGACGTGCGTCGACCCGATACGGCCGACGGTTGCGAATGGTGGTGAGTGCAAGGTCATCCGCTCGGCACCGACAGACAGCGAGCAGTATCCGCGTGAAGTCGCCGTACAACTGCCGATAGGTGAATCGCAGCACCCGGTCGCCCGCGATCGCCATTGTGGTGTCCCGGTCATGGTCCTTCTCCCACGAGTTCGACGCGGTGGCTGTCCAGCCCGGGTCGTGTTGTCCACCGTCCACTTCGACGAAGGTGTGCGGCCCGATCTGGAAGTCGAGGCGACCAACACCCCGGCGTGACACCTGCTGAACGACCAACAGGCCTGCGTCCCTCGTCCAGAGACGGAAGAAGGTCTCGCCGTGCGATTCATCAAGCGCACTCACCAGTGCTCGCCACACGCGCACGTCGTGGGGTGCGCGAGCGAAAATGGCATCCAGCCTGCGATCGGTCCACTTTTCAATATGCATCACGAGGCTCGCGCAGGCGACGGCAATATCGCGGGGCTCGTCAATCAGCACCTGTAGGAGAGCATCGTCGATAGAGACCCTCCAGACCGAGTCCGCGGATGCCGCACGATCGACCCAGTGAATGCGCACGTCCCTTGCTCCGGCGAGTCGCTTCCGTCGATCGTGTGTCGCACGCAGTCGGCTGGCCGTTGCCTTGACCACGATGTGAGTGTCCGGTCGTCGGGGCACGGGAATCCCATACGACTCGAGCGCGGAGATCGAGGTCAACCGCCCACCCACCCGAACCGCGCGAACGGCGGGCTCCGGAGCATCCGGAACTGAGTACCAGCCCTGCCGCACCCGAAATATGATGCGGTCGGCGAGCGCTGCGCGGATCGCGGCGTCGGTGTACCCGCGCTCGAGCAGGTCCCGCCTCCGCAGGAACCAGCCGGAACATCGGAGGAGTGTGTCGATGGGCATCATCGGAGCAGCATCCCGATCCCGGCGCGTCGCCGGTGCCATGGCGGCCCAATCCGGGGACACATTCACTTCCGCCGTTCCCGGAAGGAGTAGTCACCCGCGAACTGCTTCCCCAAAACGCAGGAGATTCGCCACCAAAACCCCCTTTCGGCGGCGAGCAGGCGCGTTCCGCGGCGAATCTCCTGCGTTTTAGGGAAGGGTAAGCGGCGGAGCGGCGTGGCGCCCCGGTCCCTACGCCGCCGTCGTCGCTACGAACACGGTGCCCGATCCGGTGAACCGCAGCCCCGCCTCATCCGGCGTGATGTAGACGGCGTCCCCGAGCGCCAGCGATGAGGATGACGCAGCGCCGGAGATCGACACCTCACCGGAGATGCACAGAGCGATCGCCGGCCCCGTGAGCGCGACCGAGGCGTCGAGGAACATGCCGTCGATGCGAAGCAGCTCGAAGTCCGCACCGTCCGGCCTGAAGGCAGCGACCCCCTCGGACGGCGAGGTCGAGTGCAGGTACGGCACCTCGACCGGCGTGAAATCGAGCACGCTCAGCAGCTCGGGCACATCGATGTGCTTCGGCGTGAGGCCGCCGCGCAGCACGTTGTCCGAGGCAGACATGAGCTCGATTCCGAGCCCGCTCAGATACGCGTGGATGTTGCCGGCCGGCAGGTAGAGCGCCTCCCCCGCCGCCAGACTCACCCGATTGAGCAGCAGCGAGATCACGATGCCCGGATCCCCCGGGTACTCCCCCGCCAGAGACGAGACCGTCGCCATTTCAGCGCCGTAACCGGATACCCCTCGAGACGCGAGCGTCGTGACGAGCGACACGAGGGTCGCGACACCGGTGCGCCGGCCGATCACCCATTCGACGGTCTCAGGCAGCGCGACATCCGATCCCGACAGGGAATCGAGCAGGTCTTCGAGGGGCTGTGGCTGCGGATCTTCCATCCCGAGCGACGCGTCGATCAGCGCGCGCAGAAGCGCCCGCACCTCGTCCAATGGACGGAAGCCACACAGCGCATCGAAGGTGGGCGACAGTGCATAGATCAGCTCCGGCTTGGGAAATGCGTCCTTGTAGTTTCGTTCCGGAGCGTCACGGGAAATGCCCAGCTCGTTCTCGCGGTCGAATCCGGCGCGCGCCTGCTCGAGAGTCGGATGCGCCTGGAGCGAGAGCGGAGTCGCGGCGGCGAGCACCTTGAGCAGAAACGGCAGTCGACCGGATGCCGCGAACCGCCCGAGCGTCGTCTCCGGGTCGGCCGCGATCCACTCCGCGAGATCCGCCGCACCACCCGTCTGTGTGGGATCGAGGATCACGCTCGGCGATCCAGGGTGCGCCCCGAGCCAGAGTTCCGCCTCCGGGGCGCCGGATGCCGCGTGCCCGAGCAGCTGGGCGATCGCGGTCGTCGATCCCCACGCATAGGGCCGGGGGGTGTTGATGATGCCTACAAACATCCGCGAGTTCCTTCGATAGGGGTGAGTCAAAACTACCAATCGCGTGGGGAACGCCCAGCCTGCGCGATTAAGGTGGCGGGAGGTCGAGCTCGTCGAGACCTCACCCCAGACCTCACGTAACGGAGCCCCGATGACCCTCACCACAGAAAACCCCCAGTCCTCCGTGGAGGTTGTTGCCTTCACCCCGTTGATCAGCGACTTCTACGGCTACGAGAGCCTGCTCACCGAGCCGGAGAAGCAGTACATTGTCAAGTTGCGCGCATTCCTCGAGGCCGAGGTGCGACCGATCATGAACGATCTCTGGACGAAGGCGGAGTTCTTCCCCCGCCACATCGTCGACGGGCTCGCCGAGCTCGGCCTTTTCGGACAGTCCTACCCGGAGACCCAGCAGTTTGCTAACAGTGCCACCTTCCGCGGCTGGGTCGCGCTCGAGCTGGCGCGGGTGGATGCTTCCGTCGCGACTCTCGTCGGCATGCAGAACGGTCTCGTGATGGGGTCGATCGCCGTCGCAGGCTCCCCCAAACAGCGCGCCGAGTGGCTGCCCCGGTTCGCCAGTGGGGAACTGCTGGGAGCCTTCGCGCTCACCGAACCGCTCTCGGGATCGGACACCGCACAGGGCCTCCAGACCGTCGCCCGGCGTGAGGGCGACCACTGGGTCATCAACGGTGCCAAGCGCTGGATCGGCAACGGTTCGATCAGCGATGTCACCATCATCTGGGCAAGGGATGCCGAAGACAACCAGGTCAAGGGCTTCATTGTGCCGACCACGACCGAGGGATACTCCGCCAAGCGCATCGAGAACAAGCAGGCACTGCGCATCGTGCAGAACGCCGACATCGTGCTCACCGACGTGATCGTGCCGGAGGAGAACCGCCTGCAGGGCTCCAAGTCGTTCCGCGAGACCGCCGCTGTGCTGCGTCTCACCCGCGCCGAGGTCGCCTGGGCCGCCGTCGGCAACTCGGTAGGAGCCTACGAGGCCGCCGTCGAATATGCCGGCTCCCGCATCCAGTTCGGAAAGCCGATCGGCAGCCACCAGCTCGTGCAGGAGCTGCTCGCCAAGAGCCTCGCCAACATCACGGCCTCCATCGGAGTCGTCACCCGCGTCTCCGACATGCTCGACGAGGGTACGCAGCGCGACGAGCACTCCTCCCTCGCCAAGGAGTTCACCACCAGCCGCATGCGCGAGACCGTCGCCTGGTGCCGCGAACTCTTCGGCGGCAACGGCATCGTGATGGACTACGGCGTGATGAAGTACTTCGCGGATGCCGAAGCCATCTACTCCTACGAGGGCACGCGCGAAATGAACACCCTCATCGTCGGTCGTGCTATCACCGGCAAGGCCGCGTTCGTCTAGCCCGGCCGGTCGAGTGTCTCGCTCTGTTGACCACATCGAAACCCGATTTGTGAAGGTTTGGATTCGCGTGCCGGCAGGAGCTACGCAACCATCAAGTGCCGACGTTTTGGACCTACCGGTCTCGACCGACGCACCCCTATGCTGAGGGGGAGCATAGGGAGAGCGGATGCGGCGCGACACGATACACAGAGTCACCTGGGGCGCCGCGCTTAGCTGTGGCCTCGCCCTCATCATTTCCGGGTGCGCTGCAATCCCCTCGACGCCCAACGCAACAAGCCCCACGTCTAGCGGACACACGGAACCTTCCCCGAGCATGACGCCCAAGCCACTCGCGACCGGGCAGATTCCGGTGCCCGGCCAAGATGGCGACGCTCCAGTGAACGGCTTCGATTCGCTCACTGTTTTCAAGTTGTGCCGCGAGAAGATGATTTCCGACTACCCGACCATCACGAACTACCGTCCTTACGCGACGGGTGACGTCTCTGCCGCGATCGAGGGGACCGGAGTGAACGTGCAGTTGCCCTTCGGGGCGCTCCCAGACGGGCGCCCGGAGGGCATCATGGTGTGCGAAATCACAGGAACGCCCGCAGCGCCCAAGATCACCTACTCGGGGCCCGTCGACGTCTGACCGACCCGGTGATCGTGCACCCAAATTCATGAACGCCGCCCACCAGAACGCCCATCTCCCGCTTGTGCGGCTGGCTTCACGCCAACATCACCTCTTCGATAGGAGTCGTCACCCGCATCTCCGACATGCCCGATGAGGGCACACAGCGCGACGAACTCTCCTCTCTCGCCAAGGAATTCACCACCAGCCGTCTGCGGGAAACCATCGCTTGGTGCCGCGAACTCTTCGGCGGCAACGGCATCGTCATGGACTACGGGGTGATGAAGTATTTCGCGGATGCCGAAGCCATCTACTCGTACGAGGGCACGCGCGATGAACACCCTCATTGTCTGCCGAGCGATCATTGGCACGGCCGCGTTCGTCTAGCCCGGCCGGTCGAGTGTCTCGCTCTGGCGACCGCGTCGAAGCCCGGCATGACAGAGTTAACCCATGCGCCGCCCCCGTCCTCGGTTCGTTCCGCGGTCCGAGTTCGGCATAACGGCAGCGCTAGCGGTGCTTGCGAGCGCCGCAGCCTGGTTCCGTCTACCTCCGACGACTCAGCAGACAGTCTGGGCTGAAGACGGCACGATCTTCCTCAACGATGCCATCTCAGGAGCCCCGGCCTCGCACCTCTTTGCGGGGTATGCCGGCTACCTCCAGTTGCTGCCGCGCCTGATCGCCGACGGCGTCATTCGAACGGTCGACATCGCCGACGCGGGCATCATGATCAACCTGGCAAGTTGCGCGGTCGTGGGTCTCGGAGCTTCCCTCGTCTATTGGTGTGCACGCGACGTGATCGCGGCGCGTCCGCTCCGCCTCGTTCTGTGCTCAATCACCGTGCTCGCCCCACTCGCACCGATCGAGCTCCTCGGAAACGCCGCGAACCTGCACTGGTTCTTCATCTGGATCACTCTCTGGATACTGCTGTACCAACCGCGCACACGAATCGGCGCGTGGATGCTTGCGATAGTCACGCTCATCGGTGCCATGTCCGAGATTCAAGTCCTCGTGCTTGTGCCGCTGCTCCTGGTGAAGGTGAGAGGCCTTAACGTGTGGCCACCACGCATCGGTCTGGCAGTGGGACTGGTCGCGCAGATCATCACCACACTGCTGTCACCGCGGGTGGCTCACGCTGGCGGACTCGGCGGCGCACTCCGCGCGTATGTCGGACAGGTAGCCCTGCCCAATTTCGCCGCAAATCGGCAGACGATGACCGCCGCGCTTCGCGAGCAGGCTCTCGTCTGGGAGGTGCTCGCCATTGTCCCATTCGTGCTCTCCGTGCTGGTCTGCCTCCGGTGGGGCTCTACCCTGCAGCGAGTCGCTGCCCTCTATCTCGTGCCGGGGTCGTTCGTGATCTGGGTGGTCGATTCCTACCTGAATGGTTACGGCGGTTCCCCCATCCATCACGCGCCCTTCGTCTTTATCCGCTATGCGGTCATACCAAGCATGCTTTTGCTGGCCTCGATCGTCTTGGCAGCGCAGGTACTGGCCTCTCGGCGGGCTCCGATTGCTTGGATCGGCACCGCGGCGGTCGCCGCCCTGGTCGTGTTGATGGTGGTGCAGTACATCCCGACCGAGACCAATCGTTCGAACGGACCAACCTGGGCGAACGCGATAGGAGCCGCGCGAAAATCGTGCGAGTCTTCGGCCTCAGGAATGGATCAGCTCGTGGTTACCGCTCCCCGCACGAAAACCGCGCTCTGGACATTCCCCATCTCCTGTGAACGGTTGGCGAAATGACCCCGACGCCGCGTGCTCGCACGCTTGTTATTCTCCCCACTTTTAACGAGCGGCAGAATCTCGGACGCGTAGTTGAACGAACACTGCGAGCGCTTCCCAGTACTCACATTCTCGTCGTCGACGATGACAGCCCGGACGGCACCGGGATATTCGCCGAGACGCTCGCCGCATCCGACGAACGTGTCCACGTGCTGCATCGCTCGGGCAAACTGGGGCTCGGGGCCGCGTACATCACCGGCTTCGCGTGGGGCCTCGAGCGTGGCTACGACTGGTTGATCGAAATGGATGCCGATGGCTCACATCCACCGGAGGCTCTGCCCCGAATGCTGGAGGCGGCATCCGCGTCGGATTCGGTGGGGCTGGTGATTGGGTCACGTTGGGTGTCTGGGGGGTCCGTCGAGGACTGGCCGAAGGGCCGCGAACTGCTCAGTCGAGTCGCTAACACCTACGCGCGCATCATGCTCGGTCTGAGCGTGCGCGATGCGACCGCCGGTTACCGCGTCTACCGCGCGGCTGTGCTTGCCGGCTTCGACTTCGCGAGCGTCGACTCGAAGGGATATTGTTTCCAGATTGACCTGACGTTGCGCACCCTTGATGCCGGCTTTGCAATCGCCGAGGTGCCGATCCACTTCCGCGAGCGCGAGTTTGGCGTCTCGAAGATGAGCCGGGCGATCGTGATCGAGGCGCTGCTCAAGGTCACGGGATGGAGTTTCACCAGGCGCGTCCGGCGCAACCCTTCGGAAACAGCGCTGCCCCTCGGCAACGCCTAACCTGTGTCTATGACCACTCTCGACAGCCGCGGATTCCGTCTGGGATTCGCGACCTTCGTGCTGTTCACCGGAATCGCTGGAGACTTTTGGCGTAATTCCCTCAGCTGGTACGGCTACGGCGTCTTCGTTGTGGGCATCGCCGCGATCTCGTTCGTAGTCCTCCACCACAATCGCGCTCGATTCCGTGTCGGCTCGCTGCCCTACCCCCTACTCGCTTTCATTGCGCTGGCTTTCCTCTCCATTGCTTGGTCGTTCTACCCCGGTTTCACCGCCCTCGGAGCGGTCGTGCTGCTGCTGACCACCGCCTCAGCGGTATCGATCGCGGTGACGGTGACCTGGCCGGAGTTGCTCATCGTCCTGGGCCGGGTATTCCGGCTGGTGCTCGGTCTGTCGTTCCTGTTCGAGTTCATCGTCTCCGCGTTCATCCGACACCCGATCTACCCGGTCTGGGTCACGCCAGAAAGCAATCCGGCAAAGCTCCTCTACTGGTCGCGCGACCTGCTCTTCGACCTCGGCAAGATCCAGGGCATCGTCGGCAATTCCAGCCTGCTGGCGATGGCCGCGCTGCTTGGGCTCATTGTGTTTACGATCCAGCTCGCCTCGAAGACGGTGAAACGCGGATGGGGCTGGTTTTGGCTCGCCGTCGCTCTCGTCACGATCGGGCTCACTCGGTCGGCCACCATCTTCGTCGCCCTCGCCGTGGTAATCGTCGTTGCGCTCGCGGCGCTGCTCGTGCGCCGAGCGCGCACGCCGCGCGGGCGAGCGTATGCCTATGGCGGCATCACCCTCGTTGTCGCCGCCCTCGCCGTGCTCGCGGATCTCGCGCAGAGCCGTATCCTCGGGCTACTCGGTAAGAGCTCGGACTTCACCGGGCGATTCACTATCTGGCACGAGGTGAGCACGCTCGCCCAGCAACGCCCCGGTGCGGGATGGGGATGGCTCGGATACTGGATCGTCTGGATCGCCCCGTTCAACACCCTCAAGAAGGCCGGCGGAGTGCAACCGCCCCACGCCCATGATGCATGGCTGGACGTCTGGCTGCAGTTGGGGATAGTCGGCTTGGTGGTGTTCGGAGCTGTCGTGCTCGCGACGCTTGTGCGCTCCTGGCTCCTCGCCGTCGACCGCGTCGTCACCGGGCGGGGGGACCCCGGCTCGCACAGCTGGCTTGCGCTCTTACCCCTCCTCATGCTCACGGCACAGTTAGTGCAGAGCATCGCCGAGAGTCGCATCTTGCTCGAGGGCGGGCTGATGCTGCTGGTGATCTGGGCGGTCAAGACCAAGACCAGCCCGCTCGGCCTGGAACCCGTCGAGCCCGAGCTGTCCCCCGCGACGCTGCGGAACCGGCCATGAGAGAGGGCCGCTCATGACCGGGGTCTGCCGGTGAGCCTGGCGCCACCGCGGCATCCGGCATTCGAGCTCGCACGGCAGATGCTCGGCTCCCCCCGGTTTTCGGCCGCGCTCACCCAGGCGATCATCGGGGCTGTCGCCGCCTCTTTGCTCCTGAGGGAGCTGATCGGCTGGGCGGGCTGGCTGGCCATCCTCGCCGGGCTGGTCGTGCTGGCTTCGCTCTCACTGATCGCCCGGCGCGAGGAGATCGAATGGCACGGCCTGCTGCCGATATCCCTGCTCGTGTTTGTCGGCTGGGCCACAATTTCGTTGTTCTGGAGCGAGTACAACTGGGTGACGATCGCCAGCGCCCTTTACCTGATCGCCGTGACGATGCTCGGGATCTACGTCGCCCTCATCCGCGACACCATCCAGATCGCGCGGGCGTTTGGCAATGTGCTGCGCGCTGCACTCGCGCTCTCGCTTGTTCTCGAAATCTTCTCCGGCATCCTCATCGACACCCCGCTCGGATTCCTCGGCATCCAGGGCAACCTCAGGCAACTCGGGCCGATCCAGGGCATATTCGGAACACGAAACCAACTCGGCATTGTCACCCTCGTGGCGATCGTCACTTTCGGCACGGAGCTTCGCACCCGGTCGGTGCCGCGCAACCTCGCGATCGGGTCGCTGGTGCTCGGCGGCCTGACGCTCGTGTTCGCGCGCTCCCCTGTCGCGTTCGGAACGTTCGTCGTCGTGATCCTTGCAACCCTCGCCTTGTACGGGCTGCGCCGAGTCTCCCCCGAGCGCAAACGAATTTGGCAATTCATTCTTCTCGGGTCCACGATCACGGTTGGCGCCATCGCCTGGGGGTTGCGCACCCCGATCATCGATGCTCTCAGCGCCAGCAGCGAGGTCAATCTGCGGCTTGCAGTCTGGCGCCCTATCAGGGCGTTGATCCCCATCCACGAACTCGAGGGATGGGGTTGGGCCGGTCACTGGTGGGAGGGCGTTCCCCCCTTCACTTACATCCGCGACGGGCTTCAGTCGTCGGCCCTTAACGCGTACCTCGACGTCTGGTTCCAGGTCGGCCTCATCGGTCTCTTCGCCTTCGTCTTCATGGTCGCGCTCGCCTTCATCCGCTCTTGGCTGCTCGCTTGCCGCCAGCGCAGCTTCGTCTACGCCTGGCCGGCGCTCGTGCTGGTGGTGCTGCTTGTGAGCGGGCTCGCGGAGAGCTCCCTTCTGGTGGAATTCGGCTGGCTCACCTTTGTGGTGTGCTCGGTCAAGGCGTCGCGGGAGTTGAGTTGGCGCAAGGCGTTTGCCGCTACCCGCGACGATACGCGTTACCTCGATTGAACGAAACGCTAGCGGTTCAGGTTGAATGCGTCAGCCCGCTCCCGTGAATAGCTCAATGCGGCGACCGAACTCAGCCGATCCGAATAGGAATACCGCCCGTCGCTCAGACTTATTTCACACCGACGGAGATCAGCCCTCGCTTTCCTGCCGTTACTGGAGAGGTGAGGAATTTGTCGCCGAGGCTGAGCTGATTCTTCGCCCAGGACGGCTAGAACTCCCTGTGTGTGAAACCTACCCCTCTACGAACACGGCGTGTTTCGTGAACGCGGCCACAGCAAACCAGGGCGGGTCGCGTTCACGGCCGCGATCGTCCCGGTCAGACAGTGTTTATTCGTGATGGCGCAATCGGCTGGCGCTGAATGTTTCCGGATGAAAGCGCAACCGGCAAGCTGCGTTCCGTCGATTGCTGTCGAGTCGGCTAAGCGGGACACGGACCCGTCGACAGTGCCAAGAGGAATCAGACCATTTGGGACGTTCGAGACAGAATGGTGGCACAGGCGAGCATGGCGACACCGCCCCGCAGCCGGCCCCGGCTGCCCGAACGACTCTCAGTTTTAGGAATCAGAAAGAATGCGCCTAAGCGACGATCCCAAGCCCTACCACCGAGGTCTTTGGCCCGATCACTCCCAGCACCATTGTCTGCAGGAAAGATCGAAAGAGCAGCCGCGACAAACCGTCGATAATGGGCGCGAAGCAGGATTGTGCCCTCCCGCGCCGGGGCGATCGCGAAGAAGCGCCGGTGACCGCCGCGTCAAGAATCCCGCTGCTCGCGCGCTTTCCCATCGTCTTCTGCGCCCCTCTCCTTGTAGCCCTCGCGGCGGGAGGGCTCTATGCGCTGAGGTTACTGTCGGAGCATCGGAAGTGAATGAACCAGATCGGTCTACTCGTCATCGCAATCACCACCTCGGTGACGGCCTTGGGGATTGCGCATGCGGCTAATCCCAGTGTTCTGCACGAACCCAGAGCTGAAACTTCCGCTGCGGCTCGAAGCGCAGATGCGGTCGCTGATTTCGCTGCACAAACTCGAGGCATTGGGCTGGGCTGACCGCAGGCGGAGGACGTCGTGCCTTGCCCGAGCCTCAATTTCTTCGATCGCACCCCCACATCCGACCTCAAGACCACCTGGACGTCTGGCTCCAACTCGGCCGAATCGGTCTGCTGGCATTTCTAGGACTGCTCGCCCTCATGTTTGTGCGCTCGTGGCTGCTCGCTCCCGCTAGCGAAGTTTCGTCTACTCCTGGCCGGCACTCGTGCTCGTCGTCCTAGTCATCACGTCCCTCGCAGTGAGCGCAATCCTGATGGAATTCGGATGGCTCATCTTCATGGTCTGGTTGGTAAAGGTCACACGCTAGCTGCGTTGGCTGCGGGCGTTCGCTACCCCGATGGCGCAGCATCCGATTCCGTAAGCCGAGACTAGCTCGAGGCACCCCGCTCGACGCCCCAGCTCTGCTGGGGCGATAGCGGTGGCGGCTAAGCTCATCCCCATGCCGCGGAAACTCGAGACGACCCGAGGGGCTGCCGAGGAATCGCAAAATCACATGAAATCAGGAGGCTGGCCACGTTGGCGGGTGTTCGTTGTGGCGTGGGTGCTTCTGTCTGCGCTTGCGGTGTGCTGGTCAATCGCGACGCCGATCAGTGGTGCACCCGATGAGCCGGCGCACATCATCAAAGCCGCCGCTGTTGCCCGAGGCGAGATAGCCGGAAAGCCTTCACCGACCGGGCAAGTTGTGCACGTTCCGCAGTACATCGCTCACACGCCTGCCCTGACGTGCTACGCATTCCACCCGCAGGTACTTCCGACCTGCAGCGCTGCTCCGACTGGCGACCAGTGGAAGACGGTTAGGTCGACGACATCTGCCGGACTCTACAACCCCTTGTATTACGCGGTCGTCGGCTGGCCATCGCTGATCTTCCACGACGATTCGGGCGTCTACGCCATGAGGATCGTGAGTGGGCTGATTTCATCGCTGTTCCTCGCGGTCACCCTCATGCTGATTTGGACGTGGCAACGACGGTGGCTTCCTGTGCTTGGCTTTGCTGTCGCGGCCACCCCGATGGTTTTCTTCCTCGACGGTGTCGTGAACCCCAATTCGCTCGAGACAACCGCGACTCTCGCCGCATTCACTGCGGTGCTCAGCATCATTCGAAGTCCCCATCCACGGCTGCTCACCGAGAGAGCCACCATCGCCATGGTCTCAGCAGCCGTGGCCGTCAACATGAGAGGACTATCGCCACTCTGGGTTGCCATCGCAGTGCTTGCACCATTCCTGCTCGTGTCCTGGTCTGAGACCAGGGAGTTGGCCAAGAAGCGCGAAGTAAAGATCGCGATCGTCGTGATTGCAATCGCCGCCGTCGTTGCGGTTGCATGGATCGCGCTCTCGAATTCCTTAGCTGCGGGTTTGACCGCGCCCCAAACCGCCGTAAGCGGACTCGGAGTAGGCGCATCGCCGCTCCGGGGGTTCGAGGAGATCTTTGTCGGAACCTTCGACTACGGCCAGGGAATCGTCGGCGAGTTCGGTTGGCTTGATACTCCAGCACCAACGCCCGTCTTTTTTGTGTGGTCCGCCTTCATCGCGGCGCTATTCGTAGCGGGTGTGGTGTTTCTCCGTGGACGCTCATTGGTATTCGCCTTGACTCTCATCGGCGGAATTGTCCTGCTCCCGCCGCTCACGCAAGCGGTCTACATCACGGGAGGAGGAATAATCTGGCAGGGTCGCTATGCACTCCCTCTTTTCGTATGCGTCGTACTTGGGCTCGCCAAAGTACTCTCAGAACGAATGCCAGTACCTGAGGGCTCCGCCCACCGGCGTCTCGTTGGTTTAGTGCTCACAGCCTGGGGGCTCGCCCAGTTCTACTCTTTCGCGGTCGCCCTTAAGCGATACGCGGTCGGCGCCTCCTTAACGTCGTGGAAGAAGCTGCTCGTTGATCCGACGTGGTCTCCGCCCGGTGGCACGATCCTCATCCTCGCGCTCACCGCAGTAGTGGTCGTCGTTGCCACATTAATGCTGAAACGACTTGCTGGCGACTCTGAGGCCGCGACTAAGACCGCCGGCTTGAAAATTGGACTTTGAGCGCAGTCGCGCAGCTTGCGGCACCGGCGAGCATGCTGAACCCGTTTGAGCAGAACCCTGATTGGTATGCTCATCGACTGTGCCTCTCGTCTTTGTAAACCTCCTCCAGTCCACCGGCACCAAAGGTGGTCTCGAGATCTATGCACGAGAGCTGTATAAAAAGATCGGTGAAATCGGGTCCGAGTACACCTACGTGGGATTCGCAAGCACCGAACTCATGGCAAAAGACCACTCGTGGTTCCCCGGGGATGTCATCAACTCCGGCATCAGCGGCGAGAACCGTCTTAGCTGGGCTCGGGGTGAACTCTTCACGGTTTCGAGGAGAGCGAAAGAGGTCGGAGCCGACCTGATACATGGTCCGGCCATGCTCGGCCCGTTGCGTTCGAGTGCACCCGTGGTGATCTCCGTGCACGACCTTCTGTACTTCTCACACCCTCATCTCATGCAGAACAAGTTATTCATTGGACCGGTCAAGTGGATGGAGAAACGAGCAGCCGCGAACGCGACGCGCTTGATAACCATCAGCGAGTATTCGGCCTCGGCAATTCGTCGTTACCTTATGTTTCCGGGCGACCGAATCGATGTCATCCCGCTTGCTGGTCGAAATACCAACGAAGCGACAGCGAACTCCGTGCCGACACGGCGCCACCCAGATTTGTTTATCGCAATTGGTCAGCGCAGCCCATACAAGAATTTCGAGACCGTAGTGCGTTCTTGGGCAGAGATCCCTGAGAGTGAACGCCCTCGACTCGTCATTACGGGCAGCTTCGGCGAAGACCCGCTTATCCCTCTGGTGAGGTCCCTCGGCCTCGAAGGGTCGGTCCATCTCCGGTCCTGGGTTCCTAGTGAGGAGCTCGGAGAATTGTTCGAAACCGCGACCGCCCTCATAGACTCGACCCTCGCAACAGGGTTCTCACTTCCAACCCTCGAAGCAATGGCAATCGGACTACCAGTGCTGCTCGCCGACACCGAAGTATTCCGTGAGGTCGGCGCTGAAGCTGCCGACTATTTCACGGCCGGCGATGCACGCGATCTTGCCCGAGCCGTTCTTCAACTCGCAGCAGATCCGGCTCGACAGGCAGAGTTGACGGCGCTTGGCCTTGCGAGAGCATCGCTCTTTTCGTGGGACAAGGTCGCGCACAAAACGCTCGAGTCCTTCGCTCTCGCGATCAGCGAGGGTAAACGCAACTAGTTGGAAACCACACCGCGGCGGGACTGCTAGCGCGGAATCCCCGCCATGATCTCGTGCAGCACGTCGATGCTCGCGCGTGAGTCGTAGTGACGGTTTCCAACGAAGAGGCCGTCGAAGTGGATGGTATCCGCTGCCGGAAGTGAAGCGGGAACATCCGCATCAAGATACTTCATTGCCGGGTTGCGTGTGAAGTTGCCGGCAACCACCGGTCGGGATTCGATCCCCGCCGCGGTCAGCACCGCCCCGACCTCGCGACGGCGACCGGTGAGCGCACCCTCGAGGACCATCGAAAACCCGAACCAGCTGCTCTTGCCCGTTTCCTTTTGCAGGCGTACGTCCTCGAGCTGCGACATCGTCTCAACCCAGTGGGCCCCATTTCGGCGACGCTCTTCGATGATCATTGGAATCTTCTTGACCTGTTCTATGCCGATCGCCCCCGACATTTCGACGGGCCGAACGTTGTAACCGGGCAGGGCAAAGCAGAACGAGTCCTCGAACGGATCCCCGGTCTTGTCATGAATAAAGTTTTTTTCGGGGAGTTCGCGGATCCATCCATGCGCGCGAAGAGACACCAGAGTCTGGCGGAGACGCTCGTCATTGGTCACGATCATTCCCCCCTCCATCGTGGAAATGTGATGCGAGAAGAAGGTGCTGAACGTGCCCATTGCGCCGAACGTTCCGGCTTGTTTCCCTTCGAACTCCGCGCCAAGCGACTCACAATTATCTTCCAGCAAGAGGAGTCCATGACGGTCGGCAATCGCCTTGAGCTTGGCGAAATCATTGGGATTGCCAAGAATGTTGACGGCGAGAATCGCTTTTGTGCGCGGCCCGATTGCGGCCTCTGCGAGTTCGAGGTCCATGTTGAGCGTATCGAGATCAATATCCACGAAGTTAAGGCGAAGGCCATACTGCTGAAGGGGATAGTAGGTGGTCGCCCACGACAGCGCTGGTACGAGGACATCATCGCCGGGATTGAGATCGATTTCCGGATCAAGCACGGCAGCAGCGATCACCAGGAGGTTGGCGCTGCTTCCCGAGTTAACCATAACGGCATGTGCGGAACCGACCTGCGCAGCGAAATCGCGTTCGAATTGGGCGACCAGCGGTCCCATTGTGAACCGCCCTCCATCGATGACGCGCTGGATGGCGGCGTATTCAGCCTGATCCCAGGATGCCGTGGCAAGGGGGAAGTCGGTCGTAGGGGAAATGCGGTCGTTCATTTTACCTTCCGGCGCTACTGAGATTGGCGAGATAGTCGGCGTAAGTCGCTGCCATTCCCTCGCGTAGCGAGGTGGTCGGTGACCATCCGAGGGATCGAGCAGCACTCGAATCGATGAGGCGCTGCGGAACGCCGGATGGCCTGCTGGTGTCAAATTCGAGTTCACCATCGAACCCCACAACATCTCTCGCGACCTCATAGTATTCGGCAACTGAATGGTCCGAGCCCCAACCGAGATTGAGAGTAGATGGCCACGAATCGAGCTTGTCGATTTGCTCGACTAGCCATACCGCCACATCAGTAGCGAAGGTGAATTCGCGTCGTGCGGTGCCGTCTCCCCATACCGAAACTACGTCTAGTCCAGCATGTTTCGCCTCGTGCATCTTCGCCAGCGTGGCGGCGACGAGATGCGCGTTGGAAAGCTCGAAGTGGTCGTGGAGACCGTAGAGGTTCGACGGCAGCGCCGACTTGTAGTTCAGGGAGTACTGACGGGTTACGTATTCACATACCTTGATCGCGGCGATCTTAGAGACTGCGTACCCCTCGTTCGCCTCCTCGAGGTGCCCCGTCAACATATCCTCCTCAACGAACGGCCTTACATATTTGGCCGGATACACCGCTGCGCTGCCGATGTAGAGGAAGTCAGGAACGCGGAGATCTATGGCTGCCGCGAGAACGCTCGTGTCCAGAAGCAGATTGTCGAGGAGGAATATGGTCGGCTCAGCAAGCTTTGCGCCAATCCCACCGACCTTCGCCGCTGCGTGGATGACGGCATCGGGCCGCGCGCGCTCGATGAAGTCACGGGTGTCCGATCTGTCGCGCAGGTCTACGTCATGGCGCGTCAGGGTGATGAGTTCATCCTCGGGCCGTTGGGCCGCTACCTGTGCGACGATGCTCCGCCCGAGCATCCCGTTGGCACCACTGATCAGAATGCGCACTTAGTGGGCGACGATCGTGTCAACGTAACGAGTCCCGCCGAGCTCCAGAGCCTTGATGTCAGCGTCGACCATGATCTCGGCGAGCCGGGGGGTGAGGATGGATGGCTCCCAGCCAAGGGTCACTCTCGCCTTCGTCGAATCGCCGATGAGCGAGTCGACCTCCGTCGGTCGAAGGTATCGTTCGTCGAATTTGACGTACTTCTCCCAGTCCAGTCCGGCGTGCTCGAAAGAGATCTGAAGAAAGTCGCGAACCGTGTAGGCGGTGTTCGTCGCCACAACGAAGTCGTCAGGTTCGTCGGCTTGGAGCATCCGCCACATCGCTTCGACGTATTCAGGCGCGTAGCCCCAATCGCGGACCGACTCGAGGTTGCCCATGAAGAGCTCGTTTTGCACGCCGGCTTTGATTCTCGCAACGGCGCGAGTGATCTTGCGCGTGACAAAAGTGTCGCCGCGTCGGGGAGATTCATGGTTGAAGAGGATGCCGTTGGAGGCGAAGACTCCATAGGCTTCGCGATAGTTTTTAGTGATCCAGTAGGAGTAGACCTTTGCTACTCCGTACGGGGAACGCGGGTAGAAGGGCGTCGACTCATTCTGGGGCGGCGGAGTTGCTCCGAACATCTCTGAACTGCTCGCCTGGTAGAAACGAGTCTCGAGGCCGATCGCGCGTATGGCCTCAAGTAATCGAATCGTGCCGAGGCCGGTGATGTCTCCCGTATATTCTGGCTCATCAAAACTAACCCGAACATGAGACTGGGCCGCAAGGTTGTAGACCTCGTCCGGCTGAATCTCATTCAACAGGGTCACAAGACGGGATCCGTCTGCAAGATCCGAGTAGTGAAGAAAAAGATTCGGATGGGGCACGTGAGGGTCCTGATAGATGTGATCGATTCGATCGGTATTGAAAGTGGAAGAGCGACGGATGAGCCCGTGAACTTCGTAGCCCTTGCGGAGAAGCAATTCGGCGAGATAACTGCCATCCTGACCGGTTATCCCGGTCACAATCGCCCGCTTGGCCTTGGTCTCAATCATTCAATTCACTTCCGTCACATGACGGCCCACCGGGCACGTCGAAGGTCTAAACTTTCGCTTCGAAACCAACTCAGCCTATCGCAGGGACATCGCTGACCTTGTTCACAGGGCACGTGCCCGAGCGCTGACGCGCCCCGCTGCGTACCCCGACGCCCACCGGATCGGATATTGCCATAGGAAGCTGATCGGGCGCAGCGCGGGCGGAAGATGACGTCGTTTCACCAGTTCAGATTCCTGACTCGATCCCCTGCGATTCGCAACCGTGAGGGAATCTGGGTGCCATCGGAAGGCCGAAACAGATTCGCGAGTCCACGAGAAATTTCCATGCGCTCGTAGCTTAAGGAAAGCGTCGAGATCCATCGCGTACTTCAGGCTGCGATCGAATCCTCCGATTGCTTCGAGGGCATCCAACCGCACCATTGTTCCGGGATGCGGGATCAGATCGGGGCCCCACGCAAGGAGAAAAGTCGCAAGCCAGCCAGCATTACTCACTGTGATCGTGCGACCATCCGGGTCGATATAGTCACAACCGCCAAAAGCAAGAACCGACGCTGGAGCTGACTCGAGGATCGCGTGAAGTTTCCCAAGGCCTCGAGGACGAAAGAGATCGTCATCACCGATCCATGCGTAATACTGCTCTGTCGTTCGCGCTCGAAGGCCGCGATTAATTGCCTCGGAAATACCCTCCTTCGGATCGTCCACAACGAGCGCCCCGCTTTGGGTCGCGAGTTCACGCGCCTCAATTGCGCTCGAAGGCGCCACGACGACGAGGGTGACACCGATGTGCTCCCGCTGTTGCTGCACCGAAGCGAGAGTCAGCTTGAACGAGTCGAGTCGATCCCCGAGCGTTGGCAAAACAACAAGTACCTGAGGATCAGCCGTCACGTCACATCCTTCTCCATTGCTACCATTCGGTGAGGCGACTGGGCGAGTCCCGCAAATGTATCGGGCACCCAACTCTTGCTCCACTGGTCGTCGCACTTCAGCGAGTATAACGAGAACGCACTACGGAGAACCGTTGGAAAAGAACACGCGAATCTATGTCGCGGGGCATCGGGGCCTTGCCGGTTCCGCAATCTGGAACCACCTCCAAGAGGAGGGTTACGACAACCTCATCGGAGCTTCGTCGAGCGAGGTCGACCTGCGTGACCGGCCGGCGGTTTTCGACTTCTTGCGGTCAAGTCGGCCTGAGGTCGTTATTGACGCGGCCGCCAAGGTCGGCGGGATCCACGCGAACGACACCTACCCTGCAGCGTTTCTGAGCGACAACCTTCAGATTCAGGTCAACATCATGGACGCCGCGAACGATATCGACGTCGATCGTCTGCTGTTTCTCGGGTCCTCGTGCATCTATCCCAAATTCGCGGCACAACCGATTAAGGAATCCTCGCTGCTTAGCGGCGAGCTTGAGCCGACGAACGATGCGTACGCGATCGCGAAGATTGCCGGCATCATGCAGGTGCAAGCCTCTCGAAAACAGTACGGCCGACATTGGATATCTGCGATGCCGACCAACCTCTACGGGCCTGGAGACAATTTTCACCCCGAGAATTCGCACGTGCTTCCGGCGCTGTTGCGGCGCATTCACCAGGCAAAGGTGGACGAGGCGCCCGAAGTAGTCATCTGGGGTTCAGGGACTCCGCTGCGGGAGTTTCTCTATGTCGGTGACCTGGCCGAGGCATCCCTCTTCCTTCTCGATAACTACGACTCCCCCGAGACCATCAATGTGGGATTCGGTAAGGACCTCTCGATTCACGATCTCGCGCGGATCGTTGCCGATATCGTTGGCTATCAGGGTGTCCTCAAGCAAGATCCCACAAAGCCGGATGGCACACCACGCAAATTGCTCGATGTGTCGAGAATCAACGATCTTGGCTGGCACGCTCGCACAGGACTCGTCGAAGGCATCTCCGCCACGTACACCTGGTACCTTGAAAACATAACTAGCGTCCGAACGCGTTAGCACTTGTCCTCGTTGCTACTATCTCTCTATGCCAACCCCGCTCGAGAGAACGCTTATCGTGCTGCCCGCATTCAACGAGGAAGAGTCGGTGCGAAAGGTCGTTCTCGAGGTCTTTGCGAAACTTCCCGGAGTCACCTGCTTGGTAGTAAATGACGGTTCGAGGGATGCGACCATCGCTGAGGCTGTGTGCGCCGGTGCTTTGGTCGCGCGGCTGCCATTCAACCTGGGAGTCGGCGGCGCGATGCGAGTCGGATTCCGATACGCACTCGATCACGGATTCGATAATGTCGTGCAGGTCGACTCCGACGGGCAGCACGATCCTGCTGGCGTTGTTGCACTGGTTGCCGCCCTCGATTCGGCAGATCTCGTACTCGGTGCACGGTTTGCCGGCGAGGGAGACTACTCCGTGAGTGGGCCACGCAAATGGGCGATGGTGCTGCTCTCCAGCTTCCTGAGTCGCACCGCCCATACCAGGCTCACCGACACTACTTCCGGATTTCGTGCAAGCGGACCGCGTGCTGTTCGTCTTTTCGCCGAGCACTACCCGGCCGAATATCTCGGCGACACCATTGAATCGCTGGTTATCGCTGCACGCGCGAAATGCGTGATTGTGCAGGTACCGGTAGCAATGAGACCCCGCGCCGGCGGTGTTCCCTCCCACCATCCGATCAAGGCCGCCGCTTACCTCGGCAGGGCGTGTCTGGCGCTAGTTTTCGCGCTGATGCGCCCGCCCGTCACGCTCGCCGAGATCACGGAGTCCGCATGACGATCGCGTCGTATATTTTTGGTGTTCTTTCGGCGCTGCTCACCCTCGGGGTGGTGATAGAAATGCTTCGCAGGCGCCGCCTGCGCGAGCGCCACGCCGTGTGGTGGCTCGTGGCCGGTACGCTCGCCCTCATCATCGGCGTCTTTCCGACAACACTCATCTGGGCGGCGAATTTGGTCGGCGTCGCGATACCGCTCAACCTCGTATTTTTCGTCAGTCTCGCGGTGCTATTTCTCGTCTGCATTCAGCACAGCACAGAACTTACTGCCCTTGAGGCGAAGACACAGGCACTCGCCGAGACCGCTGCTCTCCAGGAGCTTCGCATCGAGGCTCTCGAAGTGCAGATCAGGCAGTCGCACTCGGATTCTTGACCGAGTGAAGTGCGCGCCCTCGCCTGGACTCGAGCGCGAGGTAGCCGCCATGCACAGCCAGACCAGCAATTGGGCCAGCGAAGAGCGCGATGATCGTGCGAGTGGTGAAGTCCAACGGCAACATGAGGCTCATGATTGTGGCGGTAGCCCCGGCAAGCCAACCCAGCGTGTAAACGAAGTGTGCAGTCCGTGACAGCACGGCCGGCGCAGCGATGCAGAGTGCCGCCACCAGCGCGGATGACAGTACGAGCGCTCCGAGAAACATTCCATCCGGGCGCGCATTAGCGGGGAAAAGAAACCCGAAGACGGCAGGCCCGATAAGCCATGCGAGCGCGGCGAGCACAATACCGGCGGCGGCAACGAGGGCCTCAAGGCGCAGGAACGTTCGCCAGAAGTGGTGCACATTGTCCCGGAACGAGATGATGAAGTAGCTCTGCAACGATTGGGCAATGACAATGAGAGGCGCCCTCGCAAGAGTTGTCGCGAGGATGACCAGCCCGAAAGTCGCCTTGGGCACTCCTCGGGATGATAGGCCGAGCAGGAAGGGCAACCCACTCACCATAATTCCAGTCGATGCGGCAGCGAGTATCGTCCGCGCGACGTTCCAGAGGATCGCGCGGTACCCAACATCCAGCTGGGTCTTTCCGACAACGGAATTTCGGATGAAAGGCCACAGCACGACGAGGGTGAGAGGAAACGGGACAGCGACGGCCCACGCGAGCGCGACAATGCTCGATGTCACCGAAAGAACAATCGATACTCCCAGTAGGCGCAGCAAAGCGTCGACACTGATCATGAGCGCAAGTGGAACCCATTTCGCAATGCCATAGAACGAGCCGGCAAGCACCGCAACCATGACAAACGACGCCGTACCGAACGCGAAGGGCCAGACAAGATTCCAGCCATCGGCGGGAAAGGCCGCGTGCACCCAGAGCGGGGCGGTGGCAACGACGACAACGAACACAGCCGCGCCAAAGACGAGCCCGAAGTTTCGGGCACGACTTGCATGCTGGGACGATTCGGCTGTCGCTGCAGTGGTGCCGCGAGTCACCTCCTGCTGGATTCCCGTCAGGCTCCCAATGACGAAATAGAGGAAAGACCAAAAGACAGCGAAGGTTGCGTAACCTACGAGTCCGATCTGATGAGGAACGAGCCAGGTCACCACGTAGGCTGCTACGCCCGAGATTGCCGTCGCAATGAGAATGAGCGTTACCCCGGATACGCACCGCGGCCTCGCCACGTCAGCCTCCCGGACGGGATGTCGACGGCAGTGCCGCATAAATAAGCGGTGGCTGCGCATGAACGGGAGCGTGTGCAAGCGGAAGGGGAACACGCCCCCGCGGGAGGGCACCAGCCCGGTGGAACAGCTCTGCCACACGATCCCCCTCTGTGCCTGTCGTCATACCCGCTCTGCTGAGCACGAGCATTACTTTACCTCCGGGTGCACTATTGGGGCGTCCAGAGTTCGTTCACGCCGGCTGGATGAGGTCTCTCACGACATCCGCACTTCCGCGACTGAATCGTGTGTAGCGCCCCTTTGAAAGTTCCCGAAGAATGGGCCGAATTCGTGCGGCACGGCGGTTCGGCAGGCCGGCTCGGACGGCTTGATGCTCGGCTTTCTGACCGGCCTGGACCACTGCCTCGGCCATGACACGACCATTCAACCCAGTCAGCCGATCTCGAAGGACAGTGGATCTCACAAGCAGGTATTCGTAGCGGTCCCCTCTTGGCTCCACTAATTTTGCGAACCTTCCTTTGAGGCTCAATTTGACCGCACCGATTTGGTTCATCCCGTGCTGACGGTAATCAATGAGTGGATCTGCCAGCGTGCCGATTCCCCCACCGACAAGCGTGGCCGCGATGATGGCGAGCCATTCGTCGTGCAGCCACGGCTCGGGGATGGGAGTCGCGTTGGCGAGGAGGTTCCGTCGAATCATCGTCGTCGCTCCGGTCACTAAATTGCGTCGAAGCAGAGCCCGAAAAAAAATAGGAGACCTCGGGTCGTTGCGCTCTCGCGGGGAGAGTCCGAGAGCATCAAAGAGGGTCAGCCCAAGGCTCTGGCCGGCAGCATCTACCAGGGCGGCGTTCGCATTGACCATGCATAGGCTCGGATCATTTTGGAGGGCGCTCACACCGCGAGCCAGACGATCCTGATGCCAGATATCGTCCTGGTCGCAGAGGGCGATAAATTCACCGGTACAGGCGAGAAGCGCCTGCTCGAAGTTGCGCGTCACACCAAGACTGACCGAATTGAGCAGCAACGTGACTTTAATCCCTGATCGCTCGGGCAGAGCTTCTATGAAGGTCCGAATGATGCTGCGGGTGTCGTCTGTCGAGGCATCGTCCGAGATCACTATTTCATCGGGCTCAACCGTTTGGATCGCGATGGAGTGCAACTGGTCGACAAGGAAAGCGGCTCCGTTGTGCGTGCAGAGCGCGACGGAGATCCGAGCATTCACGACGCCGAACGGGTGAGTCGATTTCTCACCTTTCTGAGAACCATTCGCGGTCCACCCGATTTGAGATAAAAATAAACGAGCTCAAGATCGTGTCGAACGCCGGACTTCTTCACCCGAGTTCGCGTCCGCTCGTGAATCTGTCCATGGGGGGTGAACTGCGGGTGGTCGCTTGCATGTCTCGCGTGAGAAACAAAATCGACAAGGGGAGCGAGCGTCTTCTCCCAGTAGAACTCTGAGCGCACGCGTCGAATGTTCTTCTTCGACAGAGCGATCAGTTTCTCATCGAACAGGATTCTTTCAAGAGCGCGGGACAGACCGGCAACATCTTCTGGATCAACAACGAGCCCCAGCTTCTCAGTGGCAATCATTTCGGCGAAATGATCTCCCGCACTGACGACCATAGGCAGCTCGGCCCAGAGGTAGTCGAGGATGCGAGTGCGAAATGAGAAGGTGGTTTCGATGTGCGAATAGTGAGTGCTCACCCCGGCATCCGCTTCAGTGAGGTAATTCTGCCTGTCGGCGTAGTCGACCCATGAAGAGTTGAAAAAGACGCTCGAATCGAGCACACCCAATTCGGCCGCGAGCGCGCGCGACTCTGCCACAATCGCCATCTCGGGAACACCGGGATGCGGGTGCTTCGTTCCCTGAAAAAACAGCCGAACATTGTCATGGGTTTTAGCCAGATCGGCCACCGCACGAATCAGTGTCTTCGGATCGAACCAGTTATACAGGCCACCTCCCCACAGGAGCACCTTGTCGTTTCGTCCAATCCCGGTCTGCACGCCCTTGAGTACATCGCGCTGGTGAGTGGGCGGATCTGAGGAAAGACCGAATGGAGCCACGCCGATCAGTCCGTCGAGGTCGGGGTCACCTTCGTAGGTTGACGGGTTGATCCGCCCAAGTGACGCAAGTTGCCCGAGCCAGAACATGCGCTGGCGTTCCGATGCGCTGAGAAAAAAGTCGCCCCGAACCATCTGTTCGTTGAGCACATTGGTCGCGTCCGAGACCTGTCGCGACCACTCTTCGCGCGGAAGTTCGCGGCCCTGCTCGAGTTGTTCCAGGTGCATCGGATCGTAGATGTCGACCACCAATATTTTCGACGTCGTTTTGAGCGAATCGAAGACCGCCATCGCGTGACCCTGGAAAACAATCACGTCGGCCCACTTCTCCCACTGGGAGAAGGCTCGATCGTCTCCGGCGCCCACGTGCACGAGGTCGAATGGCGCATCCATCTCTTCGACTCCCGTGAAAGAGAGCAGGGTAACTGAGTTTTCCCGGGAAAGCAGCTCGGCCATATTCCACGCTCGGATGGCTGGACCCGCGAGCTTTTGGCCGATGGGATCGCCGGTGATTATGAGCACCCGCGTCGAGATCGGGGGCTCCGACACATCGAAAGCCGTGACAATGTTGTCGTAGCCCCTGAGGTAGGAGTCATCCTGATAAACGGGTGCGTCAGCCACCCCGAATAGCCGCCAGATGCGAGTTTCCGAAACTTTTCGACGGGATTGCACTTCGTTTCGCGACACGCGCAGGCTCGGCAGCTGTTCGACGAACTGATCGATTCCGAAGAGAGAGGCAGCAGTCGTCTTCGGGAGTTCGATCGTATTCTCGTTGTCGTCCGAGCCACGACGCAGATCGAAGGCCTGCGTATCGACGTGGCCTTTGGTGACGTTCCGGCGCACTGACAGCATCATTGCCGCCGGCAATGCCTGGCCGATGTGCTCTTCCCCGATGTTCTTGAAGAGTGTGAAAAGCGCATTCCGCTCGAGGAGATATGTCTCTTTGAACGAGCCGAAGCCCTCCATCGACGCGTGATGCTTGTGGTACGCAAGTGATGCCGGCTCGTATACGAATCGCCACCCCGCAAGATTAAGTCTCCATCCGAGGTCTACGTCCTCGAAGAACATGAAGTATCGCTCATCGAATCCGCCGAGTTCGTCATACACCGACCGACGAATGAACATCGCTGAGCCTGTACCGAAGAGCACGTCGCGCGCGTACTCGGGTCCCTGAGGGGGCTCTTCGGTAGTAAAAGGCTTGTAGCCCATGCCATACCAGGTCATCGCCGACCCGATGTAGTCGACGAGAACGCCGTCCCAGTCGAGAACCCGACTCGCAACGGCCCCAATGTTCGGCGATTCACCGAATCGATTGATCGCGGCGCGGATCCAGCCATCATCAGGTTTGGCGTCATTGTTCAGGAGCGCGATGAACTCGCCGCTTGACGCGGCAACCCCGAGATTGCACCCGCCAGCAAATCCCTCGTTTGTTTTGGAAATGACGAGTTTCACGTGTGGAGCGGACGCGCGAATGAGCTCGGCGCTATTGTCAGCCGAGCCGTTTTCGACGACAACTATCTCGATTCGATCTTTCGGCCAATCGATATTTCCGAGATAAGCGATTGCATCAAGAGTGTCGGGAGTACCGCGAAAGTTGATGAGGACAACCGAGACCAGGCCCAAGCGAACGTCAGACATCACGTCCTTCCAGTGCGCGTGTAAGAGAATATTCTAGCAATTGGGTGCGTCTTGGTCGGGTAACTGGTCGATGCTACGCACGCGGCTGTGGCCCGGTCGCCAGAGTGTTCTTACGAGCACTAGCGTCGCGCGCAATGGAGCGGTGAATCGCCAACTTGCACTCCCATAGGCAGCAGCTAGTTGCGCCGAGATACCCCGTTGACCCGAGAATTGTTCCAAATCAGACGCTCCCCCAGCCGGCACAATCATCGGGGCAGCATCGATCTTCTCCTTCACTCGAGTCATATCGCGCTCCCATACCGATTGATCGTGCAGCGAATAGGAATCCCGACCAGAGCTCCATCGTCGATAGATAGCCGTCACTACGGGCAAGTCAACAACTCCAAGCACTCGCGCCGCGCGGAGGGCCAGGTCCCAATCCTCGCAGACCGTCAGTGATTCGTCTGCGCCGCCAAATATGTCGAAGAATCTTCGCGGGAAAGCGAATGCCATGAAGGGGGTCATATTTACACGCAAATGATCCGCCAAGTTGAATACCAAGGGGTATGGGGTGCTCAGTTCGGACTCATTTCGGTATCCCTCAAGGCCTTCTGGCCACAGCATGGTCGTGACCCCCTGAACCCCTGCAGATGTGCGGATGACCCTCCGAGGATGCTGCTCCGCGGTGTTGAGAAAACTTTCGACCCAAGAGCTGAACACCAGATCATCGTCATCAAGGAAGGAGATCATCGTGCCGGTCGAGGCTGCAATCCCAATGTTGAGCGGATGAGATCGGGTTCCTCCGGAGGCTGGCAGGATTCGAGTGCGTAGCCTCAGCCAGCTCGGTTGATCGTCCAAAATTAGCGCGGCGTGTTCGAGGCTTCCGTCGTGGACGATCAGCTTGAGCTCGAACCGTCTATCCGTCTGTGCCGCCAGACAGAGCAGCACTTCGCGAAGTGCCTCCGGCCGGAGGACCTGCGTCCTCATCACGATTGACAGAAGGGGAGCATTCGCCGACGTCAGAGCGCTTGCGACATTCTGTCGCGCTTCGGCGAGCTCGGCAGCATTCAATATATCCTCGAGAAGAGAACCCGTACCGGGGCGAGCGCTCATCTTATCCAGAAGCACTTCCGACGCCCGGGGAGCATTTGATGGGCTGAACACCATCGCCTGAGGACAGTGCACTGGAATTAGATCGTCCGGCCACGTACTGGTTGATTTAGTCGCACCTGGTTCATGAGTGATTTCATTTCGACCAGCGCCCGTATTCTCAGCCGGATGGCGCGAAAGCAGGATGCAGCGCCCCCCGTTCTCAAGCATTTCAACGAGAGTCAAACCATATTCCGTCGACGGATCGAGCGGGACCCGACGTGCGTCCACTGCTCTGACGCCCATCGCTAGCGAACGTGCCATCCGAAGGATCGTACTCGCGAGGATGACAGTGTCTGGCTCGAGCACGAGTGTGAGATCCTCAACCCCTCGCTCGAAAAGGAAACGGTGACTTTCCCAGCAAGAATCGTCTGGCTCGAGGGGCGTGTAGGAAAAAGATCCTCCGACCGCGCGTGCGCGTAGATCAAGTTGGCCGATAGTCCGCGCATCGAGCGGCGAATTTCGGGAGGAATCGCCGACGGAAATTCTCCAGCCCTTGATAATCTCGGCGGAACTTCCAAGTGCATCGAGAACCGAATCGAACCACCTGTCAAAAAGGAGCGGCACCGAATCGCCGACAACCGCCTGAACTACTATCGACGACCTTAACGCTCCACCCACCCTGGCCACCTCCGCGTCACGAGTACCGCACTCAAATGGATGTCATAGCGACGGGATTCGCTCGTCGCCTGTCGTCAAAACGGTGAGCCAGTTTCAACGCCGCATCCCCGAGCCATTAAGGCTGGGAGCGTTGGCCCGCCAGTTTGTACAAAGGTAGCTCATGCGTCATCGAGTCAAGGAACACACCCAGCAGACAAAAGCGCAATGAATTCCCCGCGAGGCCAGACCAGTATCGTGCAGCCTCACGTCACAGACTTCGTCCCCTGGCTTCGATTGAGAGGAGCCGTTCGTTCGATGTGGCAGAACTTTTGGGAGTGAGCAGGCAGGTTTCTCCCGTCGATCGAATGGGGAGCGGGTGCATCAGTTCTCTTTGACCTTCGGCCTCGCCTAGGCTGACCCCTTGTGAAGTGGTTTGTTCTTGTCTTAGGCGTCTTACTGAACGCCAGCGCCAGCATCCTCATTAAGGTGAGTTCGATGCCGCCGCGCAAGCTACCTTCCTTCACGACTCCGGTATCGTCGTGGGTGGGTAATTGGCCTCTCTGGGTTGGAGTGATGACTTATGGGCTCGCATTTCTCGTCTACGTGCACGCTTTGAGCCTCTTTCCGGCAACTGTGGCACATCCAGTCATCACTGCAGGCGCGATCGCTATCGTCGCAACCGTTGCTGGCCTCGCTCTGGGAGAATCACTAAGCGCCCTCACCATTGCCGGAATCCTCGTCGTCATGGGCGGAGTACTCATGATTGCTTTTGGTTCACTACGTTAGGCCTATAGACCACATGTCGATCGCGCCCCAATCTCGAAAACAGTCTGTACTCGTCAAAGCCTTCCCGCTCGCAATGTGGGGTATTCTCGCTTTCTTTTTTGGCGTCTTCATTTTCGTGCTTATCTCGCTGGTGAATCTGCCGATCCGGCTGATCTTCCCGGTCCAGTCGACTGTGTTCCGTGACATTGTCTGGCTGTCCGGCGCACCCATCGTTCTCGGCACGCTCCTGATTCTCGCTGACTTCGCACTGTTTTATCGGGCGCGGCGCCACGGCCACGAGCTCTCCCATTCATACGTTGATCGCTCTGCCGTAACTGTGGTTCTCACGGCATATAACGACGAGCCAAGCATCGCCGACGCGGTGAGAGACTTTCTCTCCAATCCGCTTACCAAACGGGTCGTCGTCGTCGACAACAACAGCGCTGACGGGACGTCGCAGGCCGCTCTCGAAGCGGGCGCGATCGTGGTCACGGAGCTAAGGTCCGGCTACGGTTATTGCGTTCACCGTGCCCTGACAGAGGGAGCCAAGTATCAGGACACTTCGCTCGTAGCTTTGTGCGAAGGCGATATGACCTTTCGATCATCCGACCTCGAGAAACTGCTCGCCTACATCCCCCACGGTGATGTGGTCAATGGAACTCGCATCGTCGAGCAGCTGCGCGAAAAGGTCACACAACTGACGACCTTCATGTTTTGGGGCAACTTCGTAGGGGGAAAGCTGCTGGAGTTCAAACACCTAGGTCGCGGCACCGTGACTGATCTAGGCACTACCTACAAGCTCTGCCGGTCATCCTTCCTTCGAGACCACCTGAGGGACTACGACCCCCGTGTGAACCTCGAATTCAACGCTCACTTCCTGGACACCACCATCAAGAACGGTTTCAAACTGGTCGAGGCACCCATCACCTTCTATGCCCGTGTCGGGGAGTCGAAGGGCGGGAACGTCTCCAATTCCCGGGCCACACGCGTCGGACTGAAAATGCTCGTTGGGCTGCTTTTCTCCTGGAAGTTGATTCGAACAAAGGACCTGGCGTGAGCAACTCGGAATCCTGGCGTGCCTACTTCGACAGCCGTCTGACCTACGACGAGAAGCGAGTGGTCCTCTGGTCGGCGCTCTGGGATTTCGCGCTCAGCAAGGTCATGAATGACTCCGCCTCGATCGTCGAACTCGGGGCCGGGTGGTGCGACTTCATCAATAGTGCGACCTCGGCACGTCGAATAGCGGTGGATGTCTGGCCGGGAGTCGTGGGCGCTGCCGCCCCGGGAGTCGAGGCCCACGTCGGGTCGGCCCTGGAACTCGGCTTCCTCGAAGACGCGAGCATCGACGCAGTGTTCGCCTCCAACTTGGTCGAACATCTGACACACGAGCAGTGCGATGTTCTAGTGAAAGAGGTCTACCGAATCCTCGTGCCGGGTGGCAAGCTCGTGCTGATCCAGCCCAATTTCCGCCTCTCCTACAAGCGATATTTCGACGACTTCACTCATGTGAGCATGTGGAGCGAGGTCTCTCTTGCGGACTATCTCTCATCGCGAGGATGGCAGATCGATCGCGCCCAGGCGCGATTCATGCCCTTTTCCATAAAAAATCGACTTCCCGTCTCCCGGTTCCTGATTCGTTGCTATCTGGCTTCTCCCCTCAAGCCGCTGGCGGGACAGATGCTGGTTGTCGCACGTAAAGGAACGAGCGAATAATGGCAAACACGGCATCTCTTCCCCAGCAACGTCTTATGCCGCCGGAGAGGGAGACTCACCACTGGTATCTGAAGGCGCACCTCGGTCCATTGCGCGGCGGAGCACTGTGGGGCAGCCTCGCGGTGATCCTCGCCTTCTTGGTGATCAGCGTGCCTCAGTGGGGTCAGCCCTACGTGATCGATGAGGCCGTTTTCCCGTACGTCGCTGATGGCATTGTGAAGAATGGGGCGCCGTTCTTCTACAACGGCGAATTCAGGCCTCACGATCTCGGACTCTGGCATCCTCCGCTTTATGACTATCTACTCGCCGGCCAGGTGCGGATTTGGGGTATGTCCCCGTATGCCGTTCGCTCATTCGGGGCAATCTGCGTCATCGCGTCGTTCTTCATCGCGACCCTCGCCCTCAGGCGGATCGCGCCCCAGCTGAAGCAGTACGGGTACGTCGTCATGGCTGCGCTCTTCCTGCTCAACCCCCTGGTTATCAGCGATGCGCTGGTACCCGACATCGACGGAACCCTCGGACTTTTCGTGGTCACGCTATCGATCTGGCTGTCTACGGTGGTCGCCCAGGTGGCTCTCTCCCGGCGGCTGATTCTCGGGCTCTTCGGGTTTGCAGTGCTCGCGGTGTCGACCAAGTTCACCATCGCCGCCATCGTGGCCCTGATCATCGCCTGCTCCGCGCTCATCGCGACACAGCAACGCTGGATCAAGTTGCTGTGGGTAGTCATCGCCTTCGCAGCAGGGACAGCCGTTTCCCTCGGCCTGCTCTTCGCCCTTGGCGCCATCCTCAAATTTGATGCCTATGCGCCATTCGAGTACCTGTTTGGGTCGCTCGGAAGCAGGGCACCGGGACGATCTGGAATCATAGGAACGTTCGAAACCCTCGTCGTGGGTCCCGGGTCGAATGTGGTCTGGATCGGACCGGCACTCGTGTTGTCTGCTGTCGCGGCAATTCTCATCCTGCTCGTAGTCAAACCTGCGGCGGTCAGCCGGTCCCTCGCTGGGCTGCTCGTGGTTTCAAGTCTGCTGATTATCGTTGCGTATTCGTACATCTCCGGAAGCCCCTTCGGCTTCCCCAAATACACCGCAGTGGTCGTGCCTGGCCTCGCCCTCGTCACCACGCTGATTGTGACCCTTCTTCCGAACCCGTTCGCCGTGAAGAGCTCGCGGACGAGGGCCACCACCAAGGTGCTGTCGATTGCCTATTCCGCGATACTGGTGGCCGGAACGGTGGGCATCTTCATGATCAGCCACCGTATCGAGCGCACTGATCCGCGCTCTGTGAGTGAGTTATTGATCCTCGCAATCGCCACTTTCCTTTGCGTTGTCATCGCCACTACAGTCTTCACGATGCTCCTTCCAATTGCTAAGGCGAAGCAGGGGATGCGTCGGCACAGGAACGCTGTCTTGGTCAGCCTCCTCGCCGCGGCAGTGCTGACGCCGGCAATGGTTCAGACGAGCTCCTCCTTGGTGAACCTCACCTCTCCGTTCTCGACTCGGTATTACTACGGCGAACGGGGCATGAGCGAGTTCCTCGCCCGGGCGACCAAGATCATCCCGCGCGGGGTCTCGATCATCTCGCCAAAGGATGTCGGTCTGCAGCTCCACCGACCGTTCTTCGAAGACGCCGGCCTGCTGTCCCTATCGCCCTCGAAACTCCGCACACAGGTGCAGACAATTGCTGCACCATACTTGGTGACTCGGTCTCTCTGGGACTATTCAGAACCCGTGTACCCCACGCAGTTCGAAGTTCTCCGCGAATTCTACGTCCCGGTCGTCTCGCCAAGTGCAACATCGAACTTCACGCTGTGGAAGCTGAAGTAAGGTCCGTCTGAGGTTTATCGGATGCCCCGCTTCCGAGATCAGTTGATTGTTCCAACTGGTGTTCCGTTGGTCACAGTGACCTTGCCGCCTTGGAAGGCCTGGACGTAGTTACCGGTCGTCGGGTTGGCGGATGGCTTGGTAGTGGGGAATCCGAAAACATCGTATTCCCGGCCGTACCAGCCCCACGTCTGGAGAACAGAGGTCGGAACCGCGAACACCCCCACCGGAGACTGCACAATCCAGCCATTCTGGAACGCCTGATAACACGCACCGTC
>NZ_JAXCHU010000009.1:0-136910 GCF_035984695.1 Glaciihabitans sp. GrIS 2.15
CCAAATCCGACAACCGACGGTCAGAAACCGGCTTCACCCATCCAGAACGAGGCATACCTCGAAACTACCCCATGGACCCTTAACTGAACGGTATTGCGGCTAAGACGGAGTGTTCGGTGATCACTCAGCCGGTGTCACATTCGAGGACGCCCTTTCGGACAGCAGTGCCGCTGTCCTATTCCGAAGAAAAGCGGAAATCCAACTTGAAGAGCAACATCTTCCGCCGGTTCTGTTGAGATCGATTGGTTTCGGCCTGGGTCGGTCTGTTTGCGTCAATAAGGGACGAGGGTGGGGTGATGCAAATTCTGTCGCGGGCTTCGTACGCGGCCTTCGCGGCGTTCGGGCTGTTCTGGGGAACATGGGGTGCGCTACTTCCCGCCCTGCGCAGCCAGGCTTCCCTCAGCGATGCGCAATTCGGGATCGTGTTGCTTTTCATCGGTATCGGTGCGCTGCCGGCAATGCTCCTTTCCGGCCGCGCGGTCGACCGGTGGGGTGTTCGGGTCGCCGGTGTCATGCTGATTTCCCTCGCTGTCACGGCCACAATCGTTGGAGCGACCGCGCAAACCTTCGTATCGGCATCCATCTCGATGCTTCTCCTGGGTGTTGCCTCCGGTGCGTCGGATGTCGCCATCAACTCTCTTGCTGGCCTTGCTGAGCAGCAAACGGGTGGCCGTATCATCACCCGCTCCCACGGGGTGTTCTCTCTGTTCGTGGTCATCGGCAGCCTGGTTGCTGGCGCAGCCCGCTCAGTCGACCTGAACCCGCTCACCGTTTTTCTCTGCACCGCTGTTGTGATCCTGATTTTGGGGACATCAGTAGCCCGGCTCGCTCGTACGTCTACCGCCACGAGCGACGGGGATGTCAGGGCAGGCGAGCGTCCCGCCCTCGGATCTTTTGCACCACTCCTGCTGATCGGACTGGTCGGAGCGCTCGCCTTCGCCGTCGAGAACGCGCACCAAAGCTGGGGCGCGGTGTTCCTCAGCGACGAGCTGCACGCGCCGCCCGGAATCGCGGCTTTAGCTCCTGCAACCTTCGCCGCTTTCGCCGCAACAGCCCGATTCGCATCAAGCGCTGCGCGTGGGCTGAAACCGCCGCTTTTGCTTGTCGGGGGCTCGCTGGTTGCCGCAACGGGAACGGTGATTATCGCTTACTCCGAGTCCGTCTGGGTCGCCCTTGTTGGATTTGCCGTCGCGGCGACAGGCACATCCGTTCTGTTCCCGACCCTGCTCAGTGTTGCCACCAAGGATGTCCCCGAAGCGCAACGCGGCCGTGCCACGTCGGCCGTCGGCACAATCGCCTACCTTGGCTTCCTGCTCGGTCCGGCCTACGTCGGTCTGCTCGCCAGCACCACTAACCTCCGCACCGCACTGGTCGGTGTGGCAATCCTCGCACTCGTCTACACGCTCTTCTGCTTACCCGTCACACGACGACTACGAACCCAGGGCAGACGGCGGACCTGATCCACGCATCATCACGGATAACACTGCAGCGCTTCTGAACGTGACCGCTGTCCCGCTCGGGGTCCGGTTTGCGGGCGGTTGGGACTGCTCGAGCGCGTCGGATTTCGGTTCATGTTTTGAAGGACTGTTTCTGGACGATCCAGAATCTGAGGGGGTGCTTCCGAATGATTTCCGTTTTCGTCGGTCAGGTGGGGGTGGGCACGTCGGCGGTCGGGTCTAGGTCCCAGTGGTACTCAGCTGAGCGGTTCGCCGAGGCCGGTTTCACCCGGTCGAGCCGCGTGGGAGGAGGAGACGACCGCACCGATGCTGTCGCTGATCGACAACACGATCGTGGAACTTGGCGGCGGTGAATGGAGTGACCGCAGAATACCCGCGCCGCGGGACTGCAAGCTTCCGAGCGGCAAGAGTGGAGCCAACTATGTCGGGGTCACGATAGGGCTGGCGAGCTTGGATTCCGATGCCGACATCGCCAAGGTCGAGAGATTCAGGAAGTCGAAGCGCCTCAGCACCGGTGTGGTGCGTTCGACCAACCCGAAGGACACGACAATTCGGCTTTACGGCACCGGTGGCGCAGTCACGGGTAGCACCTACTCTGCGGACTCCAAACAAACGAGCCGCCGCGGCGCTCGACCTGTGTGCCCGGTGACTCCGGAAAACTCATCGACGGCAGCAAATAGTCAAGCCCTCACAGTCGAAGGCCGAACTGGCATCCAACAGTGTTAGCGTCGCCGAATGGCCCGAATAGTCGCCGTCGCCCCCGCGCTCCCGGGCAACGTGTACGCGCAGTCCACAATCACGGACACGATTGCGCCGATGGTCACATCGGATCCGACGAAGCAGGCCGTTCTGCGCCGACTGCATGCGGGCAGTCACGTCGACACTCGGCATCTGGTCATGCCGATCGAGCGCTATCGCGACGCCAGCACGTTCACCCAGTCCAACGACATGTTCATCGAGGTCGCGGCCGATCTCGCCGAGCAGGCGCTACGGGATGCGCTCGCGATCGCTGGACTCGAGCCCCAGGACGTCGACTACCTCATGTTCACTTCCGTCACCGGCATCTCCGCGCCCTCGATCGACGCCATCATCGTCGCTCGCCTTGGGCTGCGATCCGATGTGAAACGGGTGCCGATGTACGGGCTCGGATGCGTGGCCGGGGCGGCAGGCATCGCGCGCGTCGCCGACTACCTTGCCGGGCATTCCGAGGGCGTTGCAGTGCTTATCGCCGTCGAACTCTGCTCGCTCACCTTCCAGCGCAACGACGATTCCACCGCCAACCTCGTGGCAACCGGCCTGTTCGGCGACGGGTGCGCGGCCGTGATCATGGTGGGTGACGAGCGAGCGAAGCGGATGCCCGCGACCGGGCCTGAGGTCGTGGACACCCGCAGCGCGCTCTACCCCGACACCGAGTCGGTGATCGGCTTCACCGCGAGCGAAACGGGCTTCCGCATCATCCTCACCGCCCAGGTATCCGACGTGATCGAGGCGAATTTCGGTCGCGATGTCACCGGCTTTCTCGGCGATAACGACCTGGGACTGGACGACATCGACACCTGGATCGCCCATCCGGGCGGTCCGCGGGTACTGGAGCAGTTCCAGTCCTCGCTCGGGCTTGCGGATGGCGTGTTCGACAACAGCTGGCGCTCGCTCGCTGCCGTCGGCAATCTCTCGTCGGTCTCGGTGTTGCACATTCTTGCCGAAGAACTGGTGCGCGCCCACCCGCCCGGATCCCACGGCGCCCTGTTTGCCCTCGGCCCGGGGGTCAGCGCCGAACTGGTGCTTCTGCGGTGGCCGTCATGATCTGGTTCACCGCCCTGATCCTTGCCACCGGTGCCGAGCGCATCGTCGAGGTCGTGCTGTCCCGCCGCCATGCGGCCTGGGCCTTTGCGCGCGGCGGCCGCGAATATGGGCAGCTGCACTATCCCTTCATGGTCGCACTGCACACTGGCATGCTGCTCGCCTGCCTCGCCGAGGTATTCTTCGCCGACCGCCCCTTCCTACCCTGGTTGGGATGGCCGATGCTGGCGATCGCCCTGGCCTGCCAGGGGCTGCGCTACTGGTGCATCGGCACACTCGGCCGTCAGTGGAACGCGCGGGTGATAGTGGTGCCGGGGCTCGGGCGGGTCACCGGTGGCCCGTACCGTTTCCTCACCCACCCCAACTACGTCGTGGTGATCGCCGAAGGCATCGCGCTGCCGCTTGTGCACACCGCCTGGGTGACCGCGCTGGCGTTTACGGTGCTGAATGCGATCCTGCTGTTCGGGTTCCGCATCCCCACCGAGGAGCGTGCGCTCACTACCCTCGCTCCGGCAGCCTGATCGTGGAACGGCTCGTGGATGTTCTTGTCGTAGGCGGTGGGCCGGTGGGGCTCGCCGCCGCCATCGAGGCACGATTGTGCGGACTCACGGCCACAATTATCGAGCCGCGCCAGAGCGCCATCGACAAGGCCTGCGGTGAGGGGCTGATGCCTGGAGCCCTGCCCGCGCTGGCTCGCCTCGGTGTGGATCCCCCCGGCTTCGACCTGCTCGGCGTGAGCTATCGCAGCGCGGGTCGACGGGTCGATCATCTCTTCGCTTCTGGTGCGGGCCGAGGGGTGCGGCGCACGGCGCTGCATGACGCTCTCGCCGAGCGGGCCCGGTCTCTCGGTGTCGTCATGGTGTGCGGAAAGGTGGATGCCCTCCAGCAGGACTCGCAGTCGGTGACGGCCGGCGGCATCCGCGCTCGGTATCTCGTGGCGGCCGATGGCCTGCACTCCACCGTGCGTCGACTAACCGGCCTCGAGCGCCCGGTCGCTGCGCGCGGTCGGCGATACGGCGTTCGCCGACACTTTCACGTCGAGCCGCAGACGGACCTGATCGAGGTGTATTGGACGCCGACCGTGGAGGCCTACGTCACCCCGGTGGGTGACGGAGTCGTCGGCATCGCGATGCTCGGGCGCCAAGGGCTCGACTTCGAGGCCGCGCTCGCCGGCATCCCCGCGCTCGCGTCGTTGGTAAGAGGAGCCGAACCGGCAAGCGCGCTGCGCGGAGCTGGGCCCTTTCGGCAGAGCACAACGCGCCGCTCCCTCGGCCGTGTGCTGCTCGTGGGTGATGCCTCCGGCTACGTCGATGCGATTACCGGTGAGGGCATCCGCGTGGGGCTCGCCCAGGCTGAGGCCGCGATCGCAAGTGTTTCGCAGGATGCCCCGCAGGGCTACGAGCGGGCGTGGAGGCGACGCACCAGGGACTTCCGCCTACTCACGGCCGGGCTCATGGCAGCGGCGAACTCGCCGGTGCGCTCGGCCATTGTTCCCGCGGCCGTCGCGCTGCCCCGCGTATTCGGCGGCGTTGTGGAGCGACTGGCTCGCTAGATATTCAGCCGACCGGGACTCGTTCGACGCGCCATCGCCCCATCGCCTCGCGGGCACCAAGCCCGAGAACCATCACGGCTACAGCGGGGACCAGCAGAGAGAGTGAGCCGCCCGCCACACCGAGCGCGCTGACGAATACCTGGGAACCGTAGTCGAGCATCTCGGCGGGGTGCGCGGCAAGAACGCGGCTTCCCGCAGCAGAGGAGACCGCGGTGACTGCCGCCGGAGCAATCCAGAGCACGAGAAGTCCGATGATTGCGGCGATCACCCGACCGATCGATCGGATGCCGGCCCAGACCACGGCAAGCCCGACGACGAACGCCGGAACCCAGCGGATCGCGGCGAGAGGACCGAAGTTCGGCTCGGTCGACGCGACACCGAATGGGAGCACCAGCGCGTTCAGCCACGATTCCAGCGCAATACCCGCGATACTGAGGGCCACCACCACACCCGCTGCCGGGGCTCGAGCGATGAGCACGAGCAGCACGAGTCCGACGGTGATGGATACGGCGGTGCCGATGACCAGCGCGGCGAGGTAGAGGGTGGACGCGAGCGTGTCCCTCAATCCGTGCAGTACCGTCAGGGTGGTCTGCACGAGAGCGGCGACCTGCACGACCGCCACTGAGGTGACGAGCGACACCACCGCAAATCGAGGATGCTGCGCTCGGCTCGATCGCGCGACGACGCCGGCAATCGCCGAGCCCACCACAATCAGCGCGACAATGAGGGTGAGCGCATACTGGCTGAATGGCAGGAAGGCGACCGGCATCCGCCCCGGAAACACGGTGCCCGCCCAGAGATTTTGAACCGGAAGGCGCATACCGGTGATCAGCCAGGGAACGAGCCCGGCGATCGCCGATGCGATTCCGGCAAGGAGGTACACCACTGGTCCGGACGCGGCCAAGCGTGTGAGCATATCTCGATCACCCCTTGGCGGCAACGATAGCATCGCTCACCCTGGCTGGGGCACGTCGCCGCTACTCAGCCGACATCGACCACGTGGATCGTCACCCCGGCCGCAGCGATGCGCTCCAGTTCATCCGGATCCGCGCTGGAATCCGTCACCAGCTCGTGGATCTGTTCGAGATCGGCGACTTTTGCCAGCGTGATCTTCCCCACCTTTGAACCGTCAGCGACCACGAGCACGCGCTCGGCGTGCAGCACCATGGCGAGGTTCGTCTTGGCCTCGGTCTCATCGTGGGTAGTGGCGCCGGCGAGGGCGCTGATGCCGTCCGTACCAAGGATCGCCGTACCAACGTTGATGGCGTTGAAGGTGTTCTCGGCGAGCGAGCCGACCAGCTCGAACGAGTTGGAGCGGATGAGACCGCCGGTCATGAGTACCTTGAGATTGGGGTGGGAGGCGAATTCCATCGCGGTGGTGAGAGAGTTCGTCACGATGGTGAGTTCGGAGCGGTTGGCCAGTGCCTTGGCGACCTCTGCCGTGGTTGATCCGCCGCTGAGGGCGATCGCGTAACGACCGCTCGGGATGAGTTGCGCGGCCTTGCGGGCGATCAGTTGCTTGGCCTGACGAAATTGCGAGTCTTTCAGCCGCACCGGCAGCTCCGACGGGCTGCCGATCGCGCGGGCCCCACCGTGGGTGCGCAGGAGCAGCCCCTGCGTTTCGAGGTCGGCAAGGTCGCGGCGGATGGTCGCGGCCGACGCGCGCAGGGCATCCGAGAACTCGGCAAGGGAGACACTCGACCGCTGGGCGAGCAGCTCGAGGATGGACACCATGCGCTGCGAACGCTTGGACGAGGCGGCGCGCGGCACAAGGAAACCCGCTGCGGTGTGGGTCATCCGGCTTCTCCAATTGAGTGCAAGAGGCATACCAATCAGTAATTCTGCACAGTTCGACCAATAATCACAGCGCAGCTTGCGCGGTTCGATCATATACGTCGATGATCGCACTATGACAACGGTTACCTTCATCGGGGCGGGCAGCGTAGTTTTCACTCGCCAGCTCGTGGCCGACCTCCTCGGTTTCGCCGAGCTCCGCGATATCTCGATCGTGCTTCATGACGTGGATGCCACCCGACTCACGGTGGCTGAAGGCACCGCGCGGCAGGTGAACGAGCGCCTCGGTGCGTCGGCCATGATCACCAGTACCCTCGATCGACGGGCGGCGCTCGAGGGTGCCGACTTCGTCATCAACACCATCCAGGTCGGAGGCATCGCCGCGACCAGGAAGGACCTCGAGATTCCCGCTCGCTATGGGCTGAACCAGACCATCGGCGACACCACCGGCGTCGGCGGCGTCTTCCGCGCCCTTCGGACCTTCCCGGTTCTCAGCGACCTTACCGCCGACATCCGCCGCTACTGCCCGGATGCCTGGCTGCTCAACTACACCAATCCGATGGCGATGAACATCTGGTGGGCTTCCGTCGTCGCTCCCGAGATCAAGGCCGTCGGTCTCTGCCACAGCGTCTATTGGACCGTTCACGATCTGGGTGAGCTGATCGGCGTGCCGATCGAAGAGACGCACTACCGGGCGGCCGGCGTCAATCACCAGGCCTGGCTGCTCGAGTGGACCCGCGACGGCGAGGATCTCTACCCGCTACTGCGCGAGAAGATCCTCGGCGACGGCGGCCTCTCCCGTCGCGTGCGCGTGGAGATCTTCCGTCGGCTTGGCTTCTATCCCACCGAGACGAGCGAGCACTCCTCCGAGTACCTGCCCTGGTTCCTGCGCTCGCCGCAGCAGATCGAACGGTACCGCCTTCAGCCGCTGGAGTACATCGGCATCAGCGAGGAGAACGTCGCCGAGTTCGAGCAGGCGCAGCGCTCGCTCGCCGCCGGCACACCCCTTGTGCTGGAGCAGAACGCGGCGGAATATGCCCCGCAGGTGATCCACTCGATGGTCACCGGCACGCAACGGATGATTCACGCCAATGTGGTCAACGCCGGGCTGATCGACAACCTGCCGCAGGGCTCCGTGGTCGAAGTGCCCGCAACGGTGGATGCCTCGGGCCTCACCCCCCACGCGGTCGGTGCGTTACCCGTGCAGTGCGCGGCGCTCAACCGCCCGTACCTTTCGGTGGCCGAGCTCACGATCGAGGCCGCGCGAACGGGAAACCCGATGCTCATCCGCCAGGCCGTGCTGATGGATCCGAACGCCAACTCGACACTCACTCCCGAGCAGATCTGGGAGCTGTGCAACGAGCTGGTCACAGCTCATGGCGACCTCTTGCCTGCACCACTTCGTGAGCTCATCCCTGAGGACGTCCTGTGACCCTCAGCACCACGGCGCACCTCATCAACGAGGCGGTGGCGCGCGGTCGCGCGGTGCCGAGCTTCAACGTGATCTCCCTCGAGCACGCGGAGGCGATCGTGGGTGGCGCCGACCTTGCGGGCATCGGAGTGCTTCTGCAGTTGAGCGAGAACGCGGTGAAATTCCACGGCGGCATGCGGCCACTTCTTGCCGCGTGCCGCGAACTCGCGACCTCCGCGCGCTCGCCCATCGGCATCCACCTCGATCATTTCGAGTCGGCAACGCTCATCGACGAGGCGATCGCGCTCGGGTCTGGTTTCGGCATCGGATCCCTCATGGTCGACGCGTCGACCGAGCCCTACGAGCGCAATGTCGCGCTCACGGCATCCGCTGTCGCTCGCGGACATGCCGCGGGACTCTGGATCGAAGCGGAGCTCGGTGAGGTCGGTGGTAAGGACGGCGCCCATGCTCCCGGAGTGCGCACCGATCCGCTCGAGGCGGCACGGTTCGTGGATGCCACGGGCGTCGACGGCCTCGCCGTGGCGGTCGGCAGCTCCCACGCCATGACCGATCAGACCGCGTCGCTCGATCTCGACCTCATCGCGCGGCTCTCCTCGGCGGTGGCGGTGCCGCTGGTGCTGCACGGATCGTCCGGGGTGCCGGATGCCGCGCTGCGGGAGGCCGTGGCCGCGGGCATCCGCAAGGTGAATGTCGGTACCGGGCTGAACATCGCCTTCACCGCCGAGGTGCGTGCTGTGCTCGAGTCATCGCCGATGCTGAGCGACCCGCGGCGCTACCTCGCGCCCGCCCGCGATCGGGTCAGCGACCTCGTCGCGCACCTGTGCGGGGTGATCGCGGGGGCGTGACAGGCGCGACCCACACCTTCTCGGCAGCGCTATGGCTGTGGGACTTTGAGGGCGGCACGGCGTGGGTGTTCGCGACGCTGCCGGAGCGGGCATCCGATGCAATCGCGAACGTGCTTCGTGCGCCGAAGCCCGGCTTCGGGTCGATCCGCGTCGACGTGATCCTCGGTGGGTCGCGATGGAGCACATCGATCTTTCCCGACTCGAAGGTGGGGCGATACATCCTGCCGATCAAGAAGGTGGTGCGGAAGGCCGAGGGCGTAGACGTGGGTGACACCGTCGAGATCACCGTGACGACGCTGGAGTGACCGTCGCCCCCCCCGCCCGCCCCGCCCCCGCCGCCCCCGCCGGCCCCGTCCGCCCCGTCTTACATTTTTGCGACCACCGTCGTGTACGAACACGGTGGTGGTCGCAAAAGTGGGAGGGGGATGCTCGAGGCGTGACAAAAACCCGCATCCTTGGCGGCACGGGCTGGCTCGGCCGCGAGTTCGCGACTCAACTGGTGGCTAACGGAGACGAGGTGGCCTGCCTGGCGCGGGGTGAATCGGGGGCGGCTGCCGAGGCTGCACGGCTGGTTCGCGCCGATCGGACCGGTGCCAACGCCTACCGCTCGGTGAGCGCCGAGCCCTGGGATGACGTCATCGAGATCTCAGCGGAGCCCAGTTTCGTCGATGGCGCGCTCGCGGAACTCTCCTCGGCGGCATCCCAGTGGACCTTCGTCTCGACAGTCTCCGTCTATGCCGACCACGATCCGCGACGTGCAGGTCATCGACGTGCGGGATGTCGCAGCGTGGATCATCGGAAGCGGATGTGACAGGCTCTTCGGCACCTTCGGCACCTTCGGCGCGGTAGGTGACCGGCATTCGCTTGTTGAGACGCTGGACGCGGCAGCATCCCTCGCGCCATCCACCCTCCACTTTTGCGACCACCGTCGTGTGTGAAGAGGTAAGTGGTAGGAAAAACGGACGATGGTGAGAGGTCACAGCCCGAGCACCCGCCGCGCATTGTCGCGGTAGATCGCTGCCAGGTGCTGGTCAGGGAGGTGCAGGGCGGAGACCGTCCAGCGGCCCTGGGGCGGGATCGGCGACCCCGGAGCGTACTCGAAGGCCTCGTCGTCTGACTCGAGGAACCGGAAGTGCAGCTCATACTGCTCGTCGGTGATGGGATAGATGTCCGTGCCGAAGAGCACCCGGTCGGGGAAGCGGTCGATCAGCTCACGGAAGCGACGCGGCTGGCGCCCGAGTTCGGCCAGGCGCCCCGCGATGTCGATCATGAAGTTGGGGGCCGCGGCGAGGAGTGACTCGACCCGATCGAGGTCTTCCGCCGCGCATCCGCCGTGCGCACCGATGTAGCGGGTGCCGGGAGTCGCGATCACGAGGGTGGCGAGGGCGTCGAGCAGGCGGCCGAAGGTGGGATGCCGGGTCGTGTCGCCGAACCACCAGTCCCTCTCGTGCAGAAGCTCGTCGAGACGCTCGTTGTGTTCGTCGAGCGGCTCGAAGAATGCCTGGGGATCGGCCACGTGGATGAGCACCGAAAGGCCGAGCGCGCCCGCGTGAGCCAGCAGGCGCACCACGCGCTCGTCATCCGGCAGCACGAGAGCGCCGGTGGCGTCGCGCACCGTGAGGCCGAGGTTCTTCCAGACCTTGAGGCCGCGGGCGCCGCGTTCCGCGCTGTCGTCGAGGGACTCGCGCAGCATCCGCTCGCCGTCCGTGTTGGCGAGAAGAGCCCAGTCGAGCTGGCAGAAGGTGAGGAAGCGGCCGGGATAAGCCCGGTCGTAGCGGTCGAGGTTGGCCTCGAGCTCGTCGCCCCACATTCCGTCGAGGTTCACGATCGTCTCGACGTTGTGGTTGTCCATGACGCTGAGCAACGCGTCGACGTCGTCGATCATCCACTCGCCGTCGCTGAGCCAGCGGCCCAGGTGATTGTGGATGTCGATGGCAGGCACCCGCGCCCGTGGCACCGCCGTCACGCGCGCCGAGAGCTGGGATCGCGGCGTCCAGGCGGTGAGGGGGAGGCCCGCGAGCGCGGCCCAGTCGGGAGATTCCATGGCGACATTGTGCCAAACCAAGCGGCAGACGAGGGTGCGGAGCCGTCAAGCGCTCAGTCAAACTGAGCGACTCAGGCGATTTTCTTGTCATATGAACACTTCTGGATCCACCATGGGAGAAATCGCTGGGCACAGGGCCCTGGAACCACCGAACGAAGGCAGCACATGAGCATCACCGGATCCATCACCGGCGCAGAGATCGAGAGCCAGCCGGCGGTATGGGCCAGGGCCCTGCTCGAGCAGGACCGCTCGGCATTCGGCCTTCCCGGCGAACGTGTGCTGTTCCTCGGCTGCGGTACCTCGGCATTCGTCGCCGAGTCCCTCGCCTCGCTGCGTGAGCGCGCCGGCCTCGGCGAGACGGATGCCGCCTACGCCTCGGAGTGGAAGCCGGGCCGTCACTACGACCGCGTCGTGGCGATCACCCGCTCGGGCAGCACGAGCGAAATACTCACGGCCCTCGCGTCGGTCGACCCCGGCACCCGGCGATCGGCCATCACCGGAGTAGGAGATGAAGCCGTCCATAGCTTCGTCGACAACTCCCTTGTTCTCGATTTTGCTGACGAACAGTCTGTCGTGCAGACGCGGTTCCCCACCTCGCTGCTCATCCTCGCTCGCCAGGCCTACGGGTACGACATCGCCGGGCTCCCGGATGCTGCGACTGCCGCGATCGCCGCCCCGCTCCCCGTCGACGTGGCCCAGTTCGACCATTTCGTCTACCTCGGATCGGGTTGGACCTACGGGCTCGCACAGGAGGCCGCCCTCAAGGTGCGCGAGGCGGCGCAGGCCTGGTCGGAGTCGTATCCGCTGCTTGACTACCGCCACGGACCGATCGCCGTCGCGCATCCGGGATCGCTGGTTTGGATCTTCGGCGAGGTGCAGCCCGATCTCATCGCCGACATCGAAGCCACCGGTGCCACCGTCTACTCCGACGCGCTTGACCCTCTTGTGCAGCTCGTGCAGGCCCAGCGGCTCGCCGTCGCGCTCGCCGCAAGCCGGGGACTCAATCCCGACACTCCCCGACACCTCAGCCGGTCCGTCATCCTGAACTGAGCACGCCATGATCACCCTGCAACTCGGACTCGCCAACTTCCAGGGCACGCGTCGCACCCAGTGGTCGCTGCTCATGGCGGGTAACGTCGTTGCCACACTGCCGCTCATCCTGTTCTTCCTCTTCGCGCAGAAGCAGTTCATCGCCACGATGACCTTCTCCGGGCTGAAAGGATGAGCGCTGCGATTGTCGAGGAGGCTGCTGTGCGGGTTCTCGTGGTGGGGGATGCCAATGTCGATCTGGTGTTGCGCGGTGACGTCGTTCCGCGCTTCGGGCAGGCCGAACAGCTGCTCGACTCCGCCGACCTCACTCTGGGAAGCTCCGCCGGGATCGTGGCGCACGGACTCGCCCGTCTCGGTATCCCTACCGCCCTCGCAGCCACCGTCGGGGACGACGAATTCGGTCGACTCACCCGCGGCTGGCTCTCCGAAGCAGGGGTGGATGTCTCGTCTCTCGGTGTGCATCCGACGCTGCCAACCGGACTCTCGGTGATCCTCTCCGCCCCAACCGACCGCTCGATTCTCACCCTGCTCGGATCCATTCCGACTCTCACCGGCGATGCGGTGCTCGCGGCGGTGAAAGGTGCCTCTCACGTGCACTTCGCTTCCTACTTCCTGCTTCCCGGTCTCGCCAGCCAGCTGCCATCGCTGTTGGCGTCTCTCCGATCGCGGGGGATCACCACCAGCCTCGACACCAATTGGGACCCGTGCGAAAAGTGGGCAGGACTGGCAGCGGTGCTCCCGCTAGTTGATGTGTTGCTGCCCAACCTCGAGGAACTCCGCGCAATTGCGGGGTCCCTCGGCGTGCTCGGTGGCTCCGACGAAGACCTCGCGCGGCGGCTCGCAGGCCTCGGCCCACGAGTGGTGGTCAAGGCAGGGCGGGAGGGCGGATGGTCCGTGGCCGCAGATTCTCCGGTGGTGCGCGCCCCGGCGCTGGTGGTTGAGGCGCACGACACCACCGGCGCTGGTGACAGCTTCGACGCGGGGTATCTCGCGGCCGTGGCATCCGGTATCGCCTCGGAGTCCGAGCGGCTGCGCTGGGCGACCGTGGCCGGATCGCTCTCTACGCGTGCCGCGGGGGGGACGCCCGCACAGGCAACCCTGACCGAACTCACCGACCATCTCGCATGATCACTTTCGTCGCACTCAGCCCCTCGGTAGACGTCACCTACCTTGTGGACGAATTCGTGGAGGGCGGCACCTTTCGGCCGACGTCCGTCTTCCGCGCGGCGGGCGGCAAGGCGCTCAATGCGGCGCGGGCGGCTCGAGTGCTCGGGGCATCCGTGCGGGCTGTCGCGATCCTGGGAGGATCGACGGGGGCATTCATAGGTCGGGATCTCGCGGCCGCCGGGGTGCCGCTCGAGGCGGTGGTTGCCGAGGCCGAGACCCGCACCTGCGTGTCGATCGCGTCGGCGGCCAGCGGGCTGCTGACCGAGCTGTACGAGCATCCGTCCGCCGTCAGTGCCGAGGAACTCGCTTCGCTGAGGCGGGTGCTGGGCCGATCCGCGGATGATGGCTGGTGGGCGATCTCGGGGGGCATGCCCTCCTCGGTGCCGGTCGGTGAACTCGCCGGCCTGGTTCGTCTCGGACATTCTCTCGGCCAGCGGGTGGCGATCGACAGTCACGGGGCGGCGCTCGCCGCGGCTCTTATCGACAGGCCGGACCTGGTGAAGGTGAACCGTCGGGAGGCGGCCGAGCTGGTGGGTGCTTCCCTCGAGACGGATGTCTTCGACCTGGCTCTGCGCATCCGCAATGTCACCGGCGGCCAAGTGGTGATCACGAATGGCGTGGACGGGTCCATCGCGGTTGACGACACCCAGCGCTGGCGAGCACGAGGGACCGGTGCCTTCGGACGGTATCCGGTCGGCAGTGGAGACAGCTATCTCGGCGGACTGCTTGCCGGCCTCGACGGGGGAGACGCGTTCGATGGGGCACTCCGACTCGCCGCCGGTGCCGCGACCGCGAACGCCCTCGTGCCCGGTGCGGGAGTTTTTGCGGCCGAGGACGCGGTGTTGATCGCGGCGCAGGTCGTGGTGACAACGGGCTGACACGGCGTCGCACGGTCCCGCCGGTCCCTCGCCTCGAACCCTCGGCCGAACCGTCGGCCGAACCGTCGAACCGCAACCGTCGGCCGAACCGTCGCGCCGTCGAACCGTCGGCCGAACCGTCGCGGCGGGGCTATGACCTCGCGGCGGGAGTCCTAACTCCCGCCGGGACGCTGTGACCCCGCCGGGAGCGGCCGTATCCCCCGCCACGGGGGTGAACACGGGTGCTGTGCGTCGCACCGTCGCGATTGTGCGTCGAACCGAACCCTCGCGGCGGGGCTATGACCTCGCGGCGGGAGTCCTAACTCCCGCCGGGACGCTCTGACCCCGCCGGGAGCGGCCGTATCCCCCGCCGCGAGCGGCCGTATCCCCCGCCACAGGGGTGAACATGGGGGCTGTGGACAGGTGCGGGGCTACGGGCTACGGGTTACGCGCCCGCCGCCAAGCGGTCGAACAGCGCGTCCAGCGCAGGATCGACGACCTTCTGCTCGGGATGAGCGTCGTACCAGCCGATGATCTCGCGCGCACCCTCGGCAAATCCGATTTTCGGATCGAAGGCGGGCACGAGGGACTTCACCAGGCTGTTGTCAAAGATCATGGAGTGGCTGCGGTCGCCGAGATGGCCAGCACCCATGTCGGGATCGGCAGCGGCGATCGCCTCAGAGGTCACGTGCACGATGTTCGGCTCGACGCCCGCGGCATCCGCGAGTAAATGCGTGATCTGGGTCCAACTCAGCAGTTCGTCAGAGGTGATGTGGATGGCACCGCCGATCGTGTGCGGATTGCCGAGCAGTCCCATGAAGCCGACCGCAAAGTCCCTGGCATGCGTGAGCGCCCAGAGGGAGGCGCCGTGGTCATGCAACACGACCGGGGCCCCGCGGCGCATCCGGTCGATCGCGGTCCAGCCGCCGTTGAGTGGCACACTCGTGCGGTCGTAGGTGTGGGAGGGGCGCACGATTGTCGCCGGAAAGCCGCTGGCGCGATACTCCGCGACGAGAAGGTCTTCGCAGGCAATCTTGTCGCGCGAATACTGCCAGTACGGATTGCGCAGCGGGGATGACTCCGTGACTGGAAGGCGCACCGGCGGCTTCTGGTACGCGGATGCCGAGGAGATGAACACGTACTGCCCGACCCGTCCGGTGAAGAGATCGATGTCTTGCGCGACGTGCTCGGGGGTGAACGCCACCATGTCGACGACGACGTCGAACTCCCGGCCTGACAGGGCATCCGTCACCGAGGCGAGATCCCGCACGTCGGCGACGAGCACCTCTGCGCCCACCGCGACCGGACGCAGTGTGGACTGGCCGCGGTTGAGCAGTGTCACCGCATGCCCCTCCTCGAGAGCGCGGGCGCTCGCCGCGGAACTGATCGTGCCGGTGCCGCCGATGAAGAGGATCGAGAGAGGTGTCATGCCTCTACCGTTGCCGCTTCGATGAGCTTCGTCAAGTCGTCACGGATGCGCTCGAGCTCGGCGACGGGAAGCCCGAGGCGGTCGATGATTTGCGGGGGAACCCCTTCGGCTCGGGAGCGGAGGGCCGCACCATCCGCCGTCAGCTGCACGTCAAGGGCGCGCTCGTCAGCGACGCTGCGGGCGCGCGAGACCAGGCCAGCCGCCTCGAGTCGCTTGAGCAGGGGCGAGAGCGTCGCCGGATCGAGCAGGAGCGTGGTGCCGATATCGCTGACAGTGCGCGGGCTGCGTTCCCACAGGGCGAGCATCACCAGGTACTGCGGATGCGTTAGCCCGAGTGGTTGCAGCACCGGGCGATAGAGGGCGATCACACTGCGTGAGGCGGCGGCGAGAGCAAAGCAGACCTGGCGGTCGAGGGCGAGCGGGTCCATTGATCCAGTTTAGCAAGTACACTATTGGTTAGTGCACTAAGGAGTTTTACATGGTTGCCAAAGCTCCGTGGTGGGACCGCCTCAACCGGCGGCTGTTGCCCTACCTCGGTCCACCGCCGCTCGGGCCCTACGACGAGGAGCCTCTGCCGCCGACGCAGGCGAAGGCGTGCCCGCTCTGCGGACGGGCGATGGCCGACCATGATGTGGAGCGGCGGGCCGACCGTCCGACGCAGCTGCACTGCCCAAGCTGAACGGGGGTCATTAGCCGAGCAGCAGGGCGCCGAGCTCCTCCGCGGTCGCGGCTACGCCGATCGTGCCAGCCTGTTCGGCCACCGTGCCGTAGCCCCACTCGACGAAGATCGTCGGCACCCCGTGCTCGGCTGCCCCATGAACGTCGTGCTCGCGATCACCGACCATCACGGGGTTGCTCGTGTCTACTCCGATCGCCGCCAGTCGGCGCAGTGCCTCGGCGACGACGTCCGCCTTGCGGCTGCGCACTTCGTCCTGCGATGCACCGGTGATCACGGTGAAGTGCTGCGCGAGCCCGTAGTAGTCGAGGGCCGTGGTTGCGGGGAGCTCGGGTTTTGAGGTCGCGAGCGAGATCGGGATGGCACTCTCCTGCACTCGCTTGAGCAGCTGCGCCACGCCCGGATAGACCGAGCTGTTGAAGATTCCGGTCTGCAAATAATGCGGTCGATACACCTCGAGGGCATGCTGCGCCTCGTCAACCGTCATGCCCGCGAGATCGCGGAACGAGTCGAGAATCGGCGGGCCAACGTATGCCAGCAGCTCGGTGTGCGAGGGGACGGGGCGACCGAGACGTTCGAGCGTCCAGGCGAGACTCGCCGTTATGCCGGGCGCCGAATCGATGATCGTGCCGTCGAGGTCGAAGAGGAAGCAGCTCCAGTTTGTCGTCACTGTTGCAAGCCTAGGAGTTGATTTCGATTCGCCGGTTCAGATGCGGAACTAGAACAGCCGATGGTGGCTGTCGTCGAGACCGCGCATCGCGTCATAGTCGAGCAGCAGGCAGCGGATGCCGCGGTCCTCGGCCAGCATCCGCGCCTGTGGCTTGATCTCCTGGGCCGCGAAGACGCCGCTGACCGGGGCGAGGTGGGGGTCGCGGTTCATGAGTTCGAGGTAACGGGTGAGTTGCTCAACCCCGTCGATGTCCCCGCGGCGCTTGATCTCGATCGCGACCGAATGGCCCGAATCATCCGTCGCCAGGATGTCGACCGGCCCGATAGCCGTCATGTACTCGCGGCGCACGAGGCGCCAACCGTCGCCCGCGAGTTCGATCTGCTCGGCCAGGAGCTTCTGCAGGTGAGCCTCGACGCCGTCTTTTTGCAGGCCGGGGTCGATTCCGAGTTCATGGTTGCTGTCGTGCAGGATTTCGTGGATGGAGATCACGAGCAGGTCGGCCGTCTTGGCCTGCGTGACCTTCCAGATCTCGGCGACGCCCGCATCCGCCTGATCGTCATCGGGATCGAGGGTCACGACCGTGCAGGGCGGGCTCATCCAGTTGAGCGGCTTGTAACTCAACGAGTCCGAGTGCACGAGCACGCTGCCATCCGCTTTGAGCAGCAGGAGGCGCGTGGCCAGCGGTAGGTGCGCGCTGAGGCGACCCGCGTAGTCGACGGAACACCGGGCAATGACGAGACGCACCCGACGATCTTAGTTCGACTGTTGGGTACCGGCGATTCGGTGCAACACGACCCTCAATTCGTCTGCCGAGAGTGCCATCCATGGTCCACCGGGGTTCAGCACCAGGCCGCCATAGGGAGCCTGGATCGCATCATGGATGACCTCGGCCGCCGGGCGCGTGGCGAAGGAGTCGGCAATGTTGCGGGCGCTGACCTCTGGGCCGGAGGTGAAGGCGAGAAGCACCGGGTGGCCGTCCGAATCGACGGAATCGCGGATGCGCACAGGCGTGCCGTCCGCCACTCCCGATTCCGGCACCGAGTCCGTGTCGACCGCGAGAAGCAGCGGACCGTTCTCGGCGAGGGCATCCATCACCGCGATCTTGCCGACGTGCGGATCGGCGATCTCAAGCGCCGCTTTCACGGCATCGTTGCGATTTCCGCGCAAAGCGAAAGCAGCATCGCGGTTCGAGATCGCGCAGGTGGGCCCGGCAGGGTCGATGTAGAGCCAGCCATATCGCTCGGTAGAGGCGAGCTGCAGTGCTCCGGCCGCGGGCTGCACGAGCGCTTGCACCGCGGCCAGGTCGTCGGGATGCATCCGATTGATCTGTTGCTGCGAGGTGAATGCGAAGAGGGCGGGGAGTCCGTCGGGACCGGTGCCGCCAGCGAACTGGAGGGTTGCACCGGCCGGGAAGCTGTAGCTGCCGTCGGCCTCGACAGTGGGACGGTCGGACCCGGTCGAATCGAGCAAAAGCCGCCCCTGGAGGCATCCGCGCACCACATCCAGGTAGGTGGACTGTTCGGGTTTCGTCGCGAACGCTTCGACGGCAGCGCGCAACGAGGCGTTGTCGACGCGCGCGGAGTCGGAGATCGAGGGCGTCATACTTCGACCCTACGCGCACTGAAAACGCAGGACATTCGCCACGAAGAGGGAAGATTCACGGCCGATGGGGTCATCTGGTGGCGAATCTCCTGCGTTTTGGGAGCGCGGGAGAGCCGGGAGAGCCGGGCGAGCGGGGAGCCGGGCGAGCGGGAGAGCCGGGCGAGCGGAGAAGCGGGCGGGTCAGAAGTGGGCAGCTCAGCGGCGGGCGGATGGTTCGCGCGCGGCGCCAGAGGCGAGCCCGGCGAGGGCCACGAGCACGAGCACCACGAGCAGGGCGTGCAGCAGTCCGACGTGCTGTCCGAGGAAGCCGATCAACGGAGGCCCAACGAGGAAAGCGAAATACCCGATCGTGGCCACGGCACTCACGCGTGCGGCGGCGGTCTTCGGGTCGTCGGCGGCAGCCGACATTCCCACCGGGAACCCGAGGGATGCCCCGAGTCCCCAGAACACGACGCCCACAATCGAAATCCAGAGGACGGGCACGAAGATCACCATGATCAGGCCGATGGCGGCGAGCACTGCCGAGCCGCGCAACACCGGAACGCGCCCGTAGCGGTCGAGCAGGCTCACCCCCGCGAGGCGCCCGATCGTCATTGAGGCGACGAAAATGCCGAGCACGAGGGCGCCGGTCGCTTTGGTGGTGTCATGGCCATCAACCATCGCGAGTGCGAGCCAGTCGTTGGCCGAGCCTTCGGTGAAAGCCATGCCGAGCACGATGAGTCCGATGATCAGGGTGCGCGGATCACGCCAGATGCTCAGACGCCCCTGCCAGGTCTTCGAATGATCGTCGTGCGCAACGGACTGCTCTTCGATGACGTGCTCCGACTGCAGGAACCGCGAGGCGATGAGCGCGCCGGCAGCGAAGACCAGCGCCACGATCAGCAGGTGCACCACAATGGGGAGGCGGATGGCCTCTGCCGCGGCCCCGAGAGCGGCGCCGATCACCGTGCCGAAGCTGAAGAAGGCATGGAACACCGGCATGATCGAACGACCGAGCACCCGCTCGTTCACCGCACCCTGCAGGTTCATCGCGACGTCGCAGATCGAGAACATCGAGCCGAACACGATCAGCCCGATCATGACGACCGCGTAGCTCGGCCCGATTGATACCCCGAATCCGGCCACCGCGAAGCCGATAGCCCCGACGGTCAGCACCACGGCGATTGTGCGGCGAGCGCCGATTCGTGCGATCACATGGCTGGAGGCGAGCAGGCCGACGATCGAGCCAGCTGCTATGCCGAAGATGAGGATGCCCATCGACGAGGTCGACACCTGGAGTGCCTGTTTCACCGCCGGAATGCGGGATGCCCAACTCGCCATCGAGAGCCCACACAGCCCGAAGATGACGAAGAGCGCATTGCGCCAAGCCACGACCTGCGGTCGGGAGAGGCCGGCGGAGGTTGGGTGAGCAACGGCCACGGAGATCCTGGGACGTATCGAATCGATTCGATCGAACCGATTCGACTACGCTAACAAACCATGCATGCCGAGGCAACACCCGAGAAAGCGCGACCGAATCTCGCCGCGGTCGCCGCCCTCGCCGGGGTATCGCCGTCCACAGCATCCCTCGCTTTCAGCGGTTCCGGGCCGGTCTCGGCCGCCACCCGCACGCGCGTACTGGCCGCCGCAGCCCAGCTCGATTACGCCGGGCCGGATCCGCGCGCCCAATCCTTGCGTCGTGGGCGCTCCGGCATCATCGGGGTGGTGATCGAGGATCGCCTGCGTGATGCCTTCCGTGACCCGATGAACATTGCGATGCTCGACGGAATCGCCGACGAAACCGGATCCCTCGGGGCCGGCCTCCTGTTGCTCACCGAGAACGGTGAGGGTGCTGCGAGCATCCGCAATGCCCCGGTGGATGCCGTCGTGCTGATCGGGTGCAGTACCAGTTTCGCGGATCAGGTGGCGATCTTTCGCCAGCGCGGAATCGCCCTGGTGGCGATCGAAGCCGAGCCGATGGATGATGTGCTCGCGATCGACCTGGACAACCGACAGGCATCGCACACCCTCGCCAGGCACCTAGCCAGTCTCGGACATCGCCGAGTGGCAATGGTGACCCTTCCGCTGGACGCGGCTCGCACGCGAGGGCCGCTCACCGAGGCGGCCATCGAGGCAGCCACCGGCTACACCGCTCGCGAGCGCATCCGCGGTGTTCGCGAGGTCTTCGCCGGCAGCTCCGGAGTGAGTGCCGCAGTGAGCAGCATCGAAGAGGGGCTTGTCGCTGGCCTCGAGCTGCTCGCCGACCCTGGCACGCGTCCATCCGCGGTGATTGCCCAGAGCGATCTTCTTGCGGTGGGGGTGATCCGGGCTGCCGAACAGCTCGGACTCACGGTTCCTGCCGACCTCAGCATTGTGGGCTTCGACGGAGTGAAGCTCGACGGTCTCGCCCCCTACGACCTGACGACGATGGTGCAGCCGGCTGTGGAAAAGGGACGGGCTGCGGGTCGCGGAGTGATCGCCCTGCTCAGCGGCGAACATCCGCAGGCCGTCTCGTTCACTTCGCGCTTCCATCGGGGAACGACCACGGCGCCACCGCGGGTCGCGTCATGAAGCTCACCATCCTCGGTACGGCAACGCCCTACCCTCGTCCCGACAATCCGTGCTCCGGCTATCTCGTGCAGCACGGCGACACCTCGATCTGGATGGATGCCGGCACCGGCACTCTCGCGGAGCTGCAGCGCCACATCCCCCTCGATGCCCTCGACGGGATTTGGATCTCTCATGCTCATGCTGACCACTCGGCCGACCTTCTCACCGCGTACTACGCCCTGCGATTCGGCGATCTGACGCTCACCCGACCACTGCCACTGATCGGCCCCCCTGGCCTGGTCGATCGGCTGGTCGGCTTTCTCGGGCACCGAGAGGCGGCCGTGATTCCCGAGGTGTTCGAGGTTACGGAGATGCGCGGCTGGCAGGAACGCGTCATCGGTGAACTTGCCCTCAGCTGGGGCCCGATGAATCACGGGATGCCCGCCTTCGGGTTGCGCATTCAGGCGGGGGCCCGCACGCTCGCCTACTCGGGCGACTCCGCCTATTGTGAAGGACTTGTCGAGCTCGCGGAGGGCGCTGACCTGCTGTTGTGTGAGGCGGGGGCGTCAGAGCATCCGCCCGCTGGGGCAGTGCATTGCACACCAGAGGATGCCGGGCGTATCGCCCGCGAGGCAGGGGCCGAACGCCTCGTACTTACTCACATCGATCTCATTCACACCGATGCGCCCAATGCCCGTGCTCGGGCCCTCACCGGGTTTCCCTCGGTCGAGTGTGCGCTGCCGGGCCAGTCGTTCACGATCTGAGCTGGAGCGGTGAATTTTCAGTTGAGGATATTGACCGCGCGGGAGATGACGAGGGCGAGCAGGATGAATCCGGTGATGGATTGGTAGCCCATTATCATCTTTGCCCGCACCGTGAGCGGCATCGCGTCGGTCGGGCTGAACGCCATCATGTTGGTTAGTGCGATGTAGAGGTAATCCAGGTAGACCGGTCGCCAGTCAGCCTGTCCGGTCTTCTGTTCGTTCTGCGGGAATCGAAAGTCGGCATCCGCGGTCTTCCAGATGAGATCGTCTCGCCGAGCAACAGGCCCTCCCCGGTCCAATTCCCAGTAGACCAGACCGAATGCGATGATGCTGCTGACCCACACCTGAAGGGCCGTCAGAAGCACGGTGCTTCCTTTTGCGTGCCCGCTCAGCAACTGGGTGATCGTCAGGACCATCGTTATCTGGTTTGCGACAGTAAGCAGGATGGCCAGCGCGATAGACAGCCACCTTGACCACGTCGTCTCCCGGGTGAACCGCTGGGGGTTGAACGCGATGAGCGGGGTCATCAGCAGAACTCCGAGCACGGGGACGACCCAGGTCGGCAACAGTTGTACTTTCTCGGGGATGAGAAGGATGAGTACAAGATTCACGAGGGTGGCGATGACGACCGGGAGTCGGTGTTCGTGCCGATGAATGGCAACGGAGCGGGGTTTCACGACCCGAGTGTAGGCGGTAGGGCTGCGGAAGCGTGCAGCGTGACTGGGTCATCGCCGGATTCAGTCCTCGTACTCGACGCGGGCGAAACCCATCCGTTCGGGGTCGATGCATATACTCAGCCCACAATGACCGAGCTTCCGGATCAGCCACCCTCCCCTGTCAAGCGAGCCGCCCCCGCTGAGCCGATCGTGTTCTCCCGGGCCTCCCGCAAAAAGGGTTTCGGGCGAATATTGAGGATCCTTGGCCCCGGAATCGTCACGGGGGCGGCCGACGATGACCCCTCGGGAATAGCCACCTACTCCCAGGCTGGCGCACAGTTCGCGTTCGGAACGTTGTGGACGATCCTTCTGACCCTCCCACTGATGATCGCTGTGCAAGAGGCCTGCATGCGTATCGGTGCCGTAACAGGAAAGGGGCTCGCCGGGGTCATCCGAGAGACGTATCCGAAGAAAGTGCTTTTTCCGATCGTGGCTTTGGTGGCTGCCGCTAATACTTTCAACATCGGTTCCGACATCGGAGCGATGGCAGCGAGTGCGCAGTTGCTCGTTCCTCAGGTGCCATTTGCGCTGCTCGCTATTGGTTTCGTCGCCATCATCCTGGTCCTGGAAGTACTGGTCTCGTATCGCAGCTACGTGCGAGTCCTGAAGTGGTTGGCGCTCGCTCTCTTCGCCTACCTGGTCACCGCCTTTCTCATCACGGTCCCCTGGGCTCAGGCTCTTCAGGCGACTGTCGTCCCGCACTTCGAGTTCACTAAGGACTTTTTCTTCGTTGTTGTGGCCATTTTCGGAACCACGATCTCGCCATACCTGTTCTTCTGGCAAACCAGCAACGTGGTCGAAGACGAAGTCTCCGAACGCCGAAAAGACAGCACCGGCGGGTCACCTCGAATCTCAAAAAACTACCTGAGGCGTCTTCGCATCGACACGGTTCTCGGCATGCTGTTCTCCAATGTCGTGGCCTGGTTCATCATCCTGGTCGGGGCGGTCGTCCTTAATCGCGGGGGCGTGACAAATATCGTCTCCGCTGCGGACGCGGCCAAAGCGTTGCGTCCACTGGTCCACAGTTTTCCCAACGCGGGGGTTCTCGCCCAACTGATCTTCGCCGTCGGGGTGATCGGCATCGGTCTCATGAGCATTCCCGTGCTCGCCGGCTCCACCTCGTACGCGATCACGGAGACCTTCAATTGGAAAGAAGGCCTGTTCCTGAAGTTCAGGCAGGCCCGTGCCTTCTACCTGGTCATCATCACCGGCACCCTGGTCGGCCTCCTGCTGAACTTCGTCGGTCTCGACCCGATCAAGGCGCTGGTTCTTACCGCCGTCTTCAACGGCATCGTGGCCGTGCCACTGATTTTTCTCATCGCGCGGATCTCCAGCCGCCGGAAACTAATGGGGCAATACTCGAGCGGCACCTGGTCCAAAATCGGTCTCTGGGTGGCCTTCGCGGTCATGGGAACCGCAGCGATCGCGCTCCTCGTCTCCTCCCTGTGAGCTGCGTGTGTCACGGCCGCCGTATTTCCGCTCAGACTCCCCGGTCAGAGGGCATGACCGCAGGTAGCGTTTGTGTGCGCTCTGAATATCCGTCTCGATTGCGCGCCTTCGGCGGGAAGCTCCCCTCATCTCGCTTTCCGCCTCTCAGAGGGCCGCGGTTGACGTGGACGGGAGGGATCTTCCCTCTGGTCTCGGGTCGTCGGGCATGGCTCGGACACTCGAGAGACCTTGGAGTCGCTCTCCCGGTCAATGTCAACATTCTGACGCGGCACGAGAGGCGCTGGTTCATTGCAGCGCGCCCTGCTCTGCTCCCGCCCACCGAGCTCGCTGTGCCCGCGACGACGCTCAAGTAATGACCGGCCGCGGCGACTGCGTCCAGGGCGCGGGTGTATCGACATCACGCGGCGCCGATCCGCCCCGAAATACTGCTGTTGAAGCTGCGGATGTCGCGAATCCTGATGGTGAACGACGCACTGTGCCGGCGGCGAGCTGACTTTCCCCGGGCGTCACCGCGAGGCCATTCGCACGGCTTAAGCTGGTCGGCATGACCGCTGCCTCTCCACTCCCCCCCGGTATCCACAGCGAAGAACTCGACCCGGCGGTGCGACCGCAGGACGACCTATTCCGACACGTCAACGGCAAGTGGATCGACCGCACCGAAATTCCGTCAGACAAGGCTCGCTACGGCTCGTTCCATGTGTTGGCGGAGGAGGCCGAGAAGGCCGTGCGCGAGATCATCGTGGAAGCTCAGGGATCCGCCGAAGGCACCGAAGAACGCAAGTTCGGCGACCTCTACGCGAGCTATATGGATGAAGCACGCATCAACGAGCTGGGTGCCACGCCTCTCACCCACGATCTCGCGTCGGTGGAGGCGGTCAGCGACATCCCGAGCCTTCTGGAAACCCTCGGTCGTCTCGAACGCCAGGGTGTCAGCGGCTTCTTCCAGCTCTACATCGACAACGATCCAGGCAACCCGGAGCGCTACATCGCCCTCTTCGAGCAGGGCGGTCTCGGCCTCCCGGACGAGAGCTACTACCGGGAAGAGAAGTTCGCCGACATTCGCACCGCCTATGCCGGTTACCTCAAGCGGATGTTCGAATTGGCGGGGCTGGATGACGCGGCTGACCGTGCCGGGCGAGTGCTCGAGCTCGAGACCGCCATTGCCGCTTTCCACTGGGACAACGTGAAATCCCGCGACTCCGAGAAGACCTACAACCTCAGCACCTGGCATGCTGTCGTGACCACGGCTTCCCAGGCGACCGACGGCCCGGACCTCAATCGGTGGCTCGATGCTCTCGATGCGCCGGACGGCGTCTTCGACGAGCTGGTGCTGCGGCAGCCGTCGTTCCTCGCGGGCGTCGCGACGCTGCTGGATGCCGGCCACCTCGAGGCCTGGACCGACTGGCTGCGCTGGCAGGTCATCCGCTCGTCTGCCGCCTACCTCTCCGATGCCTTCGTTGAGGCGAATTTCGACTTCTACGGCCGCACCCTCACCGGTACTCCGGAGCTGCGGGAACGCTGGAAGCGCGGTGTCTCGCTCGTCGAGGGCGCCCTGGGCGAAGCCGTCGGGCGCATCTATGTCGAGCGGCACTTCCCGCAGGGTGCGAAGGCGGCGATGGACGTGCTCGTCGGCAACCTCGTGGAGGCGTATCGCGAGAGCATCACCGGCCTGGCCTGGATGAGCGCGGCTACTCAGCATCGCGCGATCGAGAAGCTCGATAAGTTCACGCCGAAGATCGGCTACCCGGTTAAATGGCGCGACTACTCGCGGCTCGAGATCAGCGCGACGGACCTGATTGCCAATGTTCGCGCGACCAGCGAGTTTGAGTTCCAGCGCGAGCTCGGCAAGATCGGTACGCCGCTCGACCGCGACGAGTGGTTCATGACCCCGCAGACCATCAACGCCTACTACAACCCCGGGTTCAATGAGATCGTCTTTCCCGCTGCGATCCTGCAGTACCCCTTTTTCGACGAGGCTCGGGATGCGGCCGCCAACTACGGTGCGATCGGCGCCGTCATCGGTCACGAGATCGGCCACGGTTTTGACGACCAGGGTTCGAAATACGACGGCGACGGTCGGCTCATCGACTGGTGGACGGCGGCCGACCGGGAGGCCTTCGAAAAGCTCACCAGCTCGTTGATCGGGCAATACAACGAGCTTGCCCCGCGTCAGGTTCCCGACCACCACGTCAACGGTGCCCTCACGATCGGTGAGAACATCGGCGACCTCGGCGGGCTCTCGATCGCCTGGAAGGCCTACCTCATCTCTCTTGCCGGCGTACAGCCGCCCGTGATCGACGGGATGTCAGGCTCAGAGCGCTTCTTCCTCTCCTGGGCGCAGGCTTGGCAGCAGAAGGGGCGCGACGAGGAGGTCATCCGCCTGATTGCCATCGATCCGCACTCGCCAAACGAGTTCCGTTGCAACCAGATCGTGCGCAATATTGATGGGTTCTACGACACCTTCACTGTTACTGAATCGGATGCACTGTGGCTCGATCCCGAAGAGCGGGTGACCATTTGGTAGTTGGCACCCGGGATCACGAGCGCCGGGAGCGACTGCGCTTACCGCGCGTCGGTCGCCACCGCGGAGTCGGCGGAGCGGAAAGCTTCGCCGGCGGCTTCATCGCGCTCGCACAATTGGCCTATGCGGGCGCGGCAGTCTCGGCGAGCGTGATCGACCTGCAAACGGGCATTACCCTCGTCTCGATCGACGATCGGGTTGCGATGCCGACCGCGAGCGTCGGCAAGATCCTGCTACTCATCGAGGTCTCGGCGCGCATCACCACGCGAGATGCCGCAGGGTTTGGCATCCTCGACAAGACACCGGGGGATTCCGTCGGCGATTCCGGGATTTGGCAGCGGCTGCAGGCGCCCGCACTTCCCGTCACCGATCTCGCGCTGCTCGTCGGCGCAATCAGCGACAATCTCGCGACGAACGTGCTGCTCCGCCAGGTGGGGCTCGACTCGGTGCGCGCCCGCGGCGAGGCCCTCGGGCTCTCGCGCACAGCTCTGCTCGACCTCGTGCGGGATCATCGTGGTCCGGATGATGCGCCGCAATTGTCGATCGGATCCACCGCTGAGCTCTCGCGGCTGTTCTCCTCCCTTGCGAGGGGGCAGGTCGTCGATGCCGTGACGAGCAAGCGTGTGCTCGGCTGGCTCTCTCACAATGCCGACCTCTCGATGGTGTCGAGTGCGTTCGGACTGGACCCACTGTCGCACCGCACCTCGGATTCGGGCCTGCAACTGGTCAACAAGACCGGCACCGGTGTGGGGGTGCGGTCGGAAGCCGGCCTACTGAGCGGATCCCGCACCGGGGTGGCCTATGCCCTCACTGTCAAGTTCAGCAGCACCGATCTCGCCGCGCGTCTGCGCGTGCTGGAGGCTATGCGTACCTTCGGTTTCGATCTTCTCGAGTACGTTCACTAGTACCCCCCCCGTTCGAGTGGTAGCCACTCTCGTCGACGATCGTGTAGGGTTCGGTGAGATTCAACTGTGAGGACCCGAAATCCACTCTGTGAATTGCTTACCCGAATTTCCCAACCCGAACCCATCGGTTACCCAGCCGAACTGACGCCCCCGACGTCTGCACTGCACGAACTCGAATGCCCCCGAAGCATGACGAGACGATGCTGTAGTGCTCCCCCGCCGAAGGCCGACGTAAATCTCCCCTACCCAGGAGCTCGTCATGAAGAGAACCCTCGCCGCGGTCACGACGATTATGATCGCTGCCAGCCTTGCTATCACTGGCGTGTCGACCGCGAATGCGGACGATGCCGTCGCCCCGGTCTCGCCAACGACTAATTCAGCGACGGCTAACCCTGCTCCGACGGTCACCCCGCCAACTCCTGCTCCGACGGTCACCCCGCCAACTCCTGCTCCGACGGTCACTCCGCCAACTCCTGCTCCGACGGCACCAATTGTTGCCCAGCAGTCGGCGGACGAGCCCGACGGGGTGCCCACGGATGTTCCCGCAGCTCCCCAGCTCACATGCCTTCCGGCTTCCGCCCTGTCGTACACCTATAACCCCGAAGACAACACGGGCACGGCAACGGTCGCGGATGATTCCGGATCGACTGGCAAGCTGTGCGACCCGGTTTACATCACAGCGGCAAGCTGGAACTACACGTCAACCACGCTCTTCCCTCAGACCCTCAACTCCCTCCTGACCCAGTACGTGAGGGTGGAAGCTGTTGGCGAGTACAAATTCGGTGCCGTGGTCACCTGCGGACAGGGTGACATCTATGCATCTAATTCGGATTACATAGTTCCCACTGCGACTCTGGAGACCGCCTCGAACTGGGAGCGGTTCCTCAACACCTTCGGCTTCAGCACCACCACCCCCGGGTACACCTACATGACCACCTCGAACGACTGCATGGACAACCCCACGCTGCCGCTCGTCGACCCGACCCCCGTCACCTTCACCGACGCCTGCGGCGTCGAAGGTGACAGGGTGATCATGCCCGCCCTGACGAGTGAGGACTATACTTACTCCACGTCGGACATGACCTCCAAATCCGGCGTGCGCACCGTCACGGTCACCGCGATTCCGGGCGCGGGGTACGGTTTTGGTCCTGATGCCGTGACCTCGTGGTCCCACACGTTCAAGACCGACGCCCAAAACAACTGTGTGACGGTGTCCGGTGACCCGGAGGCTGTCGACCAGTCCTGCTCCGACGGTACAGCTAGCGGATATCTCACCGTCGCCGCGGTGACGGGCGTCGTCTACACGATCCACCCGGTCACCCCGGGCGGCGCGGACATCATCGTCACCGGGCCAAAGACCAACGTTGTTCCGGGTGACTACCTGGTGATGGCGGCCGCCGAACCGGGCTTCATCCTCTCCGGCGTGACTCAATGGAAACGCACCGTCGCGAACAACGCGGTGGACTGCAGCCTGCCCATCCTTGCGTTCCTGCCATCATCAGTGAGCTGGGTCGGCCAGATCTGCTCCTCGAGTGGGACGGTCAGCGGCTACATCTCCATCGACCCGACCGAATTCCTGAGCTACTTCGTCGGCACCACTCAGCTGACGTCCGCGCGCACGGCATTCGCGCCGGGAACCTACAGGGTCACCGTCACTGCTCCGCCCGGTGACACTATCGATGGACCGTCGAGCTACACGGCGACCATCACAAAGGCGACCACCAGCTGCGGAAATCTCGATCCGCAGAGCCTGACCACGCTGGCCTTCACCGGCTTCGACTCGGGAGCGGGCTACCTTGCGGTGGCCTCTGCACTCCTCCTGCTTGGTGCGGCCCTGGTCTTCGGCGCACGGCGCGCAGCGAAGTCCTAACCCACCCCTGACACACGCCCCGCACCGGCCCATGTCTGGTGCGGGGCGTGTGTCGTTGGGCGGCCCAGCCACCGAGCCACGTACCGGTGAGTTTGACAGGAGGATTCGCGGCATCAGCACCTTCAACAGCTGAATCTCGAGTCTGGACTGCCCCGAGGGATGTTGAACGCATCATCGGCGACGATCTCGCGGCCAATCGGCGGCCGTTTCTTGAGCGGATTCTTGCGGTCAGGGGTCGATCGAGACCGCCGGGACCAGCGCGTGCTTCAGGCCTGCAGATCCCGAAGATCGCTTGCTGCCGGGGTCTCCGCGGGCACATCGATGCCGAAGAGTGCGGTCACGGCCGCGTTGAAGGAGTCACCCTTGCCGGCCCGTGCAAGCTCGCGAGCGCGCACCGATGGGGTGTGAAGCAGCACCCCGGTGAGGTGACGAAGGGCCGCTTCGATGCGGCCGTCGTCGTCGCCGCGCACACGGGCTCGGTCGATCTCGGTCTCGAGCAGGCCGAAGACGTGGGTGCGAAGGGCCACGACGGAAGGCGTGAGCTGTTGCTCCGTTGTTGTCGCGGCGAATTGGGTGGCCGCGTTGTCCACGAGGGCACGGGCATCCATCGTCGCGGTGAGTTCTTCGAGGGGGGCGTGCAGGCTGATTGTCTCGAGGTCGAGGAGCTCGGTTCCGGGCACTGAGGCGACATCCGGATGCACGTTTCGTGGCAGTCCGAGGTCAATGACGATACGTCGCTGGGTACTCGCGGAAGCGAGCGGAGAGAGGTGCGCTGCCGTGACGACTGGCGCGGCCGATGCGGTGCAGGTAATCACTACATCCGCTGCCGCGAGGGCTGCGATGAGGTCGACACTGGCGGTGAGGCCGAGACGGAGGGCGAAGCGGGAGGCGCGGCCGGACGGCGAGAACACCGTAATGTCCTCCGCTCCGCGGTCGCGGACGGCGGCGACGGTCGTCGCGGCATACTGCCCGGTGCCGACGATAAGCACCCTCGTCCGGGACCAGTCCACGATCCGACTGGAGGCGAGCTCAAGCCCGAGTCGCACGAGCGAGCGGCCGGCACCGCCGATCGCGGTCTGGTTCTTCACTTCGCGTGACGTATTGGCCGCCTTCTGAAAAAGGCGTTCGAGCCCGGATGACGTTGTGCGTGCCGTGCGAGCCTGCTCGAGAGCACGGCGCACCTGGCCGGAAATCTCGTCTTCGCCGACGATCACGGACTCGAGCCCGGAGCTTACGGAAAAGAGGTGCTGTGCGACGGCATCGCCGCTGAGCACGGTCACCGTTTGACGCAGGGCGGCGGGGTCGATGCCGGTCGAGGCGCTGATCACCCGCACCGAATTTTCCACCGCGACGGCTGTGGCCACGGTGAGGGGCCCGTCGATCTCGAGGTACGCCTCGAAGCGATTGCACGTGGCGAGAACGACCGCTCCGGAGACGAAATCGCTGTCATTGACCAATATGGCCGCCGCCTGCGGTGCGCCGATCGAGAGCTTCTCGAGGATCTCGAAGCTCGCGTTGCGATGGTTGGCGGTAAGACACAGAAGCACCTCCCTAGCCTACGTCTGCCAATGGCGGTCGGGCAGCGTAGTCCCCTCCCAGCCCGCTCGACCATACTTAATCTCGTGAACCTCCCAGCCAGCCATCCCCTGATCGACGGCCGCACGGCTGATTCGTCGCTCATTCGCGCCTACCGCGGCGATCGCCCGTCGACCACGCCAGTGTGGTTCATGCGCCAGGCCGGCCGCTCGCTGCCCGAATACCGTGCCATCCGGGCTGGCAGCACGATGCTCGACGCGTGCCTCGATCCCGAACTGTCAAGTGAGATCACCCTGCAGCCGGTGCGACGCCACGGCGTGGATGCCGGCATTTTTTTCAGCGACATCGTCGTGCCACTGAAGCTCGCCGGCATCGATGTCGACATCGTTCCCGGCCGCGGCCCGGTGCTCGGTGCTCCGATTCGCTCCGCGGCGGATGTTGCCTCTCTCCGCCGCCTCGAGCTGGATGCACTCGCTCCCATCGCCGAAGGCGTCGCCCGCGCCGTCGCAGGGCTTGGCACGACTCCCCTCATCGGATTCGCCGGCGCGCCGTTCACTCTCGCCGCTTACCTTGTCGAGGGAGGTCCTTCTAAAGACCACCTGCGGGCTCGCACCCTGATGCATGCCGACCCGGCGACCTGGGATGCCCTGCTCGGCTGGGCCGCGGATGTCACGGGAGCTTTCCTTCGCGCGCAGGTGCTCGCCGGCGCGAGCGCTGTGCAGCTGTTCGATTCGTGGGTTGGATCACTCTCAGTTTCCGATTACGAAAGCCGGGTCGCTCCCTTCTCCCACCAGGCGATCGCCCACGTCACGGATCTCGGCATTCCCGTGGTGCACTTCGGGGTGGGTACCGGCGAGCTCCTGCGGTCTATGTACGCGATCGGGGTTGATGTGATGGGCGTCGACGACCGCATCCCCCTCGACGAAGCATCCCGTCGACTCGGTGCCTCCGTGCCGCTGCAGGGCAACATCAATCCGGCCATGCTCGCGGCACCGTGGCCGGTGCTCGAAGCCCATGTGCGCGACGTGATCACCCGGGGGCGCGCGGCGACGTCACACATACTCAACCTCGGCCACGGGGTCCCGCCAGAAACCGACCCCGATGTGCTCACGCGCATCGTGCAGCTCGCGCACGCGCCTTCTGTCGTCCATGCCTAGCGCGATCGTGGTCGGTGGGGGGATCGCCGGGCTTGTGATGGCCCGCGATCTCGTGCTGGGCGGCTTCGAAGTGACCCTGCTCGAGGCCTCCGATCACCTCGGCGGCAAGATCGCCCTTCACACGGTGGCTGGCCTGGTCCTTGATGCCGGCGCTGAGAGCTTCGCGACCCGGCACGACACCGTGGCCCACCTCGCCCGCCAGCTCGGTCTTGGGTCCGATATCGCCCGTCCGAATCCGCAGGGCGCGTGGCTCCAGACTGCGGAGGGCCGGGCCTATCCGCTGCCCCGCACCGGCATCCTCGGAATTCCCGGCACGCCACTGGCGGCTGACGTGATCGAGGTCGTCGGGTTCTGGGCGGCGCTGCGCGGCCAGCTCGACGAGCTGATGCTCGGCTTCGTCGGGTCGAAGGAACGCAGCCTCGGGCGACTGGTGCGCCGCCGGATGGGCCGCCGGGTTCTCGAACAGCTGGTCGCGCCCGTGACGCTCGGCATCCACTCACGGCATCCCGACGAGCTCGATGTGGATGTGGTGGCACCAGGCCTGCGAGCCGCGATGCTCGACACGGGATCGCTCGCCCACGCCGTGCGCGAGCTGCGGGATGCCGCTCCGGCGGGCACGGCTGTCTCCGGCATAGTGGGCGGAATGTTTGAGCTGGTCGAGGCGCTGGCCCGCGACCTTGAGCGATTCGGAGTGACGGTACGTCTCGAATCCCCGGTCACCGCGGTAGAGGCTTCGTTCGTGACGCTCCTCGACGGACAATTGCTCGAAGCGGACCAGGTGGTGCTCGCGGCCCCGCTAGCGACCACGGGGCAGCCGGATCGCACCCCCGCGATTGTTCTCGCAACGCTGGTCGTGGATGCCCCCGAGTTGGATGGCGCCCCGCGTGGTACCGGCGTGCTCGTGGCGCGCGGGTCCTCCGACGCCCCATTCCGAGCCAAGGCCCTCACCCACGCGACCGCCAAGTGGGACTGGCTCGCAGAGCGAGCGACGCCGCACCGCCACGTGCTCCGACTCTCCTACGACGGGGCAGCAGCGGCACGGGTCAGCGACGCCCAGCTGCGCGGCCAGGCCCTGCACGATGCCGGCGAGCTGCTCGGGATTGCTCTGGTCGAGGTCTCCGTCGTCGCGTTCGCGCGGGTGGAGTGGAGCGCTCCATCGAGCCGACCCGAGCCAATCGACGGGGTGACACTCATCGGTGAAGGCGTCGCCGGCACCGGACTGGCCGCCGTGATCGCCCAGGTGCGAGTGGCGTCTGGAGGTTTGCTGGAAGAGGTAGAGGCGTAGCCTCCGGGGGCTACTGTGGAGGTGATGCCAGACATATGCCCATCCGGGCACGCACAGGACGGAGCAAATCATGCGAGGCAAACTGCTGCTCGTCGTCGGACTGGCCGCCGGCTATGTGCTCGGCGCCAAAGCCGGACGCGGTCGTTACGAAGACATCAAGCGTGCAACCGGCAAGCTCTGGAGCGACCCCCGCGTCCAACGCCAGGTGAAGAAAGTCGAAGGTCGCGCCAAGGACTTCGCAAAGGACAAGGCGCCAGAGGTCGTCGACTTTTTAAGCGACGGAGCCAAGAAGGTCGTGTCGCAGGTGAGCAGGTCCGGGTCGGCCAAAGCCAAGTCTCCGGTCGCGCCCCCGGCGGCGGCCAAACCGGCCTCCGCCAGCGGTAAGTAGGTCGTCGTGAACGACGACGCTCCCTCACGCAAGTCGATTTTCGCCCTCGTCGCCGACTTGCCTCGACTCGTAATCGGGCAGGTGAAGAACGAGATCGAGCAGTTCAAGAGCGAGCTGATCGGCAAGATCAAGCACGCAGGCATCGGGGTCGGCCTATTCGCCGGGGCCGGCTTCGTGGCGTTTTTCCTGTTTGCCGTGCTTATCTCCGCCGCCATTCTCGCGTTTGCGACGATCATGCCGGGCTGGCTGGCTGCGCTCATCGTGGCCGGCATCCTTCTGGTGATCGTGGTGATTCTCGTGTCCGTCGGTCTTCGCCAGGTGAAGAAGGGCGTTCCGCCAGCGCCGACCGAGACCATCAAAAGCGTCAAGAAAGACGTCCTTGTGATCAAGGGACTCGGAAAGCGGGAGAACCGATGAGCGATACCCCATCGTCCGATTCGATCGAGACGAGGATCAGCGCTACGCGCTCGGAACTCGCGCAGACCCTTGATGAGATCGAGGACCGGCTTAATGTGCCGAAGCAGGTCGGCAAACTGACAGCTAAAGTGCAGTCATCTTACGCGGAGAACCCCGTACCGTGGACAATCGGAGCGACCGCAGCCGTGGTCGTCATCGGCGGCATCGTAGCCTGGGCGATCTTCGGCGACGACTAGACACCGTCAGTTCACCATCGGTAGAACAGAAGAAAATTTCGCACTGAGGCTCGGCCGCTTTTTGTTCTCGCAGCAATGCGGGGGAGGATAGACGGCATGAGCACCACCCCGATCCAAAACGGGCTTCCCGTCGAGGACGCCAGCATTCCCGAAGACCACACCACGACCGGATACACCCTCTGGGCGGTTCTTCGCCGAGATGGTGCGGTGCCAGCTGGTGACAATGCCGAGTCGCTCTCCGCCGCGGTTGCAGTAGTGGAAGGCGCCGGAGTTACCGTCCGCGGGTTCTACGACGTCTCCAGTCTTCGTGCTGATGCCGACCTGATGATCTGGCTGCACGGGGGCGCGCCCGAGACCCTGCAGTGGGCGCTTCGTGAACTGCGCCGCACCGAGATGCTTCGCACGCTTGTGCCCACCTGGAACGCGATGGGCGTGCACGTTGATGCCGAGTTCTCCGCGAGCCACCGTCCCGCATTCATGGGGACAAAGGAGCCGGAGGCGTGGCTCACGGTCTACCCCTTCGTACGCTCCTATGAGTGGTACATCCTTCCAGACGAGGAGCGGCGATCCATGCTGGCGGATCACGGGCGCAAAGGCGGCGCCTACCCGCAGGTGCTCGCCAACACTGTTGCATCCTTCGCTCTCGGGGACTACGAGTGGATCCTCGCGCTCGAAGCCCCCCAGCTCGTCGATCTTGTCGACCTGATGCGTGCCCTGCGGCAGACCGAAGCGCGTCGCCACGTGCGCGAAGAACTGCCGTTTTACACCGGTCGACGCATCGCCGTCACCGAGATTGCCGAGGTGCTCCGATGACCATCACAAACGGTGAGCTAGCCGGGGAGTTGGTTCGCGGCGCGACGGATGCGGCGAAGGCCGGACCCGAGCACGTCACGGCGCCGACCGCTTATGACGCCATTCTGCTCGCGAGCTTTGGCGGGCCGGAAGGCCAGGATGATGTCATCCCGTTTCTGCGTAACGTGACCCGCGGGCGCGGTATCCCGGACGAGCGGCTCGAAGTGGTGGCCCACCACTACCGGGCGTTCGGCGGAATCAGCCCGATCAACCAGCAGAACCGCGATCTCAAGGCTGCCCTCGAGGCCGAACTCGAGCGACGGGGCATCGACCTTCCCGTGCTGTGGGGCAACCGCAACTGGGCGCCGTTCATTCGGGACGCCGTCGTCGAGGCCAACGAACGCGGGTTCACCAAGTTGATCGCCATCGGCACGAGTGCCTACAGCTCCTACTCCGGTTGCCGGCAGTACCGCGAGGATTATGCGGCTGCACTTACCGATGCCGGACTCGACGGAGTGATCCAAATCGACAAGGTGCGTCAATTCTTCGACCACCCCGGATTCGTCACCCCGTTCATGGAGGGCCTGCGCACGGGCCTCGCCGAGGTCGCGGCGGCGGGCATCCCGCTCAGCGAGACGCACGTGCTGTTCTCCACCCACTCGATTCCATCGACGGATGCCGCAAAGAGCGGCCCCTCATTCCGGGACTTCGGCGAGGGTGGCGCCTACGCCGCCCAGCATCGGGCGGTGGCGGAGGTTGTCGTGGCCGGGACGGACGCTAACTGGAGCCTCGTGTTCCAGTCGCGCAGCGGACCACCCACCCAGCCGTGGCTCGAGCCCGACATCAACGACGCCATCCGCGACCTCGCCGGCAACGGCATCCGCGCGGTGGTAATCGTGCCCCTTGGTTTCGTGAGCGATCACATGGAAGTGAAGTGGGATCTCGACACCGAAGCGATGGAGACCTCGAACGAGCTTGGCGTGCTCGCAATCAGGGTGCCGACACCGGGCATCCATGCGGCCTACGTGTCGGGGCTGATCGACCTCGTGGTGGAGCGCCGCGATGCAGTGCCGGTGGCCGAACGCCCGGCCCTCACCAAACTCGGACCCTGGTACGACGTGTGTCGTTCCGGATGCTGCGAGAACGTGCGCCTCGGATTCAAGCCCGCGCTCGCGGGGCAGGTTCCGTGAGCGGATCCAGCAGCATCCTGCGTATCGGTACGCGCGGCAGCGCGCTCGCCCTCGCGCAGACCCGTGTGGTGGCCTCGGCCGTGGCCAAGGCATCCGGTCTCGAGGTGGAGATCGTGCCGATCGCTACCGAGGGCGACCATTCTAAGGAGTCGCTCGCGACTCTGGGCGGCACCGGGGTTTTCGCGAGCGCGCTGCGTGAGGCGTTGCTCGCCGAGGCCTGCGATCTTGTCGTCCACTCGCTCAAAGACCTTCCGACCGATTCCTACCCCGGGTTGCGCATCGGCGCCATTCCGAAGCGGGCGGATGCTCGCGATGCACTCTGCGCGCGTGACGGCCTGACCCTCGAGGGACTACCCCCCGGCGCGCGGGTCGGTACCGGCTCGCCGCGGCGGGCCGCCCAGTTGCGGGGCTGGCGACCGGATGTGGAGGTCGTGGACATCCGCGGCAACATCGACACTCGCCTGCGCAAGGTGGCCGAGGGCGAGCTGGATGCCGTGGTGCTCGCTGCGGCAGGTCTCGGCCGGATCGGGCGACTCGACGCAGTGACGGAGTTCTTCGAGCTGGGCAAGTGGGCCACCGCTCCAGGCCAGGGAGCCCTGGCCATCGAGGTGAGAGACAACTATTCGAGCACGTTCGCCGCAATGCTGAAGGCCATCGATCATCCGTCCACCCGTCTCGCGGTTCTCGCCGAACGAGCGATTCTCGCTCGCCTGGAGGCCGGCTGCGCCGCGCCGATCGGGGCCGCGGGAGTCGTCGACGGCGACATGCTCTTCCTCACCGCCACCGTGTACGCGCCCGATGGCACGAGTTCGCTCACCAGTTCGCACGCCCTCGTGCTCGAAGGCAGCCCCTCCGAGCGAGCGCTGCTGCCAACGGAGCTCGGCAACCGGGTGGCCGGTGAACTCCTCACGCTCGGTGCCGCCGATATCGTTCCTGTCGGAGCCGTCTTGTGAACCCGTATCGCAGCCTGAAGCCATTGGCCGGCTGGCGTGTGTTGGTTCCGCGCGGGGGCAATTGGGGTGACGGCGTCGCCGCTAACCTGCGCACCTACGGCGCCATCCCCGTGATTGCGCCGATGATCAACTTCGCGAGTGCAGAAAATGCCAGGGAGCTCTCGAACGCGCTCAAGCGCCTTGAGCAGGGAAAATTTGACTGGCTAGTGATCACCAGCGCTACGACTGTTGACGTGCTGATCAGCCAGCAGGTCACCATCCCACCGAGCACACGGATCGCGGCCGTCGGAGAGACGACGGGAGCCGCGCTCACTCTCGCCGGTTACCGCGTGGACTTCGTGCCCGAGAGCGACAATTCCGCCCGCGGCCTTGTGAAGGAGTGGCCAGCCTCCGACATCATCGGTCGGGTGCTCATCCCCCAGTCTGATATCGCCGAACCGACCCTGGTGGCTGGCCTCGCCACCCTCGGACTCGAGGTGGAATACGTCTCGGCGTACCGCACCGTGGGTGTACCCGTCTCGGAGTATGTGGCGGCGGATGTCGCGTCCGGCCGCATCCGGGCCGTGTTGGTGACCTCTGGCAGTGTCGCTCGCCAGGTGCAGGCGCAGCTCGCGCCGCTGCCCGACGAGACCGTCGTAGCCGCCATCGGCCCGCGCACGGCATTCGATGCCCGCGCGGCCGGGTTGACCGTGCATGTGATCGCCGAATTGCGCTCGGCGAGTTCCCTCGTGGAGGGCCTCGCGGAATACGTGATCTCTCACGATGCGGACGCGAGCGATGCTGTTCACACCGACCGCCAGGAGGGCGATTCATGACCGGTCCGAGCATCCGACCCCGTCGCCTGCGAGCGACCCCGGCGATGAGACGATTGGTCGCCGAAACCAGGCTCCACCCGGCCGAGCTGGTGTTGCCGATGTTCGTGCGCGAAGGCCTGCGCGAGCCGGTGCCGATCTCGTCGATGCCGGGTGTGGTCAACCATTCGCTCGACTCGTTACGGCGCGCATCTCTGGAAGCGGCCGAGGCTGGCGTCGGGGGCGTGATGCTCTTCGGCATCCCGGAGCACAAGGACGGTATCGGCTCCGGAGCGACGGCCGACGACGGTATTCTCAACGTCGCCACCCGCGCGGTGGTCGCCGAGGTCGGCGATGCTCTCGTCGTGCAGACCGACCTCTGTCTCGATGAATTCACCGACCACGGCCACTGCGGGGTGCTCGCCGCTGACGGGAGCGTCGACAACGACGCATCCCTGCTTCGCTACCGGGACATGGCTGTCGCGCAGGCCACCGCCGGGTCCCAGCTGCTCGGCCTCAGCGGCATGATGGACGCCCAGGTTGCCGCCGTTCGCGACGCTCTCGACAGCAACGACTTCGGCGGCACCGCGATCCTCGGCTACGCGGCCAAGTACGCCTCCGCTTTTTATGGGCCATTCCGGGAGGCCGTCGACTCGTCGCTCGTCGGTGATCGTCGCAGCTATCAGCTCGACGCGGCCAATCGCCGCGAGGGACTGCGCGAGGTATTGCTCGACGTGGAGGAGGGCGCCGATATCGTGATGGTGAAGCCCGCCATGAGCTACCTGGATGTGCTCGCCGACGCCGCGGCCGTGTGCCCGGTACCCGTATGGGCCTACCAGGTGTCGGGTGAATACGCGATGATCGAAGCCGCCGCGGCCAACGGTTGGATCGACCGCCGCCGCGCGATCGAAGAGTCAGTCGTCAGCATCAAGCGCGCCGGAGCCGATGCCATTCTGAGTTACTGGGCCGTCGAACTGGCAGATTGGTTGCGCTCATGAGTATCAACGAGACCTACTTCACCCGGGCGAAACTCTCCATCCCTGGTGGCGTTAACTCGCCGGTGCGAGCCTACGGCTCGGTCGGCGGCACACCGAGATTCATGGTGTCGGCTCGCGGACCGTACATCATCGATGCAGACGGGCGTGAATACGTCGACCTCGTGAGCTCGTGGGGTCCAGCGATTCTCGGGCACGCGCATCCGTCCGTGGTCAGGGCGGTGCAGGATGCCGCCGCTCGAGGTCTCTCGTTTGGGGCATCCACTCCCGGCGAGACCGAGCTCGCCGAGCTCGTGCGCGAGCGTGTGCGGGTGGAATCGACCACCAGCTCCGGCCAGCTCACCGGGTCGGTGCAGACGCCGATTGAAAAGATCCGCATGGTGTCGACTGGCACCGAAGCGACCATGACGGCCATCCGTCTCGCTCGCGGGTTCACCGGCCGCGACCTGCTGGTGAAATTTGCCGGGCACTATCACGGGCACTCCGACGCCCTGCTCGCCGAGGCGGGTTCGGGGCTCGCCACCCTCGCTTTGCCCGGGTCAGCCGGTGTGACCGCGGCAACGGCCGCGCAGACGATCGTGCTTCCCTATAACGACATCGACGCCGTCCGGGCGCTCTTTTCGGTACAGGGCGAGAAGATCGCCGCGGTGATCGTGGAGGCGGCTTCGGCAAACATGGGTGTTGTGCCGCCAGAGCGCGGATTCAACCGTGAACTTGCGGCAATCGCCCACGAGCACGGTGCACTCGTGATTTTCGACGAGGTGCTCACCGGCTTCCGCGTCGGTCCGGCCGGTTGGTGGGGCCTTGAGGCCGCCAGGGTCGTTCCCGATGGCGCGGGGTGGATGCCAGACCTCTTCGCCTTCGGCAAGGTCATCGGCGGGGGTCTTCCCCTTGCCGCGCTCGGTGGCCGCGCAGACATCATGGACTATCTCGCACCGCTCGGCCCGGTCTACCAGGCCGGAACGCTCAGTGGCAATCCAGTGGCGGTCGCGGCAGGCATCTCCACGCTGCGTGCCGCGGATGCTTCGGTCTACGCCCGCCTGGACGCTGTCGCCGACCAGCTCGCCGTCGCCGTGTCGTCGGCGTTGAGCGTTGAAGGCGTCGAGCATTCGGTACAACGCGCCGGCAACCTGTTCTCGTTCGCCTTCTCGGCCACGAAGCCGCGCAACTACGATCAGGTGCGGGCGCAGCAGGCCTTCCGCTATCCACCATTCTTTCAAGCGATGTTGCACGCGGGGGTGTCACTTCCCCCCTCGGTGTTCGAAGCCTGGTTCGTCACGGCCGCGCACGACGAGACCGCGGTGTCCCGTGTCCTCGAGGCCCTGCCGGCAGCGGCGCGGGCGGCGGCGGCGGCGGTCCCCCCGACCGTCTGACGCGCGTTCGCCACTCGAGTCGGCCACTCGAGTCGGTCACTCGCCTGGGGCAATCGACTTGGTAGTTGTTGCGACTTTTCCGCCCGCAAAGTCGCAACAACTACCAAGTCGATTCAGGATGGCACCCGCCACGGCCGCGGGTGGTGCACGTGACCAGCATGGGTAACGAGCAGCGAAGGGTGATCAGCTGGCGAGGGCAGACAGCAGCAGGAAAAGCAGACCGACGAACGGTGGCACACCCTGGATCAGCGCCGAGCGGCGGGTGGTCTTCGACGAGAGCAGCAGCACGAGTGCAGCCAGCACCATGCTGCCGGCACCCACCAGCACGAGCGTGACCGCCACCGGCCGCGACACTGCGAGCAGGATGACCCCGAGCCCGGCCTCTACCGCGAGGAATAGGTTGTAGAACCCCTGGTTGAAGGCCATCGGCTTGATGATGTCGGCATCACGCTGGGTGCGGACGCCGAAAATCCTCCACGTGGTGGGCTGGGACCAGATCACGCTCTCGAGCGTGAAGATGTAGACGTGCAGCAGGGCGGCGAGCGCCACGAAGATCGCACTGAGAACGAGGAGCGGTTGGTTCATGGGCGCCAGTGTGGCAGAAACCTGATCAGCCGAACAGGATCGCGGCCTCGTCGTAGCGGGACTGTGGCACAGTGTTGAGCTTGCCGAGCGCATCCTCGAACGCGACGTGCGTAATGGATGTGCCGCTGAGCGAAACCATGCGACCCCAGCGTGCATGGATCACGGAGTCGACCGCCGCCATGCCGTACCGCGTCGCGAGCACGCGATCGTACGCGGTCGGGGTACCGCCGCGCTGGATGTGGCCGAGCGTCGTCGCGCGCGTCTCGATACCCACCCGCGCTTCGATCTCCGGAGAGATGAGCTCGCCGATGCCACCGAGTCGCGGGCGTCCGAACGCATCGAGCCCGCGCTCCGAGTGGGCGTCATCCATGGTGTCGAGGTGGAAGCCCTCGGCTACCACGACCAGCGGCGCCCGGCCGCGATCTACGACGGACTGCACCCAGGCCACGATCTGGTCCATCGAGGTCTTCTGCTCCGGGATCAGGATCGCGTGTGCGCCGGCCGCCATGCCAGAGTGCAGGGCGATCCAGCCGACGTGCCGACCCATCACCTCGGCGACCATGCATCGGCCGTGTGAGTCGCCGGTGGTGCGCAGGCGGTCCATGGCATCGGTCGCGATCTGCACGGCGGTGTCAAAGCCGAAGGTGTAGTCGGTGGCCGAGAGATCGTTGTCGACGGTCTTGGGCACGCCCACGATCTTGATGCCGGCATCCGTCAGGCGCTTGGCGGCCGCGAGAGTGCCCTCTCCGCCGATTGCGATGAGGGAGTCGACGCCGAGTCGCTCCATGTTGGCTCGCACCACCTCCGCTCCACCGTTTGCTTCAAAGGGGTTGGTGCGGGAGGTGCCGAGGATGGTGCCACCCTGCTTACCGATGCCCTGGATGTCTTTGCGCTCGAGCGGGATGATGTCGCCTTCGATGACACCGCGCCAGCCGTCCCGAAAGCCCACTAACTGCTGTTTGTAAATCTGTGTGCCCTTGAGGACGGCGCCGCGGATCACCGCGTTCAGCCCGGGGCAGTCTCCACCGCTGGTGAGGATTCCAATGCTCATGACACCATCCTTCCCTAGGTTGACCGCCTGCCGATCACACCAGTACCGACGGCGCTAGCTAGAGTCGGGGAAAGCGTAGGCCGCGGGGCTGCGCGCCCACAATCCAAGGAGCATCATGTCCGATCTCAACGGGGGTCCCATCCCCAATCCGTCCGACGGCCGGCCTCCGGTCACGCCTCCGGTCACGCCCCTGGTGTCGCCGGCTCCCGACGCGGGCACCACTGCTCCGGTGGCCCCGCCCGCGCGGCATGCCAACGCCACATCCGCCCCGGTCTATGCCCAGCCGGCCGCGGTGAACCCGGGCCGCACCCTCGGAATCGTCGGCTTTATCCTTGCATTCTTCGTGAGCCCTGCCGGGATCATCGTCAGCGCTATCGGGCTATTCAAGTCGAGGAAGTCCGGCAACAAGAACGGTCTCGCACTCGCTGGCCTCATCCTGTCGATCGTGTTCTTCATCATCTCGATCGTCATCATCGTCTCTATCGTCGGCGCGGCAGTGGCCCTGCTCAACCAGTGCGCGGCACTCGGTGGCGGAGTGCAGCAGATCAACGGAGTGCCTATCACCTGCCCGGCGCGTTAGCGTCACCACAAAGGGAGGCACCGCCACACAGCGGGGCCAGTGCCGTTTCTTGGCCTCATCCTCCGTTACGACGAGTGGATGTTCGGAGCACGCCGTGTCGGCGGCGCGCTCGTCGCACCCCACCAGTTCGACCCGCCGCGGCCCGCTCCCCTCAGCGACGGCGAGCGGGGTGAGCACGAGGAACAGCAGGATCGTGGGAACGGTTACAGCCGGAGCAGGGGATGCGCGGCAAGTGGTCTCGGGGGAGCTGGCGAAGTCCCGGGTCGATCGGTGCGACCACGCTCCAAGGACGAGCTCGCGCTAGAGCTTGCCCGGGGCGTCGAGCCCGCCCGTGCAGGGGGCTCCGGGCTCCGGAGCGTTCCCACTATTCCGGTATTTCTCAAAGAACTGTGAGATTCGGGGATCCGTCACCGATGACACTGTCACCTGGGCGTTCCAGGCGCTGAGCACGATCGGGGCCGGCAGCCCCGGGTAGGGCGAGAGCACGCTGTAGGTGGAGGGCATCCGCTCGCGGAGCTTGGAGACGGATTCGGCCGGCAGCGACGGATCGTAGGTGACCCAGACCGCACCGTGCTCGAGGTCGTGCACCGCGTTCTCATTGGGCACAGGCTCTGTGTAAATTCCGCAATTGAGCCAGATGGCGTTGTGCGGTCCGCCGGCCGGCGGGGTCTGGTCGTAGGTGACCGGTCCCTGCACGTGTCCGGCGGTGTTGCTGTAGGACGTGAGGCCTCTGATTTCCGCGTTGGCGGAGTTGCTTGAGCCTGCGGACGGTGCTGCGGCGGGCTTCGAGGTGAGCACGATCGACGTGACAACGAGCGCGATCACGGCGACAGCCGCCACGCTGGCGATCGTGATGGCGGCGCGACGTACTCGTGTGCGGTGCTTTTCGGCGGCGCGCATGGCCTCGATCTTGCTCTCGCGGCTGGCCTTCGGTGATGGCGAGCCGGGAGTGGGGGTAGCAGGGGTCACGGGGCTTCCTTCGATGGGGAACTCTCTATTTCACCACTTGGACCGGCGTGTTGGTCACCGTCACCAGCTGGTTCCCACCGAAACGGTCGGCGCATCCGCGGGCGGTAGTGGCACCGCTTGGTCGCTCTGTTTGCTCTTTTGTCGGAGGCGTCCCCGTAGTCTGAAAAGCATGGAACAGGCGCCGCTCAGCAGCAGTTACAGCCCGCCGCATCCGCTCGATCTCGCCCAGACGTTGCGACCGCTCAGTCGTGGTGCCGCCGATCCGACGATGCAGTGGGATGCTTCGGGCGTCTGGCGCACCCTGCCGACGCCACTCGGCGCCGCCACCCTGCACCTCGCTTCGCAGCGCGGCATAGTGACGGCGACGGCGTGGGGGGATGGCGCGGAGTGGGCGATTGCCGCGGTGCCGGAGCTGCTCGGCAGTGGCGACGATTGCGCCGACTTCGATGTGTCGCAGAACGCCTTCCTGCACGACTCTCAGCGGCGCAATCCCGGGCTGAGGCTGCTGCGTACCGGTCTCGTGCTCGAGATGATGGTCGCGGCGATCTTCGAGCAGAAGGTGACGGGCAAGGAGGCGCGGCGTGCCTGGGCGACTCTCGTGCGCGCCAACGGGGAGCCAGCGCCCGGCCCAGCGCCCAGCGGCATGCGGGTGTTCCCGTCCGCTCGGGCCTGGCGCCTGATCCCGTCCTGGGAGTGGCACGCGGCGGGGGTCGACCCGCACCGCTCTCGCACGGCGATTGCCGCGGCATCCGTCGCCGGTGGCCTGGAGCGCACTCTTCTACTCGGTCGGGGCGGCGCCGAGGTGGCGAAGAAATTGCGCAGCGTGCCTGGCGTCGGTATCTGGACAGCCGCCGAGACGACCCAGCGCGCCCATGGCGACGCGGATTCGGTAAGCGTCGGTGACTACCACCTGCCCGCGGTCGTCGGCTGGGCACTCATCGGCAGCCCGGTGGACGACGACGGGATGCTCGAACTGCTCGCCCCCTGGACCGGGCACCGGCAACGCGTGATGCGACTGATCGAGGCGAGCGGCTTCGCGAAACCACGGTTCGGGCCGCGGATGACGATCCAGGATCACCGACGCCATTAGCGTTGTCCCGTGCACCTCATCTTTCGAACCTTCCTCGTCTGGCTGCGCCGCAACGGCCCGCGCCTCGACCCCCATGAGGTCGGGCGCATGACCTTTCGCGTGCTCCCGACCGACCTTGACGTGCTAGGCCACATGAATAACGGTGTGTACCTGTCGATCATGGATCTCGGCCGCATGGACCTGCTGCAGCGCTCGGGCGTCTGGTCCCGGCTGCTCGGGGCCGGATTCTTCCCGGTGATGGCGGATGAGACGATCAGTTTTCGGCGTTCCCTCATGCCGTGGCAGCGCTTCACTCTCGAAACCCGCATTGTCGGTTACGACGCGAAAGCGGTCTACGTGGAGCAGCGCACGGTGGTCAAGGGGGAGATCTACGCGCGCGCGACAACGCGCGGCCGGTTCGTGAGGAAGACCGGCGGCACCGTCACCACGGCCGAGGTGGCCGAGGTGGCGGGTATCGATATCACCGGTCATCCGCTGCCCGACTGGATGGCTCGCTGGGCAATGGATGTCGCGTTGCCAGCGGCACGCGCCGCCGCTCCGAGCGAGTGGGACTAGGAAGCGCCTTGCTTTCGGGATCCTAGACTGCGTCGGGCTTCTAGACTGCGTCGGGATCCTCGACCGCGTCGGCCTCGGGATGGGCGCCGAGCGGGCCGCCACCGAAGTCGGCGGCCTGGGCGGCATCCGCGCTCTGGCGCAGCAACTCATCGGCCTTGGCCTTGGCCGCAGCAACCTCTGACTCGTCGCCTGCGGCGGCGCCGCCCTGGTTCGCAAACTGGTCGAACGTTGCCATGGCGAAGCTCCTTGATTCCGCAGCATTCTCAACACGCTGCTTCACAGCAGTTTAACCGGCTCGAAGGCGGGAGGCAAAGCGCGGGAGGCAGCGGCGGACGGCTACCCCTCGAGCACGGCCATCGCGGCGTTGTGACCGCCGAGGCCGCTCACGCCGCCGCCGCGCTGCGCGCCGGCCCCGCAGAGCAGGATGTTCTCGTGAGCGGTGGCGACACCCCAACGCCCGGCCGCAGTGCCAAGATCGGCCGAGTCCTCGGCGAATGGCCAGGACAGTGGGGCGTGGAAGATGTTGCCTCCCGGCAGCCCGAGTGCGGACTCGAGGTCGTAAGTGGTCTTCGTCTCGATGCACGGGCGGCCAGCGGCATCCGTCAGTAAGAGCGATTCGATCGGCTCGGCGAGCACGCTGTCGAGGGAGTCGATGACCGCCCGTTCGAGCGCGGCGCGCACGGCGTCATTGGTGGCTGCCGTGACCAGCTGATGCGGGGTATGGAGCCCGAAGACGGTGAGAGTGTGGGCGCCAGAGGCCGCCAGCTTGGGGGAGAGGATGCTCGGATCGGTGAGGGAGTGGCAGTAGATCTCCGCGGGTAGCGGGCTCGGGATGTTCCCGGCGCTTGCCGCCCGGAAGGCCCGCTCGAGCTGCGTGTAGCCCTCGTTGATATGAAAGGTGCCGCCGAAGGCCGCGGCCGGATCGAGCGACGCGTCGCGCAGCCGGGGTAGCCGCCGAAGGAGGAGGTTGACCTTCACCTGGGCGCCCTCGGCGGGCTCACTCACCTCGCCGAGCAAGCCGGAAAGCACCTGCGGGGCGACATTGGAGAGCACGGTGCCGGCATTCAGGATGAACTCGTCGTCGTCGAGCCGATAGCGCACCTCGCCGTCGGGAGCGATCGATATGACCTCGGCTCCGGTGACGAGGGAGGCCCCGGCCGTGCGGGCAGCGTTCGCGAGCGAGCTGGTGACCGCGCCCATGCCGCCGACCGGAACATCCCAGTCCCCGGTGCCGCCGCCGATCACGTGGTACAGGAAGCAGCGGTTGGCCGCGAGCGTCGGGTCGTCGGCCGGGGCGAAGGTGCCGATCAGGGCATCGGTCAGCACGACTCCGCGCACGAGGTCGTTGGTGAAGCAGCGCTCGATCACCTCGCCGATCGGGCGATCGATGAAGTCGGACCAGTCCGCGGCATCCACCAGGCGCTTCAGTTCCGATCGCCGCAGCAGCGGTTCGGTGACGGTTGGGAAGACGGCGCGGGCGAGAGCGGCGGTGCGACCGTAGAACGACTGCCAAGCGTCGAAGTCGGCGCCGAGAGTATCGAACGAGCGGCGGGTGGCCGCGGCATCCCCGTTGTCAACGAGAAGGCCGCGATCGGTGCCGGGCAGCGGGGTGTATGAGCTGTAGCGACGACGCTCGAGACGGATGTCGAGGCCGAGGTCGCGCATAATGGCGGCCGGTAGCAGGCTGACCAGGTAGGAGTATCGAGAGAGCCGCGCCTCGACGCCCTCGAAGGCCTGCGCCGAGACGGCGGCACCTCCGAGGTGGTCCAGTCGCTCGAGTACCGTGACGGATCGCCCGGACTGCGCGAGGTAGGCCGCCGCGACGAGACCGTTGTGGCCGCCTCCGACGATCACGACATCCTGTCGCGTCATCGGCGCTCCGCCGGGTGCGCATTCACCAAGCACCACTCGTTCATCCTGTCGTCGGACAGTACCGATTCCCCAGCCATGAACCAGAGTCTACGAGTCGTTCCGGCCCGAGGTCGATGACCGCTCTGCTCTGACAAAATAGCCGCCGGTGGCGAGCGCAAGTAGTCTCGATACATGCTTTCGACTGCTGCCGATACGCCCGCGAGCCCTGATGCTCTCGCCGCCGAGGCCGTCGCCACCGTGCATCGCTGGCTTGCCGAGAGTGCGGAAGTCGCACCAGACCGTTCGGAACAACGATTGGCCGGCGTGCTCAAAGACCCTCGCGGTCTCGACTTCACGATCGGATTCGTCGACCGCGTGGTTCGGCCGGAAGATTTGCGCGTCGCCGGCCGCAACCTCGAGAAACTCTCCCGGGAAATTCCGGCTTTTCTGCCCGGGTATATGCGGGTCGCGATCCAGCTCGGCGGGGGATTCGCCCCGATCATCCCCTGGCCGATCGTGCCGATCGCCCGGCGGGTGCTGCGCGGCATGGTGAGCCACCTCGTGCTCGATGCGAGTCCCCGACAGCTCGACCACAGCCTGCGGACGCTGCGCCGGTCGGGCATCCGTCTCAATCTCAACCTGCTCGGCGAAGCAGTGCTCGGCGACGAGGAAGCCGATCGGCGGCTCACCGGAACCCGTGAGCTGCTGCAGCGAGACGACGTGGACTACGTCTCGATCAAGGTCTCCTCCGTGTCGAGCCAGCTGTCGATGTGGTCGTTCGACGAGACGGTGAAGCGAGTCGTCCGTCGGCTCACTCCCCTCTACGAGTTCGCCGCGGCATCCCGAACCACCAAGTTCATCAACCTGGACATGGAGGAGTTTCGCGACCTCGACCTCACGATCGAGGTGTTCCGCAGCATCCTCGAGCAACCGAAGTTGAAGAACCTCGAAGCCGGCATCGTGTTGCAGGCCTACCTTCCAGACGCACTTCGGGCCATGCAGGGACTCACCACTTGGGCGACCCAGCGTCGTGCCAAGGGCGGTGCGGGTATCAAGGTACGCGTCGTGAAGGGCGCGAATCTCGCGATGGAGCGGGTGGATGCTACGGTGCACGGATGGCCGCTCGCGACCTGGGGCTTGAAGCGCGACACCGACGCCAACTACAAACGCATCCTGGACTGGTCGTTGCAGCCGGCCCGCACCGACGCCGTGCGGATCGGGGTGGCCGGACACAATCTCTTCGACATTGCCTGGGCCTGGCTTCTTGCGAAGCAGCGTCGGGTGGACACGCGGGTGGAATTCGAGATGCTGCTCGGCATGGCCAGCGGGCAGGCGGATGCCGTGAGGCGCGATGTCGGCGGTCTCCTGCTGTACACCCCGGTCGTGCATCCGGGGGAGTTCGACGCCGCGATCTCGTATCTTGTCCGTCGACTCGAGGAGAACGCGTCGAGCGAGAACTTCATGTCCGGCGTCTTCGATCTCGCGAGCGACCCCGCCATCTTTGATCGGGAGGCCGGGCGCTTCCTCGCCTCACTCGAGGGGCTGACCGACGCCGTTCCGGCATCACACCGTGTGCAAGACCGTCGCCTGCCGGAGCCGATCGCTGCGGTCGACACTGCGCCGCGCGCCTTCGCCAACGAACCCGACACCGATCCCTCAATCGCGGCCAACCGTGAGTGGGGCCGCCAGATTCTCTCCCGAGTCGCAACGTCGACTCTCGGGGCCGCCGCCGTCGCTGCGGCCCGGATCACCGGACTCCCCGCCCTCGAGGCCGTGATCACGGCGACCGCCCGGGCCGGGGAGAGCTGGGGGCAGCGCCGATCGGATACCCGCGCCACCGTGCTGCACAGTGCGGGGGAGGCGCTCGCCGCTGCCCGTGCCGACCTGATCGAGGTGATGGCGAGCGAGACCGGCAAGACTCTGCTCGAGGGGGATGTAGAGGTGAGTGAGGCCGTCGACTTCGCCCACTACTACGCGGAACGTGCTCGCGAGCTCGACCGGATCGCGGATGCCGAGTTCACACCCTCCCGCCTGATCGTGGTTACCCCGCCGTGGAACTTTCCGGTCGCGATCCCGGCCGGATCCGTGCTTGCCGCGCTCGCATCGGGTGCCGGCGTGATCATCAAGCCGGCTCCGCAGGCGCGCCGCAGTGCCGCGGTGATGGTCGAAGCCCTCTGGGCCGGCGGGGTGCCGCGCGACGTGCTCGTATTCGTGGATCTCGACGAGGGCGACCTCGGTCGCGAGCTGGTGGCGCATCCGTCGGTCGATCGCGTGATCCTCACTGGCGCCTGGGAGACGGCGAAGCTATTCCGTTCCTGGCGCCCCGACCTCCCGCTGCTGGCCGAGACGAGCGGCAAGAACGCGATTATCGTGACCCCGAGCGCCGACCTCGACCTCGCCGTGGCGGATGTCGTGAAAAGTGCGTTCGGCCACGCGGGCCAGAAGTGCTCGGCGGCATCCCTCGTCATCCTGGTCGGGTCGGTCGCGAAGTCTGAGCGGTTCCGGAGGCAGCTCATCGACTCGGTGAGCACTTTGCGGGTGGGCTATCCGCAGGAGGCGACGACCGTGATGGGGCCGATCATCGAGCCGGCACAGGGCAAGCTCCGCTCGGCGCTCACCACCCTCGCGGAAGGTGAATCCTGGCTGGTCATGCCGCGCTCACTCGACGAGAGTGAGCGGCTATGGTCGCCCGGCGTCCGCGACGGCGTCGCTGCGGGGTCGGAATTCCATCTCACAGAATACTTCGGTCCGGTGCTCGGCATCATGCAGGCCGACACGCTCGAACAGGCGATCGCGCTGCAGAATGCTCCGGCCTACGGTCTCACCGCGGGCATCCATTCGCTCGATGCCAGCGAGATCGCACTGTGGGTCGAGACCGTGCAGGCGGGCAACCTCTACGTGAACCGCGGCATCACCGGTGCCGTCGTGCGTCGGCAGCCTTTCGGTGGCTGGAAGCGGTCGGCGGTCGGGGCCGGCGCGAAGGCCGGCGGACCGAACTATCTGCTCGGGCTCGGCGACTGGCGGCCGGTGTTCGCCGAGCCCGGGCGCACGGCGGTGCTCAAGGGTCTCAGCGAGAAGGTCTCGCGCGTGATCGAAGCGGCGCAGCATGGCATGGAGTTTCTCGAGTTCGATCGCGTGCGCGCGGCGGCCAAGAGCGACCAGCAGGCCTGGGTTGACGAATACGGCACGGTCAAGGATGTCTCGGGCCTCGGCATCGAGCGCAATGTGTTTCGCTACCGGCCGGTTGCGGTGACGGTGCGCCTGGCCGAAGGGGCATCCCCCGCCCAGCTCGTTCGCACGATCGCGGCGGCCACGCGCGCCGGTGCCTCCCTTTCGATCAGCTCTGCGGTGCCGGTGGCGGCGGGACTCATCCGCCTTTTCGGCTCGGCGGTGCCGCCGCTCGTTATCGAGTCCGTTGTCGTGGAGACGGATGTGCGCTGGCACGCGCGCCTGCAGTCTGGCGAGATCCGGCCCGGCCGCATCCGACTGCTGGGCGGCGACCGGCTCACACTCGCGACGGTACTCGGCGGTGATCCGGATGTGGCGATCTTCGCTGGCCCCGTGACTACCTCTGGCCGGATCGAGATGCTTCCGTTCTTGCACGAACAGGCCATCAGTATCACCGCCCATCGCTTCGGCAATCCCGACCCGTCTACCTTCGTCGCGCTCTGACCGCCGGGCGGCGGGCCCGCGTCGTCGCGTCGTCGCGTCTGCGCGCCGTCGCGTCCCGCGTCGTCGCGGCCAGTGCGTGCCTTGCGTCGTCGCGTCCCGTGCATGCGGGCAGCTTGCGCGGTGGGAGTGACACTCGCGCCCACGAGAGACACCCGCGCGCTCGTCCTCCCTCTGCGCGCCCACGAGTGACACGCGCGCCGGAATGTTTGGGTGCACGTGTCACGCGTGGGCGCGGAGGTTGTGCTGCACCTGGCGCACGCGGGCGCGGAGGTTGTGGCGCGCGGCCTCGGCTACGCGAGGTCGGGGTGGTGTATCGCCGCGACATCCGGATGCGCGCGCAGCCGACTCTTGAGCGCGTTCTCGCCGTAGGTGCGGAAAATCGGATTCTGCGGGTCGGCGGTGATTCCGCGCGACTCGGCGGCGAGCTCCGGAGGCAGCGTGAGGGTCGGGATCGTGGCATCCAGCGCGGGGGCGAAGAAGAACGGCACCGAGATGCGATCCGTGCCGATGAGGGGCGAGATCACCCGGTGCACGGTAGCGGTGAGATAGCCGTCGGTCGCGACCTCGAGCAACTCGCCGATGTTGACGACGAACGCCCCGGGCAGCGGAGGGGCGTCGATCCAGCCGTCTCCGTGCTGCACCTGAAGGCCGCCCTTGCCCGGTTCAACGAAGAGCAGGGTGAGCACCCCGGAGTCCTTGTGTGCGCCGACGCCCTGTTGCGGAGTGGGATCAGACTTGCCGGGGTAGCGCACGATCTTGGTGAGGGTCGATGGATTCGTAGCGAAGCTCGAATCGAAAACGTTCTCCTTGGCGCCGAGGGACACGGCCCAGGCCCTCAGAAGAGTGAGCGCCACCCGGGAGAGAGCGTCATTCCACTGTGTGACGACCTCCCGCAGTTCGGGCAACGCCGAAGGCCATTGGTTGGGGCCGTCCAGACGCCAGTAGTCTGCGACACCCGGCCCGCGAGGCACCGTCGGACGCTCCACTCCGATGTCGATCTGCTCACGCCAATCGACCGTGCCCTTGGTGAGTTCGCCGCCGACCCGGGTGTACCCCCGAAAGTGCGGACTCTTCAGGTTCTCGATCTCGAGCTTGGCGGCATCCGGCAGCTCGAAGAACTGGCGGGCGATGCGGATGACGGCATCCTGCAGCGCCTCGGAGACGCCATGCCCGGTCAGGTAGAAGAAGCCGAATTCGTGGGTGGCAGCCCGCAGCTCGCGCTGAAACGCCGCAGCTTCGTGCTCGCCGCGATCCAGTCGGGAGAGGTCGAGCACCGGAAGTGTGAGTGGCATGATCTCATTCTCGATCGGTTTTCGGAGACGCGCGCCCGTGTTACGTCCCGTGAAGCCCCCCGAACTGGCGGTCTGTCCCCCATTGTGCGGACACCTCCGGTCCCCACATAATCAATGCCGGGGGACGTGTTTCCAGCATCCCCTCTGCGACCGGGTAACCCGAGCACGGCTGCAGTGACTCGGCCGGATGCGTACCCGAATCGCGCATCCGGCCGGCTGGTCCCGAGGGTCGACAGGCACGCCAAACCGCTTACCCGCAGCTCGTGCATTTCGCTGCGACCGGACTGCGGAGCCTGCTCGAAGAGGCCGCTACAGGTGACTGGTTACCGGTGGTGACTACGCTCAAAGGTGCGACAGCGTTAGACATCAGGAGTTACCGTGGCCGATCTTCCCATCACCCGCCGCCCGATCTTGATCGGCGATCTTGTCGTCACGGTCGACCCCGCGTCATCCATTCCCCACTTTGAGCAGCTGCGCGTGCAGGTGCTCGACGCCGTGGCAGCCGGATCGATCGCCGCCGGTGCCAAGCTTCCTACCGTGCGCGGTCTGGCGGATTCCCTCGGTATCGCGCCGAACACCGTCGCCCGCAGCTATCGCGAGCTCGAACGGGATGCCGTGATTGAAACGCGCGGTCGTGCCGGAACCTTCGTCGCTTCGTCGGGCGATGCCACCCGCCGCCAGGCGCAGGATGCCGCGGCGGCGTTCGCCGCCCGCATCCGCCAGTTGCGTCTCGACCCCGCCGTCGCACTCGAGCTGGTGCGGGCCGCGCTGCGCTGAGGCTGCCCGCTTTGTGTGCGTTCTCAGGCGCGCGCTCGTGATTGGCGAGAAGACCACGCGTGACGACTACCCCTGAAGACCACGCGTGACGACCACCCGTGACGACTACCCCTGAAGACCACGCGTGACGACCACCCGTGACGACCACGTGTGACGACCACCCGCGACGACCAGGCGCGAACGTTGTGCGGAGGGCACATCGCAGCCGGGTGGATCAGCCGGGTGGATCAGCCGGGTGGATCAGCCGGGTGGATCAGATCGACGGGACCGCCCCTGGTCGACACGGTAGTTCGCCCTGTTCTCGAAACTCGCCCGCTCGGAGCGCAGGAACGCGACCACCGCAGCGACGCCTGCGGTTCACCTCTCAACGCTCGGCCAGTTACCCGGCGGAAACGAGCGTTGAGCGGCGGACCGGGATAGCATCCGCGACTGGGTTCTGCGCAACGCGCGCTCCGCGCGGCCGTCGCCCACTCTTCAGAGATGATGGATGCCGAGACCCAAGAGTTTCGGCGAGACTCGGCGTCCTACCCTTCGCGAGTGCGGTGGATGAGCTTCGACAGCACAATAGCGCTGCGGGTGTGGTCAACGTTGGGGGCGACCCGCACGCGTTCGAGCGCGAGTTCGAGCGAGGGGATGTCGCGGGACCGCATGTGCACGATGGCATCCGCGCTGCCGGTGACAGTGCCGGCATCCACGACCTCTGGAACGCCGGCGAGGATGCGCCGCAACTCCTCCGGCGCAACAGTCCCGCGGCAGAAGAGTTCGACATAGGCCTCGGTACCGAGTCCGTCGACGGCTGGGTCGACCTGGATGGTGAATCCGCGGATCACTTTGTCGGCGACCAGTCGGTCCACGCGGCGTTTCACCGCGGACGCGGAGAGCCCGATCACCTCTCCGATATCGCCGTATCCGGCGCGGGCATTCTGGCGGAGAAGGTCGATGATGCCATAGTCGAGACTGTCCATGGTCTTACCCTACGGCGTATTGTTGTGCCGTCTCCTCCATCTTCGGCGATTTTGTGCGCCCTACGCTGGCAAAGATTGGATGCGTGCGTGTGAGACTGGAACGACCCCACACCCCGATCTCCGAAGGAGCCCTCGTGTCGGCCACCATGCCTGCAACGAATGTTGCCACTGTCCGCATCCCGTCCAAACGCACCATCCTTATGTGCCGTCCAGAATTCTTCACGGTGGTGTACCGGATCAACCCCTGGATGGATCCACAACTCCCCACCGACACTGCCCTCGCCGTACGCCAGTGGGAGACGCTGTATCAGACCTATGTCGATCTCGGGTTTGACGTGCACCTCATCGACCCGATCGACGGACTGCCCGACATGGTCTACGCCGCGAACGGTGGATTCGTGCTCGACAACATCGCCTATGGCGCGAGCTTCACCTATCCCGAGCGTCAGCCCGAGGGCCCGGCCTACATGGACTGGTTCCGCGAGAACGGCTTCGACGTGACAGTGCCGGAGAATATCAACGAGGGCGAGGGCGACTTCCTGCTGGTGGGCGACGTGATTCTCGCCGGCACCGGATTCCGCAGTGCGTCCAACAGCCACCAGGAGCTCGCCGAGTTGTACGGCCGCGAGGTCGTCACCCTCGAGCTCGTGAACCCGAGTTTCTACCACCTCGACACGGCGATCGCGGTACTCGACCCCCAGCCGGGCTATGTCTCCGCCGACGGTTCCGGGCCCAACATCGCCTACCTGCCGAGCGCCTTCAACGAGGCCGGTCTCGCCGTGCTGCGCGAGCGTTTTCCTGACGCGATCCTGGTGAACGAGGAGGACGCTGCCGTGCTCGGCCTCAACTCCTTCGGTGACGGCTACAACATGGTCATCGCCTCCCGCGCCACCGACTTTGAGCGCCAGCTGCGCGAGCGCGGCTATAACCCCATCGGCGTCGACCTCTCCGAACTGCTTCTCGGCGGCGGCGGCGTCAAGTGCTGCACCCTCGAACTGCGTCGATGAGTTCGACCCCGGCGCAGTTCATCGCGGCCGAGGATGCGCATATCGCGCACACCTACCATCCGTTGCCGGTCGTCGTCGCGACCGCGGAGGGCGCCTGGGTCACGGATGTCGAGGGCCGGCGCTACCTCGATTGCCTCGCGGCCTACTCCGCGGTCAACTTCGGCCACGGGCATCCGGCGCTCATCGCGGCCGCCACGGCGCAGCTCGACCGGGTGACGCTCACCAGCCGGGCGTTCCACAATGACCGGTTGGGGCCGTTCGTCGCCGCGCTTGCCGCGCTCGCCAAGAAGGATCTCGTCATTCCGATGAACACGGGAGCGGAGGCGGTGGAGTCGGGGCTCAAAGCGGCCCGCGCCTGGGGTTACCGGGTGAAGGGTGTCGCGCCCGATCGAGCGAACATCATCGTGGCCGACGGCAACTTCCACGGCCGCACCATCACGATCATCAGCTTCTCGGATGACGCGACAGCCACCACCGACTTCGGCCCGTTCACGCCCGGCTTCCGTTCGGTGCCGTACGGGGATGCCGCGGCTCTCGAATCCGCCATCGACGGCAATACTGTGGCCGTGCTCCTCGAGCCGATCCAGGGTGAGGCGGGAATCCTCATCCCGCCAGTCGATTACCTGCCGGCGGTGCGCGACATCACCACACGCCACAACGTGCTGTTCATCGCCGACGAGATCCAGTCGGGACTCGGACGCACGGGTGCCACCTTCCAGTGCGACAACGTCGGCGTCGTGCCCGACCTCTACCTTCTCGGCAAGGCCCTCGGCGGCGGTATCGTGCCGGTCTCGGCAGTGGTCGGCAATGCGGACATCCTCGGCGTGCTCGGAGCGGGCGAACACGGCTCAACCTTCGGCGGAAATCCGCTCGCCGCCGCCGCGGTCGGTTCGGCGGTCGTCGGCCTCCTCGAGACCGGGGAGTACCAGGAGCGAGCTCGCGTGATGGGTGCTCGCCTCACCGCAGGGCTCGAACGACTCGTCGGATTCGGTGTGCTTGCGGTGCGATCAGCGGGACTGTGGGCCGGTATCGACATCGACCCCTCCCTCGCGACCGGGCGCCGGGTGTGCGAGTTGCTGATGTCGCGAGGTGTGCTGGCGAAGGACACCCACGGGTCGACCATTCGTCTTGCTCCACCGATCGTGATCACCGCGGAGGATGTCGACTTCGCTGTGGACCAGCTCGAGGCAGTGCTGCTCGAACTCCGCGGCTGACCTTCAGCCCACAGAGTGGTCCGGCGACCGCGCAGCGCGCGAGGTCACCGGACGATGCGGATGCCCGGGCTGACGCCGAGTCATATGCGTTCTGGATGACGGAACCCCAGTACGGTCCGAACATCGTGTTCGGCACGTTGTTGTAGCCGAAGCTGTTGATCGAGTTCTGCGATCCAGCCGACCCCGTGCCGATGAACCAGGGACCGCCGGCCGCTCCGCCGGAGACGAGGGCGACGCTCAGAGCAAGCGCGCCGACGACCGCGCAGGCAAATTTCCTTGATGTCATGATTCGACTCCATTCTTTGTGAGATTGGGTTCTTCGACAGATCGGACCGCTGCTCGTTCTGCGGCCGTACGCTCCCAGTGTCGGGGTCAGCCTCCGGCCGCAACCCGCTTCTGTGGTTGTCAAGAGCAATGCTGTGCATTCCACAAATCTGGGATCGAGCTCGCTAACAGTCTTATGTTCGCGAGCGACCCTAGGCTTGATCCGTGCACCCACTGGACTCGGACGATCCTCTCTCCGCCTACCGCGATCGATTCGTCGAGTCCCCCGGCGTGGTGGCCTACCTCGACGGCAACTCGCTCGGGCGGCCGCTTACCGCATCCGCTGACCGTATCGCGCGGTTCGCGACCGACGAGTGGGCGTCACAGCTCATCAGAGGCTGGGATGCCGGCTGGCTTGACCTGCCCCTCACCATCGGTGATGAGCTCGGACAGGTCGCGCTCGGCGCCGCGGCCGGGCAGGCCACCATCGGCGACTCCACCACAGTGCTGGTCTACAAGCTGGTACGCGCTGCTGTGAGCGCGGCGGGAGACCGGCACGAGCTCGTGATCGACCGCGACAACTTCCCCACTGACCGCTACGTGCTCGAGGGCATCGCGGCGGAGTGCGGGCTCACGCTCCGCTGGATCGGGGCGGGGGATGTTTCCCCGGGCCAGGTCGCGGAGATCGTGGGCCCGAAGACAGCGCTCGTGGTGCTGTCGACGGTCTCCTATCGCTCGGGATTCCTCGCCGATGTGCCAGCGATCACGAAGGTCGTGCACGACGCGGGCGCTCTTATCCTCTGGGATCTCTGCCACTCGGCGGGGGTCGTGCCGACCGCGCTAGACGACTGGGATGTCGACCTTGCGGTTGGCTGCAGCTACAAATACCTGAACGGTGGGCCGGGCGCGCCCGCCTTCGCCTATGTGCGCCGTGACCTTCAGTCGACCCTGCGGCAACCGATCCAGGGCTGGCTCGGATCGCGCGCGCCCTTCGAGATGGGGCAGGGCTACGAGCCAGCCGAGGGTATCCGCGGCTTCCTCAGTGGCACGCCGCCCATTATCGGCATGCTGGCCCTTCAGCCGGCGATCGCCCTGATCGATGAGGTGGGACTTCCGGCCATCCGGGCCAAGTCGGTCGCGCTCACCGAGTACGCGATCGCGCTCGCCGACGACAGACTGCCGCACGTCTCTCTCTCGTCGCCGCGGAATGCCGACCGCCGCGGCAGCCACATCACCCTCGACCATCCGCGCTTCGAATCACTCCTGCCCGGGCTGTGGGAGACCGGCGTGATCCCGGACTTCCGACGCCCGACCGGAATCCGACTCGGGCTGTCTCCCCTGTCAACGAGTTTCGCCGAAGTCGAGCTCGGCGTGAACTCGATCGCGGAGGCACTGGCGCGGTGACCGCTCTCGTGCTGGTGTCATGAACTCGGCTCCGAGCATCCGGCTCCGCGCCTCCGGCTGTGCTCCGAGCGGTGCGGTCGCGGGAGTGCGTATGGCGCGTGTGGCACCAACACGCACCGCTACGAGTATCGTCGTCACTCTAGGCCGATCGGCCAGGGGGGCCACCTGATGAACTACTTTCCCGCGTCGACCGCAACTCCCTTGCGGGGCGGGCCGACTCTCCGCTGGGGAGTGCTCGCGCCCGGTCGGATAGCCGCCGATTTCGTTCAGACACTCCACGCAAACTCCGACCAGCGGATGCACGCGGTCGGATCGCGTTCCCTCGATCGTTCCACGGCTTTCGCCGCGCGCTTCGGCATCGAGCGCGCCTACGACAGTTATGAGCGACTGGTGGCAGATCCCGGCGTCGATATCGTCTACGTCGCCGCCCCCCACAGCGAGCATCGGGTCCTTGCGCTCCTCGCGATCGCCGCCGGCAAGCACGTGCTCATCGAGAAGCCGATCGCCCTCACCGCTTCCGAGGCCCGGGAGATCGCGGATGCGGCGCGGGCCGCCGGCGTCTTCGCCATGGAGGCAATGTGGGCGCGTTTCCTGCCCCAAACAACGGTGATCACCGCTCTACTCGCTGACGGCATGCTGGGAGACATCGGCCTCGTTGCCGCCGACTACGGTTCGATCTTCGACTTCGATGCCACCAGTCGCGCCTTCGACCCGGCACTGGGCGGAGGGGCGTTGCTCGATCTCGGCGTCTACCCGATCTGGTTCGCGCACTGTGTGCTGGGCAGACCGAGCCGGATCGTCGCGAGTGGCTCGATAACATCGACCGGGGTGGATGGCCAGGCCGCTCTCCTGTTCAGCACGGCGAGCGGCGCCGAGGCCCAGCTGAGCACGAGCATGATCGTGTCAACGCCGGTGAGGGCCACCGTGAGCGGCTCTCTCGCCAGCCTCGACATCGACGCACCCTTTGTGGCACCGGGAGGTTTCACGGTGTACCGGGATGGCACGGACGAGCCGCTGCGCTGGGATGACCCCACCGAGCTGCGCTGGCGTGACGGCCTGGTCTGGCAGGCAACCGCGGTGGCGCAGCATGTCGCCGACGGGCTGACCGAGTCCCCGCTGCATCCGCTCGACACCTCGGTCGCAGTGCTCGAGACCATTGACGAGGCACGGCGGCAGCTGGGGTTGCCCGCGTAGGTTCGCGAACCGGCGGGTTTGCGCGCCGGCGGGGTGGGGTGTATCGATAGTGAGATGACATCCAAAGAACCAGAGCTGCGGGACAGAGGGTTCTTCGGGCAACCGCGCGCCCTCGCGACCCTCTTCGGAGTTGAGACCTGGGAGCGGTTCTCCTTCTACGGGATGCAGGGAATCCTGCTCATCTACCTGTACTACTCGGCGACGAAGGGTGGTCTCGGACTCAGCCAGACGCTCGCGGCCGGAATCGTCGGCGCGTACGGCGGAGGGGTATACCTGGCGACCGTGCTCGGAGCATGGATCGCCGACCGGATTCTCTCCAGCGAACGGACGCTCTTCATCAGCGCCGCTGTGGTGATGACCGGCCACATCGCGCTCGCCCTGATTCCCGGACTCGTGGGCGTTGGTGTCGGTCTCATCCTCATCGCGGTGGGCAGCGGCGGCCTCAAAGCGACGGCGACCTCCATCGTCGGCACGCTGTACTCCACCGATGACACCCGGCGGGATGCCGGCTTCTCGCTGTATTACCTCGGCGTCAACCTTGGTGCATTTTTCGGGCCGCTCCTGACGGGGCTACTGCAGTCCACGATCGGCTTCCACTTTGGGTTCGGCCTCGCCGCGATCGGCATGGCGGCAGGACTCATCCAATATTCGTCGGGTCGCAAGCGGCTTCCGGATGCGGCTCGCGAAATTCCGAATCCACTGCCAAGGCGGATGTTTCCCCTCGTCGGGGGGATCGCGGTCGCCGGAGTCATCGTCGTCGTGCTGCTCGTGGTCTTCGAGGTGATCACGGCCGCAAATCTCGCGATCATCGTGATCGGGGTGACCGCGCTCGCCGCTGTGGCCTACTTCGTCGTCATCCTGACCAGCCGCTCCATCACGAGCGATGAGCGCAGCCGGGTGGTGGCCTTCATCCCACTATTTATCGCCAGTGCCGCGTTCTGGTCGATCTACCAGCAGCAGTTCACCGTGGTCACGATCTACTCCGACCAGCGTCTCGACCGCAACATTCTCGGCTGGGAGTTCCCGGTCTCCTGGGTCCAGTCGATCAACCCGATTTTCATCATCGTTTTGTCCGGGGTATTCGCGGCCCTGTGGACGCGCCTCGGTCGACGGCAACCGACCACCCCGGTGAAGTTCGGGCTGGGTACGCTTGGCGTTGGCGCCGGTTTCCTCCTCTTCCTGCCCTTCGTGGCCACGGGACGAAATGGCACGCCAGTGCTCGCCCTTGTGCTCATCCTGCTGGTGTTCACCATTGCCGAGTTGTTGCTCTCACCGATCGGCTTGTCCGTTTCGACGAAACTGGCCCCGGCACGCTTCCGCACACAGATGGTCGCGCTGTTTTTCCTCTCCGTGGCGATTGGCTCTGCGGTTTCCGGCCAGCTCGCGGCGCTGTATGACCCGCGGAATGAGGCTCCGTATTTCAGCGTTCTCGGCGGCACTGCGATCGTGATCGGCGTGATCCTCGTGCTCGTTGCAAAACCGGTGCTCGCCCTGATGCGTGGGGTGCGCTGAAGCCCGCGGCACTCCGGTGAGGGTGTCGCGAGCGTGAGCGGAGGTACTGGTCAGCCCGCGATCGGCGACTTACGCGGGCCGGCTTTCGGCGGAGCGGCCTTCGGCGGGGTCTTCGGCGTGACGGACGGCCTGGTTGTGGCCTTGGCGGGCGGCCGCGGGGCGGTCGCGGCGGGGAGGCTCAGTGCCCGGGGTGCGAGGCGTTCGAGTTGGGTGACGTGGGCGGGTGTCAGTTCGGCGAGGGAGGTGACTCCGAGCAGGCGCATGGTGCGGGTGATCTGCTCGCCGAGGATCTCGATCATGCGGTCGACTCCCTCGCGCCCACCGGACATGAGTCCGTAGAGGTACGCGCGTCCCACGAGGGTGAAGTCTGCGCCGAGGGCGATCGCGGCGACGATGTCGGCGCCCGACATGATGCCAGTGTCGAGGTGCACCTCGAGGTCTGTGCCGACTTCGCGGGCGACATCCGGAAGCAGGTGGAACGGGATGGGTGCGCGGTCGAGTTGGCGGCCGCCGTGATTGGAGAGGATGATCCCGTCGACTCCCATCATCGCCAGCCGCCGGGCGTCGTCGAGGCTCTGCACTCCCTTCACCATGACCTTGCCCGGCCACTGGTCCGTGATCCAGGCGAGGTCCTCGAAGGTGACGGTCGGATCGAACATCGTGTCGAGGAGCTCACCGACCGTGCCCGACCAGCGGTCGAGGGAGGCGAAGGCGAGCGGCTCGGTGGTGAGGAAGTTGATCCACCATTCCGGTCGCGGCAGGGCGTTGATGACGGTGCCGAGAGTGAGCTGCGGCGGGATGGAGAATCCGTTGCGTTTGTCGCGCAGCCTTGCGCCGGCTACTGGCACATCCACGGTCACCAGAAGGGTATCGAATCCGGCCTTCGCGGCCCGGTCGACAAGCGCCATCGAGCGGTCGCGATCTTTCCACATGTACAACTGGAACCAGTTGCGCCCGGTCGGGTTCGCGGCCTTCACGTCCTCGATGGCGGTCGTGCCCATGGTGGACAGCGAGAAGGGGATACCGGCCGCCCCGGCCGCCCCGGCCCCGGCGATCTCCCCCTCCGACTGCATCATGCGGGTGAAGCCGGTCGGGGCGATGCCGAACGGCAGTGCGGTCGGGCCGCCGAGCACCGTCGAAGAAGTGTCGACCACCGAGACGTCCCGCAGGATCGCTGGATTGAACTGGATGTCCTCGAAGGCCTGGCGCGCACGGGCCAGCGAGATCTCTGCCTCGGCGGCTCCCTCGGTGTAGTCGAAGGCGGCCTTCGGGGTGCGCTTTTGTGCGATCGCTCGAAGGTCGTGGATCGTCAGCGCCTTTTCGAGCCGACGCTTCTTCGCGTTGAACTCCGGGGTGGCGAAGTGCATGAGGGGCGCGAGATCGCGTACCCGGGGGAAGTGGCGCTGCAGTTTCATGATGATGTCCTTGTGTCGACGACGATATTCAGGGGGGAGAGGCCGCTCTGCAGCCGGGAGATCTGGAGGCGCACGAGTGGATCGATGCGAGAGGCCATGCTCGCGACCTGGCCGCCGAGGTGCGGGGTGATGATCACGCCGGGCAGGGTCCAGAGCGGATGATCGGGTGGGAGCGGTTCGGGCTCCACGACATCCAGGGCGACGCGGATCGCTCCGCTCGCGACGCTCGCCGTGAGTGCCGCCGTGTCGACGATCGCGCCGCGGGACACGTTCACGAGCAGGGCGCCGGCTTTCATCTGGCCGAGGAACGCCGCGTCGACCACGCCGGCGGTCTCGGGAGTGAGGGGGATGCCAAGCACGACGATGTCCGCCTTGCCGAGCAGGGTCGGCAGGTCCCTGAGGGAATGGATGACCCCGCGCCGGTCTTCGCGGGCGGTACGCGCCACCCGGCTGAGGGCGACGCCGAAAGGCTCGAGTCGCGCGGCGATCGCGTCACCGACTCCCCCTACCCCGACGATGAGCACCGAGCGCCCGAGAAGGCCGGGGTACCAGTCGCGCTGCCAGCCGCCGGAGGGCTGCGCGCGGGCAATGACGTCGAGACCGCGTTGGCTCTCGAGAATCAGGGCGACGGCGAGTTCCGCGGTCGGTCCCTCATGAACACCGACCGCATTGCAGTAGGCGAGCCCGGCGGGGAGCAGCTGTTCCACGGCGTCGAACCCGAGCGTCTGGCTCTGGATCACCGAGACCGGGGAGTGCGCGAAGGCGGGGAGTGTGGCGGCGGAGACCGAGTACGGCAGCACGACCAGGTCGACGGGATGGTCGAGGGGCGGGTCATCCGTCGTCCACACCTCGAGTACGACGTCGTGCCCGATAGCAGAGAGGCGGTCGAGCATTGCGGCGTCGGGCACCGCGACGGTGATGGTCATGCGGGTGATGGTCATGCGGGTGATGGTCATACCGGCGGCTCGCTGTCGTATTTCTGCAGGAGCCGGTCGCGGGCGCCCTCGATGTGTGCGCGAGTGAGACGAGCGGCGAGGGGAGCGTCTGCGGCCGCCACGGCGTCGAGGATGCCCTGGTGCTGGTGCGCGACATCCGCCGGACGGAGGAGTTGGTGCGACTGCACCTGGCCAATGCAGAGCTCGATTTCTCCCATCAGCAGGCCGTGCATCCTCGCGAGGCGCTGGCTGTGCTGGGCAAGCACGAGTTGGCGGTGGAAGTCGAGATCGGTGCGCGCGAGGGCGGCACGATCATTGGTGCGCACGTGCTCGAGTAGCTCGCGATGCACGGCGAGAGCGGCGACCGGGACCACGGCGTCGGTCGCGAGGTTCCGCAGTGCGGCCTCTTCGAGAATCACGCGATTGGAGTAGAGATCCTGGATGTCGTCGCGACTGAGCTCCGGAACCTGCGCGGCGTGATGCGCGCGTCGCGACAGCAGCCCCTCACTCACCAGCCGTTCGAGAGCGGCCTTCGCGGTGGGTCGAGCCACGCCGTAGCGCCCGGCCACGGCCGACTCGGTGAGAAGCGCTCCCGGACGATCGACCATGGTGACGATGCTCTCGCGCAGGGCGTCGTAGACAGCCTCGGGGAGAGAGGTTGTCTTGAGCGCGGTGTCCCGGGTCGACCGGGCTGATGGCGACAACATTGTTAGACAAGTATACGAGGCAATGGACCGGTGCCGCCAGGTCACTTTCTGCGGTAGTCCGATGGGGATGATCGCGGCGTCTAACCCCTGTGCTCTGCAGGACTATCGGCCCGGCGGATGCGAGCGCGCGGCCTGTCACACAGCCCAGGAGTCCTGCACTGTAGGACAGACCGCGCGCTCCTCTATTCCGGGTGGCACTCGTTACGAGATCAGCGGAGTTGGCTGGTCACGAAGGAGCCATCGGCAGCCGTGACGGGGCGGGAGTTGCTCACGTAGCGGCCTCGCACCTGCTCGCCGGCGGCAACGCGTGACGTTGTCACGTAGGTTCCGACGACCGGCACAAACGCGGCGTTCGTTGTGACATAGGTTCCGACCGTCTGCGGGGCGAGTGGCTGAATGGCCACATCGTTCTCGCTTGGCAGGGCGAAGATGCTGGAGATGTCGATTTCATGGGTCATGGTCATGATGTATTCCTTTGGTTAGGCATTGGTTGCGCGCTAATTGGTTGCGCGGTGGATGGGTGGACGGCGGGCCCGATCCGTCGACGATAAAGACGACCGGCGGGCCGAGAAACGCAGCTGCTCGGCGCATTGGACGCTGGCTGCTGAGGATGGAGCGCTATTGCTCCGGACTTACTGGTCTGCTGAGCCTTCGAGTACGAGCTGCTTCTGGCAGGGTTCGCAGAGTCCGGTGAATGTGACCTCGGCCGCGTACACCGTGAAGCCCGAGGTGTCAGACGGAGTCAGGCACGGGGCTGCGCCGATCACGCAATCGACGTCTTTCAGGTCTCCGCAGCGAACGCAGAGGATGTGATGGTGATTGTCACCGACTCGGCACTCGAACAGCGCCGGTGAACTCGCCGGATCGATGCGACGCACAAGGCCCGCAAATGTGAACGCGGCCAGAACTCCGTACACGGCTTGAACCGAGGTTCCCGGCAACTCATTCCGCACACCGGCGAAGACTTCTTCGGCGCTGGAGTGTGGGGCATGCTGCAGCATTCCGAGAACCGCGAGCCGCGGAGCGGTCACCTTGAGCCCGGCGGCCCGCACAGAGTCGGCCAAGCCGGCCGATTCGAGGGGATCTAACTGCGTCATAACGACAACAATACCTGTTGTTTTGAATAAGTCAAATCTAGACCGAGGCTTTTTCTGAACGCCCCCCAGATGTCGCTCGACGACCGCCGGCGGTTAGGACGCGGTCACGTGCAGGCGACCACGAAGGAATGGAAGCCACGGAGCAGAGTAGGTGACAGCGGAGGGCCCGGTTCCGTCGAGGGCGATCTCGGCTTCACCGAATCGCCACAGCCGGTTGAACAGGAAGACCCCCACCATCGTTGTGCCCCTAGTGGCGACCATCCACGTGCCGGTGCCCCACTGAGCCGGATTGCCTCTCCCGTCGAACACGACAGTCGGCTTTGGCGTCCAGCCAAACCAGGGCTTTCGCAGCGTCAGCTCAAAGCGGCGGGAATCCGAGCCGGCGTGACCGGCGGTTTTCGACGCGAGCAGCTCATCCATGTCGCCAGCCCTTCATATCGTCAGCATAGGCGGCGCGAAGTGCAGGCTCGCGCGGTGGGGTTAGACAAAGAGCTGACGCTGGCGCCCGAGGCCATCGATCTCGATCTCACACACGTCACCCGCGCGAAGGTAGGGGAACCGGCCAGAAAGAGCGACTCCCTCCGGGGTTCCGGTGAGCACAAGATCTCCCGGTTCGAGGGTGAGAAACTGACTGAGGTGCCAGATGATGTAGTCGACGTCGAAGATCAGGTCGGCCGTGGAGGAATCCTGGCGCGGTTCGCCATTCACCCAGCTGCGCAGCCGAAGCGCGCGGTAGTCGACCTCGTCGGGAGTAACGAGCCAGGGGCCTGTCGGGTTGAATCCCGGAGCGGACTTGCCCTTCGACCACTGACCGCCCGACAGCTCCAGCTGGAATTCGCGCTCGGAGAGATCATTTGCCACGACAAAGCCCGCGATGTGATCGATGCTGTCTGCGGGCGAGTCAAGGTAGGACGCACGCTTCGAGATCACAACCCCGAGCTCGACCTCCCAATCTGTCTTGGTGCTCGCGCGCGGGATCGCGACATCGTCATCCGGGCCGACCACGGTGTTCGGCGTCTTCAGGAACATGATCGGGATTGTGGGCGGAAGCGACCCGCTCTCTGCAGCATGGGCGGCGTAGTTCATGCCGATGCAGATGACGGCGCTCGGGCGCACGATGGGCGACCCGATACGCTCTCCGCCGGTCGTGGTCACCGGCAGACTGCCCGCCGCGAGGGCCTCGCGCACGCGGCCGACACCATCCGACTCAAGGAACTGCCCGGTGATATCGGCGGTGATGCTGCTGATGTCATAACTGGAGTGGCCTACAAGCACGACCGGTCGCTCTTGGCCGACCGCTCCGATCCGGACGAATTTCATAGACAACCTTCTTCGAGAGTCAACACTGGCAGGGCGAACATCCGAACTCTATGTGGTCATTGGCAATCGGACCGGGTGATCACGGGATGCGCGGGTCGAAGCGGCGGGGCGAGAACGACGTTGCAACAAGTACGCGCATTGCCTCGAGTGACCCGCTGGCGAGACCCTGCGCTCGCGCCTGAACCAGCACGTTTCCGATGGCGGTCGCCTCCACCGGTCCGGCAAGCACCGGGAGGCCGCTGCGGTCGGCAGTCAGCTGGCAGAGCAACCCATTCTGGGAACCGCCCCCGACGATGTGGATGACCGAGACCGGTTTGCCGGAAAGTGCGCTGGCTGTTGCCACGGCCTCCGTGAAGGCGACTGCAAGACTCTCGATGATCGCGCGAACGAATTGGGCCGGAGTGCGTGGGGCCGGAAGCCCGCGCTCTGAGTACCAGCCCGCGATCCGACCCGGCATGTCGCCGGGAGCGAGGAACCTCGGGTCTTCGGCATCGAACGGCCCGGCATCGAACGGCCCGGCGGAGAACGGCCCGGCGGAGATGACGGTGGCCGCGGCGATCAGCGCGGGCAGATCAATCGCCTGGCCCTCGTGCTCCCAGGTGCGCACTGACTCGCTGAGCAGCCAGAGGCCCATCACGTTGTGCAGGAAACGCACGCGCCCATCCACTCCGCCCTCGTTGGTGAAGTTGGCGAGCCTGCTCGCATCCGTGAGCACCGGACTCTCCAGCTCGACCCCCACCAGCCCCCAGGTTCCGCAGGAAATGTAGGCGAAGTCATCGCGAGTCGAGGGGACGGCGACGACGGCGGATGCGGTGTCGTGCGATCCCACCGTGAGCACCTGCACCCCACCAAATCTCGTTGCGGATCCCAAGAGTGTTCCCGGCTCGATGAGATCAGGGAGGATGCTCCGCGGCAGGGAGAGTCGCTGGATCAGCGCGTCATCCCACCTGCGTGTGGTGACGCTGAGTAGGCCGGTCGTCGACGCGTTAGTCAGCTCGGCACCCTTCACACCGGTGAGCCAGAAGCCGAGCAGGTCCGGGATGAGCAGGATCCCATCTGCCTCGTCCAGAGTGCCGGCCAGACGGTCAGCGGTGAGTTGGAAGAGAGTGTTAAACGGGAGGTGCTGCAGGCCGTTGGCTCGGTAGAGCTCTGCAGCACCCACGAGTTCGTGCACCGCTGCAACGGCCGGCACGGTGCGCTCGTCGCGGTAGTGGAACGGCTCGGCGAGCATCCGATCGCCGGAAAGGAGGGCGTAATCCACAGCCCAGGAGTCGATGCCGATACTCTGCACGTTCGTCTCTTCGCGGATCGCTGCGTCGAGCCCCGAGAGCACGTGGCGATAGAGCTCGGTGAGATTCCAGCGAAGCCCATCGGCGGTCGCCACCGGGCCGTTGGGAAAGCGCGCAACCGGCCGCAGGCTCAGCTCGTTGTGCCCGACATATCCGAGCATCACCCGACCGCTGGTCGCGCCGAGGTCGACTGCGGCGACAGCCTCGGTCACCGATCGACCTCCGTGCAATTTCGAACGACGCGCGCCTGCACCCGAGTGTTTCCCGTGCGCCGCTGAACACTCTCCGTGCGCCCGCGAATGCTCCCCATGCGCTCCGCAATGCTCCCCATGCGCCCCGCAATGCTCCCCATGCGCCCGCGAGTGACACGCGCGCCCGAACGTTCGGGCGCGAGTGTCACTCGCGGGCGCGGAGGCGAAGAAGTCGTCATCGTAGGAAGGCGGCGGCGACGCCAGCGTCGACGGGGATGTGGAGCCCCGTGGTGTGGCTGAGGTCGCTAGTGCAGAGCACGAACACGGCGCTGGCCACGTTCTCGGGCAGAACCTCGCGCCCCAGCAGGGTTCGCTTGGCGTAATACTTGCCGAGGTCCTCCTCCGGCACGCCGTACACGGCGGCGCGCTTGGCGCCCCACCCGCCGGCGAAGATGCCTGACCCGCGCACTACCCCGTCCGGGTTGATTCCGTTGACCTTCACACCGTATTCGCCGAGCTCGGCCGCAAGCAGCCGCACCTGGTGGGCCTGGTCGGCTTTCGTCGCGGAGTACGCGATGTTGTTGGGGCCAGCGAACACGGAGTTTTTCGACGAGATGTAGATGATATCGCCGCCGAGTTTCTGCTCGATCAGCACCTTCGCCGCCGCCCGGCTCACGAGGAACGAGCCTTTCGCCATGACGTCGTGCTGCAGGTCCCAGTCAGCAACGGTGGTTTCAAGGAGGCTCTTCGAGAGCGAGAGACCGGCGTTGTTGACGACGAGGTCGAGCCCGCCGAACGCGAGCACTGTGGCATCCACTGCGGCCTGCACCTGCAGTTCGTCGGTGACGTTTGCCTGCACGCCGATCGCAACGTCCGTTCCCCCGATTTCGGATGCGGCGGCCTGTGCCTTCTCGAGGTCGAGGTCGGCGATCACAACGCACGCTCCTTCGGCGGCGAGGCGCATGGCGATTGCTTTGCCGATTCCGGATGCCGCGCCGGTGACGAGTGCGACGCGCGTTGCGAGGGGCTTGGGGCGAGGCATCCGCTGCAGCTTCGCCTCCTCGAGTGCCCAGTATTCGATGCGAAACTTCTCGGTCTCATCGATGGGCGCGTAGGTGGAGATCGCCTCTGCGCCTCGCATCACGTTGATCGCATTGATGTAGAACTCGCTTGCGACTCGGGCAGTCTGCTTGTTGGCCCCGTAGCTGAACATGCCGATGCCGGGAATGAGCACGATGAGGGGATCGGCGCCGCGGATCGCTGGCACGCTGGAGCTGTGAGGATCGCGCAGCGATCCTGCGACGCCAGTGCCGAGTGAGCCTGCGAGCTCGGATTCCAGTAGCGGCTTATTGCGGTCGTAATACGCCTGGTAATCGGCGCGATATTCCTCGTGAAGTTCATGCAGTCGCGCGAGCTGGTCCTCGAGGGACGCTGTCGGCGGCAGGTCGAGCAGCATCGGCTTCACCTTGGTGCGCAGGAAGTGGTCAGGGCAGCTGGTGCCGAGGGCGGCGAGACGGGGGTGCTCTGAGGACTGCAGGAAGTCGAGAACGACCTCGGCATCGGTGAAGTGACCCACCTGGGCCCGGTCTGTGGAGACAAGCCCGCGCAGGGTGGGGGCGAGCACGGCGGCCCGGGAAGCCCGGGATTCCGGTGTCAGCGGGCTGTAACCATCCAAGACGGTTCCGAATGGATCGAGGCGTCCGTTGGTTTCGATGAATTTCTCGGCGGTCTCGATGATCCAGAGTGAGTTGGCTTCTGCCGCAGCAGAGGTGTCGCCCCAGGCGGTGATCCCGTGGCCGCCGAGAATGCAGCCGATCGCGGCCGGGTTGGCCTCCTTGATCGCCGCGATATCGAGGCCGAGCTGCCAGCCCGGACGCCGCCACGGCACCCAGACGACCTTCTCACCGAACGCCGTCACCGTGAGGGCTTCCCCATCGACGGACGTCGCGAAAGCGATGCCAGAGTCCGGATGAAGGTGGTCGACGTGGGCGGCATCCACAAGTCCGTGCATCGCGGTGTCGATCGAGGGGGCAGCACCGCCCTTGCCGTGAAGCGTGTAGTCGAAGGCCGCGACCATCTCGTCCTCCCGGTCGACCCCGGGGTAGACATTCTTCAGCGCACGCAGTCGGTCGAGGCGCAGCACCGCGAGACCCGACTCGGTGAGGGAGCCGAGGTCGCCGCCGGAGCCCTTCACCCAGAGCAGCTCGATCGGCCCACCCGTCACCGGGTCGACATCCGTTCCCTTGGCGGAGGTGTTACCCCCCGCGTAGTTCGTGACCCGCGGGTCAGAGCCGAGGCGATTACTCCTGGCGATGAGCTCGGTGGCCGCTGGGTTGGTCATGTGGTGATCCTTCGGTCTGTGGCGACTTGTGGTGACTGTGTCGGTGGCGAATTTGTGGTGGCGGGGGATACGCGCTCTCGCGGAGTCGGTATGTCGTCGCGGCGGGGGGTGTAACTCCCGCCGCGGGGTCGTGTGTCCGCCGCGGGTGAGCGCAGGGCTTAGGCGCCCCAGCCGGCTTGCACTCCGCCGACCCGGTCGGTCGCGATCCGAGCCTGGTAGCCGGATGCCGCGTAGGCGGCCATCGGATCGCCGGGAAGGCCGCGCGTTTCGCGCCAGGCGGCGAGGGCCGGGCGCACGTCGGTGTAGAAGGCGTCCATCAGGATACCGTTCGCCCCGAGCACGTCGCCGGTGTTTTGTGCTGCGTCCAGTGCTGCGGTGTCGACGAGGAGCGCGCGTGCGGTCATTTCTTGCACGTTAAGGACGGAGCGGATTTGGCCGGGGATTTTGTCTTCGACGTTGTGGCATTGGTCGAGCATGAAGGCGACGGGTGAGCCTTCGCCGTATCCGCCGCCGCGGATGACTTCGTGGAGGATGCGGAACAGTTGGAATGGGTCGGCGGCTCCGACGATCAAGTCGTCGTCGGCGTAGAAGCGGGAGTTGAAGTCGAAGGAGCCGAGTTTGCCGAGGCGGAGCAGTTGCATGACGATGAACTCGATGTTGGTGCCGGGGGCGTGGTGTCCGGTGTCTAAACAGACCATCGCCCGCTCGCCGAGGGCGGTCACTTGGGCGTAGGAGGTACCCCAGTCGGGGACATCGGTGTGATAAAACGCAGGCTCGAAGAATTTGTATTCCAGCACCAGGCGTTGGGTATCACCGATGCGGGCGTAAATGTGGGCGAGGGAGTCGGCGAGTCGGTCTTGCCGGGCGCGCAAGTTCTGCTGGCCGGGGTAGTTGGTGCCGTCGGCGAGCCAAATTTTCAGGTCGCGGGAGCCGGTGGCATCCATGATGTCGATGCATTCGTAGTGGTGGTCGATGGCTTTCTGCCGGATCACCGGGTCGGCGTGGGTGAGGGAGCCGAATTTGTAGTCGTCGTCCTGGAAGGTGTTGGAGTTGATGGTGCCGAGGGCCACCCCGTGGTCGTTGGCGAAGACGCCGAGCGCGGCATAGTTGTCGACTTTGTCCCAGGGGATGTGCAGGGCCACGGTGGGGGCGAGGCCGGTGTGTTTGTTCACTTGGGCGGCGTCAGCAATTTTCTCCTCCGGGGTGCGGGGGGTGCCTGGGGTGCTGAAGACTTTGAACCGGGTGCCCGAGTTACCGAACGCCCACGACGGCAGCTCGATCGCCTGCTCAGCAAGCAACGAAGTGATTGAAGCGAAGGTAGTCATGAGGGGATCCCGTTCTGGTTGACGCTGTTGAGCTGGTCGTCGAGGTTGAAGACCTCGTCGAGGTAGAGAAACGCTTGGTCGGCCGGAACATCGAGGTCGACGAAGTGCTCGGCCATCGCTGCCTGCCATCGTGCGTTCACGGGAGCGGCTGCCATGCCGTCAAGGTTGGCCTGCAAGTCTCTGGTCTCGAAGTAACCGATGACGAGGCCATCCGGGCGAAGAAAGATCGAGTAGTTGTGCCATCCGGTGTCATGGAGGGCTGAAAGCATGTCGGCCCACACCGTGGCGTGAGCCTTACGATAGGCGTCAATGTGACCGGGCTTCACCTGCAGCTGGAAGCAGACACGCCTCACGAGCGCCACCTCGGCAGTGACGCCATGTCGACATGCCGATGCTCGATGCCGAGCAGCGAGGCGGCGGCGCGGATGTCTCCGGCCCGATGCCCGACGCAGAGCGCCCAGTGGTGCCCGATCCCGGTCTGCGACCACTCGTCGACCCATTCGCCGGGATCCCCACCGAAGTCAACGCGGGAGGTCGTGTTTCCGATCGCGAGTAACGGCCCGGGTACGACCATTCCCTCACTGGTGATGAAGGTGAAGCTGCCGTCGCGATCCTGTCCGATGCCGAAGGTCGTGACCGGGCCTTGTTTCACGTCGAACTCGACTGAGACGCCGAAGCCGCGCTTTCCGTGATGGACCCCGAGGCCGCGCAGCAGCGGGTCGCGTTCGGAGACGGCGAGGTGGGCCGGTCCGTCGTGGCCCATTTCGACGACGTTGTCGAAGAAGTTGAGGGCCTGGATCTCAGTGAACGATCCACCGGCGCCGATGCTGTGGGCCGCGAGCATCGCGAGCGAGGTACGCAGTTCGTACTCGCCGACGAAGGGGATGCCGCGGGCGGTCAGGAGTGATGCTCCGAGGATCATGCCTGCCCCGAGCCGCTCGTGCTGTTCGCCCTGCAGGCCACGGTGATAGTAGGCGGCGGAGTCGAGGTCGAAGTCCTCGACGAGTCGATCGAGGCCCACCGAGACCTTCGCGCCCCAGGCGAAGTCGTCCTCTTTGACGGAGGGGTCGAGCGTGAACAGCGACTTCGCGAGCTCCATACGATCCCGTACCTGGTCATCCGTCACCTCCGCAACCCGCACGCGAAGGTCGTCGAACTCAAGCACCTCCACATGGGAGCCGAACTGGGTCGAGACGAGGGTGAGGTCAGTGGAGACGTCGAGCATGCCGGGGTAGAGGTGGCCCATCAGGCCGTGGCGGGCGGTGCGCAGGGTCGCGCGAACTCCGGCCGCATGCACCCACTGGTCGATGCGCGCCCAGGCGGACTCCTGCTTCAGGTGACCGGAGACGGACCGGAACGGGATACCGGCGCGGCGGAAGACATTCGCCACCTCTGGCACGGGGCACTGGCCGCAGTAGGCGAGCCACTTGCCGGTGTCGAAGTTGGCGTGGTCCATCGCTTCGGTCGGCTGCAGGTCGATCACGAGCACGGGTGTCCTGGCGCGCTGCGCGATCGGCAACACCATGGACGAGGTGAGATAGGTGGTGAGGAAGATGACGATGAGGTCGCAGTCGGCGACGCGCAGCTTCTCGGCAGCAACGTTGGCCTCCGGGGCATCCGAGATAAAGCCGACATCGATCACCTCGGCGTCGAGGTCGTCGAAGCGGGATGTCACATAGGCCGAGGATTGCTGCAACTGCGGGAGGAGATCCGGAAACTGTGGCCAGTACGCGGCGAGACCGCCGGCGACGAGACCGATCCGGGTCTGGCGGCGCTTCTTCGGGGCGAGAGCGTCAGCGGCGGTGAGGCGGGAAGTCATCAGGTCTCCGCGAGTGTGAAGTGATGCTCTCGCGAGCCGGGCGGCCCGGACCGGCCCGGGAGAGCGGAGGGCTTGACAGTTTTGGTAGACGACATTGTTGGTGTCGAACTCCGTCGGGGCCCGACGATAACGGTTTTGTCAGCTCCGGCTCCCGTCGACGGTGAAGCGGCCAGAGTCCGGCTGGCACGAACTGGCAATGTTTTTGACCAGGGTGGACTTACCGGCGCCGTTCTCTCCGACGAAGGCATGGACCGAGCGCATCTCGACCCGAAGGTCCGCGGACGCCGGGGCCGCCACGACGCCGAAGGACGTGGCGAGGTTGCGCGGCTCGAGGATGGTGTGGGTTTCCCTATTTGGCTCATCCTCATTGCCGGCGGGTCCTCCACGTCGAGGTAAATTGAATCGTTTTAGAATAGCGAACGAATTGCACTCTATGCCGTGTTGTTACCTCTCGTCAAGGCGATTTGTGAATCGTTCTAAGCTGCTACCCGCACCGGCGCGACAATACTGGCATCATGCAATGAGCGGCGCATCGCGCGCAGCTGGAGGAGTGAGGAAATACATGGCGGCCAGTGTGAAGGATGTTGCGGCTCTCGCCGGCGTCTCGGTCGGAACGGTCTCGAACGTGATGAACCGTCCCGAGAAGGTTTCGGCTGCCGTCGCATCCCGCGTCCAGTCCGCAATCGCCGAGCTCGGTTTCGTGCGTAATGATGCGGCTCGTCAGTTGCGCGCCGGCCGCAGCAGCAGCATCGGGCTGGTCGTGCTCGACGTACGCAACCCCTTCTTCACCGACCTCGCGCGGGGAGCGGAAGACCGCGCCGCTGCCGATGGCTTCTCGGTGATCCTCGGCAACAGCGATGAAAAGGCCGATCGCGAGGCTACCTACCTCGACCTGTTCGAGGTGCAGCGGATGCACGGCGTGCTCATCTCGCCGTTTGGTGACATCACTCCGAGGCTCCGACAGCTGCGAGATCGGGGTATACCGGCGATACTCGTAGACCGCACGAGCGCAGACACCTCCTTCAGCTCGGTCTCGGTAGACGACGTCGCGGGTGGCGCGCTCGCCGTCGGCCATCTGCTCGCGAAAGGCCGCTGCCGCATCGCGTTCATCGGCGGACCGCTCGAGATCCAACAGGTGACCGACCGGCTCGCTGGCGCGCGAATCGCAGTAGCGGCGCATCCGGATGCCTCCCTCGAGGTCATCCCGATCGACGGGCTCACCGTCATCGCGGGACGCACCGCCGGCACCGATCTCGTCGGTCGAGCCCCGACGGACCGGCCTGACGCGGTATTCGCCGCGAACGACCTCGTCGCGATGGGCGTGCTCCAGGCGCTCATGATGCAGGGAGCGGATGTGCGCGTGCCAGAGCAGATCGCCCTGATCGGCTACGACGACATCGACTTCGCAAGTGCCGCCGTCGTGCCCCTCTCGTCCATCCGCCAGCCGAGCGCGCTCATCGGCCGGACCGCCGTGGAGATTCTCCTCGAAGAGGCTGCCGACTCCACGCTCGCACCGCGGCAGGTCGTTTTCCAGCCTGAACTGGTGGTGCGAGAGAGTACGTTGTAGGGATCATGGCGCCGCTAATCCCCGTCGATGCTCCCGCGCTCATCGTGCCGGAGTTCGGCCGCGTTGAACTTGGCCGGAGGCCGGTGACCCATCCCGGACCGGGAAAGGTGCTCATCCGCACCGACTTCACCGGAGTGAGTGTCGGCACCGAGATGCTGGCCGCGACCGGCGTGCGGCCATCATGGGGTCCAGTGCCCTTCACCCCCGGCTATCAGGGCGTCGGCCACATCGTCGAGTTCGGCGAGGGAGAGGAGCGCCACGGTCTCATGCTTGGGGAGGCTGTCGCGTGTTTCGCGGACAGGACCCATGGGGCGTACTTCATCGCCGACCTCGAGCTGACCTACCCGATCGAAGAGACCGATTCCTACCACATGGCCGCGCTGTTCGTGCCGGCGGCGGTCGGACTCAACGCGATCGATAAGGCCGGAATCGCCAGCGGCGACACCGTACTCGTGCTCGGCCAGGGACTCATCGGCCAGGCCACGGCGATGCTCGCGCGGGACCGCGGCGCTTACGTGGTGGTCTCTGAGGTCTCCCCCGAACGCCGGGCCATCTCCGGGGCGCACTGCGCCGACCGAGTAATCGATGGTTCGGCTGGATCGCCCTGGTCCCAGCTTCAGCCCGACTTCCCCGACGGGTTCGACATGGTGATCGAATCCACCGGGGTCGCTGCGCTCATCGACAGCGCGCTCGAGTGCCTGCGCTTCGAAGGCACGATGGTCTTCGAAGGCGTGTACCCCGACCAGGTCTCCTTCACCTATGAACTCGCCCACGAACGCCAGATCAACGCGGTGTTCCCATGGTTTATCGGCACCTCTGAGGTGCGACGCACCGTGCTGCGGCGCATCGTCTCCGGCGAGCTCGATTTCGATCCGCTCATCACAAACCAAGTCAACTGGACCGAAGCGGATGCCACCTACCGACGCCTCTTCACCCCGGAGCGCGACCATCTCAACGGAATCGTCATCGACTGGCGGGGAGCGGAGTAGCGATGCCTCTCGAAGGTGAATATGCACCGAGCACGGTGGACTGGGCCCGCACGCAGGCCGAACTGTTTGAAGCGACCGACGGCGCGAAGGGTGCTGATCTGCGAGGTATGCCCATCATTGTGCTGACCTCCGTTGGCGCGAAGTCCGGTCAGTTGCGTAAGACAGCGCTCATGCGGGTCGAATACGAGGGCGAGTACGCGGTGGTTGCCTCGCTCGGCGGGGCGCCCAAGAATCCGGTCTGGTATTTCAATCTCGTGAAGAATCCCGATGTCGAACTGCAGGATGGCGCCGTGAAGGCGGACTATCGCGCTCGTGAAGTCACGGGCGATGAAAAGTACGTGTGGTGGGGGCGAGCCGTCGCGGCTTATCCGCCGTATGCCGACTACCAGGCGGGGACCGACCGTCAGATACCGGTGTTCGTGTTGACCCGAGCGGAAGGCTGAGCTGTCGATGAGTGACACTATCGCGAACCGGCGTCCGCTCCTCATCTGGGACATTGCGGTCTCGATCGCTGTGCTCCTGATCGGCGGTGGATTCCTCGTTGTTGCTGCCGTGATCGACCTGTTCTCGGCTGCTCTCGTGGGCCGCTGCCCGGTGGCCACCTGTTCGGCAGGCGCGGCGGTGGCCTCGCTCGGCATCTCATGGTTTGTAATGTTCCTGTTGCTGATTATGGGGAACGTGCTCACGATCGTCAGCCTCGTGAGGCGCCGCCAGGCGTGGTGGATAGCCCTCATCACTCTCGTGCTGGTCGTCGCGGTCTGGATCACCGGATTCGTGCTCTACTCCCAGGCGGTGAGCCACGACCGCGTGGCGATCGACGGTGTTGTCACGTGGGGAACATCCCTACTGGACTGACCGCGCGGGCTATCGGTCGGGGACGCGACTACACCGACGTCGCGCCGCTTGGCAGTGTCTACGCTGGCTTGTTCACCGCGGTGCTGTTCGTGAAAAGGGAGATCACCCGCGAAAGCTCACCAGTCGCTTGGGTGGCACAATAATGATGAGGCCTGGGGGAGCGCCGTGCTAGCACGTATAAATGCAGTGTCATTGGTAAGCGGCCTTCGCGCACGCACGCGGTTCTCGGTCATCGCCGGCCTTCTAGCGCTCACCTATGTGCTCGGCCTGGCGGCGGTCGTGCTCACACCTCCCGGTTCCCAGACGGCGGCGTGGTGGCCAGCGGCGGGCGCCAGCGTCGTTGCAGCGCTCTGCGCGCGGAAGCGGCGGTGGGGTGTGGCGCTTCTCGTGGGACTGGTCACGGTCGGGTCGAACTATGCTGCCGGCCGACCCCTCCTCGTCTCTATCGGATTCGGGATAGCCAACTTCAGCGAGACCTGGCTCGTCAGCGCGATCCTCTCCCGGGGCATCGGGGGTGCGGGACTTCGGCGGATGTCCGATGTCGCCCGCCTGCTGATTGCTATCCTTACGGGTTCGATGGTAATCGGCCTGCTTGCTGCAGCGGTCGTCGGGATGCTCCAAGGCGGTCGATTCATCGAGACCCTATTCGCGGTGATGGCGTCCCACGCCGCTGCGGTCATCGTGGTGGTACCGCCGGTGCTTGTCGTTTACGGCGGTGATGTATCGCGCAATCGGCTGGAGTTCGTGGCGCAGATCGTCGTCACTTTCGCCGTAGTCGGGTTTGTGTTCTCGCCGACCAATGCCCTGCCCCTGGTCTTCCTCTCGCTCCCGGTACTGTCCTGGGCGGCTTTCAACTTCAGCTACGGCTTTACCATCATCGAGCTGCTCGTGACCGCGGTGCTCACGGTGGAATTGACGGCGGCCGGTGGCGGGCCATTCGCCGCTTCGGAGGTCGCGGGGGTGAGCGTCACAAACCAGATGCTCCAGCTGTTCCTTATCGCCCAGGCCGGAACGATCATCTTCCTCGGCGCCGGGCGCCTCGAACGGGAGCGTCTCGCCGAGCAGGTGCAGTCGCGGAGCCAACTGCTGCGAGGTGGCCTCGTCGGTGCGCAGGTGGGGTTGCTCATCCTTCAGCCGATTCGCTTTCCTGAGGTGCGCGTGCTTCTCGGAAACGATGCCGCCAGCGAGATGCTCGAGTGGCCCGCACTCGCCGGCGAAGTCGAGGATCTTGGCCCAGGGGGCGTCGTGCGGCTCTCTCGCCGTGACCCCGCAGTGCAGATTTTCGACGCCTATTGCCGGAGTGGAGTATCGGAGCAGCGCGGTGAACTAACGACCCGTGCCGGTCGGCGTGTGCAGTATTTCCTCAGTACCCGCAACTCCGAATTCGACCAGGGCGTCATCGCCGCACAGTTTGTGGACATCACGGATCGATACGAGGCACAGGTCGCCAACCAGAAGGCCCTCGAGCACGAGCAGGACCTCGTCGACCAGCTCCGTGATCTCAACCGCCAAAAGGACGACTTCGTCTCGTCGGTGAGCCATGAACTCCGCACTCCGATCACCAGCATCCTGGGCTTCGCGGAGGTGATGGAAGACGCGGTGACGGAGCCGGAGATTCGAGAGTACATCGACGTAATCCAGCGCAACGCTCGCCGATTGGCTGACCTGGTCGAAGACCTGCTCGAGCTCGGAAGCACGAGTGCGAGTTCGCCGACGAAGACCACGAAGGCTGTCGACCTTCACCGGCTCATCCGGGAGTGCGTGCAGGAGCAGTCCACCATGGCAAAGTCGCGCGGGGTGATCGTGTCGATGTCGTTCGACCCGCAATCGCCGTTTGTGACGTCCGTCTCGCACGACCTCACCCGGATCGTCTCAAACATCCTGTCCAATGCGATCAAGTTCTCACTTCCGGAAGGCGAGGTGGACATCATCACCTCCTGCACCGACGATGAGGTGCAACTCGTGATCACCGACACCGGCCCCGGCATCCCCGCTGAAGACGTCGAGAAGGTGTTTGAACGTTTTTACCGGTCTCCCGCGGAGGCCCTTCGAGTGATCCAAGGCACCGGCCTCGGCCTGCCGATCGTCAAGTCTCTTGTCGAGCGGCACGGTGGTCGCATCGCTCTGAAGAGCGATTATCTGGCAGGCGGAACTACCGTCACTGTAACGATGCCGAGAGCGAAGACAGTCTCCTAGGGAGTCGCGCGTCAGCCCTTCTGCGAGATGACCGAATCGGTCACGATCTCCTCGGCCGCGAGCTCGCGCCCGTCGTGGGTCACGCTCAGCCGCCGGTCGATGTAATGCACGCGGAGGTTGTGGTACTTCACCAGCCAGAACAGGCCGACGAGCGCTGCCAAAACTCCGGATGCAGCGCCCACTCCGAGCGCCCAGCGCGGCCCGAATTCATTCGCGACCCAGCCGACGAAGGGTGCCCCGATGGGGGTGCCGCCCATGAAGATCGCCATGTAGATGGCCATCACTCGACCGCGCACCGGAGCGGGGGTGGAGAGCTGCACGGCACCGTTCGCCGTCGTCATCATAGTTTGGGAGGCCAGACCGACCACGGCAAGGGCAATCGCGAATTCCCAGTAGCTCGGCATGACCGCGGCCGTGATGCAGCCAATGCCGAAGACGGCTGATGACACAAAGAGGAACCGAAGCCGCGGCTTCTCGCGTCGGGCCGATAGCAACGCGCCGACGACTGATCCAATGGCCATGACAGAGGAGAGCACGCCGAACGCCGCGGCACCCTGGTGGAAGACGGACGTGGACATTGTCGAGATGAAAATCGGAAAATTGAGACCGAACGTGCCAATGAGGAAGACCATTACCAGAATCACCATGATGTCAGGTCGGGACCGTACGTACCGGAAACCCTCCGCGAGGTTGCCTTTCTTCGGCTTCGCCCGGGCGGAGCGCTGGAGGTCCGCCACCCGAAGGAACGCGAGGGAGACCAGCACCGCGCCGAACGAGCCCGCGTTGATGAGGAACACCCAGCCGGCGCCGACCGCGGCGGTGAGCAGTCCCGCGGCGGCTGGTCCGATCAGCCGTGCCGCACTGAAGGAGGCCGAGTTGAGGGCGACCGCGTTGGAAAGGTTGGCACCACCGACGAGCTGGGAGACAAAGGTCTGGCGAGCCGGCGCGTCGAAGGCGGCGACGCAGCCGAGAAGGGCCGCGAACACGTAGACGTGCCAGAGCTGCACCATGCCAGTGACGGTGAGGATGCCGAGAGCCAGCCCGAGAGTTCCCATCGCGGCCTGCGTGGCCATGAGCACTTTGCGCTGGTCAAGACGGTCGGCGACCAGTCCGCTGAGGGGAAGTAGCAGCAGTTGCGGACCGAACTGCAGAGCCATCACAAACCCGACCGCGGCAGCATCGTGGTGGGTCAACTGGGTGAGCACGATCCAGTCCTGCGCGGTGCGTTGCATCCAGGTGCCGACATTGGAGACCAGCGCTCCGGCCGCCCACACCCGATAGTTGAACCCGCTCAGCGAGCGGAACATCGCGGTCAACTGTCGGCCAGGTCGCGCAGGATCGGAGTGACTTCACGCAGCAGCCGACGCTGCTCGGCAGGCAACGCGTCGAGCCGGGTCGTGAACCACGCGTCTCGCCGACGTTGGGTCTCGCGGGTGAAATCGCAGCCGGCCGGGGAGAGATCGAGGCTCACTTTACGAGCATCATCGGTCGCAGTCTTCCGCGTCACCAGGCCAAGGTCTACCAGCGCGTTGATCGTACGGTTCATGCTCGGAGGTGTCACCCGCTCGTGTTCGCTGAGCGATCCCAGCGTCTGCGGCCCATTCTTCGACAGGGCAAATAGCACGGCGCGCTGACCTTCGGTGACGTCATCATCGGCCTGCATCGAACGGATGCGGCGGGCTAGTCGCTGAATGGCTAACCTGATGTCTTGGTCATCGTGCGGTGATTCATCGCTTGCCATATATCCTTAGCATAGCTTATTAGCGGTGCTAATTATAATTTCTATACGCTACTGCCCCAGCTCGCCCCGGTGCAGCACCCGCGGACTGGCGAAGAGCCGACGCACCTCGTCGGCGTCGTTCTCCTGGCTGAGAAACGTCGTCCAGGTCATGAACCAGGCCCACTGGCGCTGGCTCTCGAGAATCTCCGGGGTGGGCAAAACGCCGACCTCACCCAGGGCGATCGGCCGGCCATCGGCGAGCCCGACGAGCTCGTCGTGGTGCGACTGGCGATAGTCGTTCGCGTAGACGTCCGCGGCCAGGATGTCGACGACATCGTGCCCGGGATAAAAACCCGCGTAGGCGGCGGCATCAGCGCGGGGAGCGTTAGCGTTCCACACCCAGATGAGATTGTCCAAGTGGTGCACCGACACGAACCGCTCATACAACTGCCGGTAGAGCGCCACGTACCCCCGGGCACCCTCTCGACCGCCCCACCAGAACCAACTTCCATTCATCTCGTGATACGGGCGCCACAGCACCGGGATGTCGGCATCGCGCAACTGCGTCAGCAGCGCGGCGATTACATCGACCTGACGAATCCAGCGGGCGTGGATGTCGGTGCCCTCGGTAAGGAGGTCGTCCCACTCCGCCTGCGGAAGCATCCCATTGCAGATACTGTCGAGGAAGGTCACCGGTTCGTCCTCGGTTGGGCGCACCGCATGCCACATGAGCGTGATTTTCGAGCCGGCAGCGTGCTGCTTCATCGCTTCATCGATCACGTCCTGGCGGAAGTTAATCCCATCCATGTCGCCATTTTCAGAGAATCCGAAATCTTGCCCCCAGAGCGCCGGGTAGGAGTCGGTGATCCGCGCTGCCTCATCGCTGTACAACGAGAGTTCCCGTGGCGTGTTGTGTTGGCCGGACAGGATGTGCTCACCCGAGACCGTAGAGACGAGGTCCAGGAGCGCACGCGCTTCGCCCGTTGCGTGTGAATTCACCGCGGGGTACGTGCTCAGGAGAGTGCCTGTCGTCCGCGCGCGAGGCCGGTCGCGGCCGATCCCCAACCGGCGAGACGCGTCGCGATCGCGGGGTGGCGCTCGCCGCGAACCGCCTCGGCATAGGCCTCTTCGAGGAGAGCGTCGATCACAACGCGCTGACCGGTTTCGGCCGAACGGACAGCGCTCGCGACCATGGCCAGACTGAGGATGTTCGAGTGCACTTCGCCGGAGGGGACCTGGCCGGTGCGCAGAGCGGCGATGAACTCGGCCAGGCTTCCGGCGATGGTCTCCCCGGCACTGGATTCTGTGGAGCGTTCATCCCCGTCGAGAATCGGAGCGCCCTCGGCGTTGTCGATCCGTGGCCTCGATTCGCCGTCCCAGAGGGCCGTACCCGTAGAGCCGCTCACCCGCCACGAGCCATTCCATGAGGTCTCGAATCCCGGGCTGCACCAGCTGCCGACGTAGCTGTAGCGAATGCCACCTTCGAACTCGAAGATCGCGGTCGCGGCGGAGTCTCCCCGATACCAACTCCAGCTCGGATTGAAGCTGTCGCAGTAGACGGAGACCGGATCGGCATCCAAAAGGTAGCGCGCGACATCAAAGGCGTGGATTGACATGTCCAGCAGGAGGGGGCTGTCCATCTCGTCACGGAATCCGCCGAACCGCGGAGCCATGGAATACTCCGTCGCCGCCATTCCGATCGTTCCGAGCGACCCGAGTTGCTGCTTCAATTCGGCGAGCACCGGGTAATAGCGGCGGGACTGGCTCGTCATCAATAGCTGGCCGGATGCCTCGGATGCGGCGGCGAGCGAGAGCGCCTGGCTCAGCGTCGGCGCGATCGGCTTCTCGCACAGCACCGGCAGCCCCGCGAACAGCGCTTCGATATTCACCGGATGGTGGGCGGCGGGAACCGTCACGTTGATGACCGCTTCGGCTCCGGTCGAGACGGCGATCTCGTTCAGGCTGGCCGCCACCGCGACATCCGATAGTCCTACTTCCTCCAGGGCGCTGCGTGCGGCTTCGACATCGAGATCGACGAGGCCGACGAGTTGCACGGTGGAGCTGTCGGCGAGCAATTGCAACCAGACCCGACCCATGCCTCCGGCCCCCACCTGGATCACGCGCACCGGGGAGGCGGAATCGGCGAGCAGCGCGAACGCGCTCATCTGGCGACCGTCCCCTTGATCGCATTGCCGCCGGAATCGAACTCGGGGAAGAATTCCCCCAAATAGACCCGGCTCAGCTGCGGCGAAGTGCGCTCCGGCCGACTGGTAACAGCCCACTCGACCGCATTAGCGATCACTCGACGGATTGTGGGCTGGAAATAGACCGGGTACTCCTGGTCTCCCGGGCTGAAGAAGAAGATGCGTCCGTGACCGCGCTTCCAGGTGCACCCGCTGCGAAACACCTCTCCGCCGCCGAACGAGCTGATGAAGACCAGTTCATCGGGTGCCGGGATATCGAAGAATTCGCCGTACATCTCCTGGCTGTCGATGATGAGGGGATGCGGAATTCCCTGGCTGATCGGATGCGTGGGATCGATCGTCCAGATCAGTTCGCGATCGGTCTCACCGCGCCAACGCAGCGAACATGAGGTGCCCATGAGCTTCTTGAAGATCTTGGAGAAGTGCCCGGAATGCAGCACGATCAGACCGAGCCCGGCGAGCACATGCCGGTGCACCCGATCCACCACCTCATCGTCGACCTGTTCGTGCGCGGCATGCCCCCACCAGAGAAGCACATCGGTCGACGCGAGTAACTCCTCGGTCAGCCCGTGCTCCGGGTCATCGAGCGTGACTGTAGAGACGGATGCCCCGGCACCGAGGTACTCCTCGATCCCCTGCTTGATCGCCCCGTGCATGCCATCCGGGTATCGAGCGGCGATACTCGAATCGGTCTGCTCGTGGCGGTTCTCTCCCCAGACGACGACGTTGATGGACTTTCGGACGGCGGTTTGCGGCACGGAATTTCCCTTGTGGCTCGGCGAATCAGTTCAGTGAGGCTGAAGCGGGATGGGCTATCTCACCCGAGCCACGCCGGATCAATCGAGTGGGTATTTCGATTTGCCGTGGCGGCGCGAGGGGGTCGTCCAGGCGTTCCACAACCAGGCGGGCGGCCTGTTTGCCGAGTTCGGCAGGGTCGTAGGCGACGACCGTGATGCCCGCTGCATCAGCGAGTTCAAAATCGTCGAAACCGATGAAGGCGACGGCGTCGAACCGGTTTCCGAGGGCCCGGACCACGCCGGAGCTCGCCCGGTTATTTCCCGCGACGATCGCGGTCGGTGGCTGGGGCAGGGAAAGCAGATCACGAACGGAGTCCTCGGCACTCGGGCCATCGACCTCTTCGAGCCGTTCCCATTGCGCGGCGTCGGTGATTCCTGCCTCGCGCAACGCATGACGGTATCCGCGCAGGCGTTCCTGGTGGGTATACAGCGAGGCCGGACTGCAGACGAAGGCGATGCGGCGATGGCCGGCGCTGATCAACTGCCGCACGGCGTTCGCGGTACCTTCGAAATTGGCCAACACGACGGCATCGGCGATGAGGTTATTCGCGGGCCGGTCGATGCACACCACCGGGGTTCCGAGTTGACGCTCCCCCTCGAGATACCCCTGGTCGCTGGCGATCGGGGTCATCAGCAGGGCTCGAACCCGCTGCTTGAGCAGCGTCTCGACCACCCGTTCCTCGGTCGCGGGATCGTCGTCAGTGGAGGCGAGGATCATCATGAGCCCGTGGCGCGCGAGTTCGCGTTCGATCCCGGCGGCCACCAAAAAATAGAAGGGGTTCTTCAGGTCACCGATGACGAATGCGACAATGTTGGTCACGCTGCCGTGTCGGAGATTGCGGGCGAGGTGATTCGGGCGGAATCGCAGGGAACGGGCCGCGGTGAGTACCCGGTCTCTCGTGTCGTCGGCAACATTGGCGCTGCCGAGAATCACCCGGGAAACCGTCTTTGGGCTGACGCCGGCGAGGCGGCCGACATCGGCGAGAGTGGCACGGGATTGCGGCTGCAGCACGGTCGACGTCGCTGGCCACGCGCTGTCGTTGATCGAATCCGAGCGGTCACCGATGCCCGCTTCTGTGGTCCCCGCCGGCTCGGTCATGCAGCAACAGTAGCACCGTAACGGATCCGTATGGCGTGATGACAGCGTGGACATCGAGGGGGCGCAAGCGTGCCGCTCTGTGAACGTCCAAATACCAAGCTCGACGATAAATACAATGTTTGACTCACTTGTCGTAAAAAAACAAAACAAGATGAGCTCCATAACGATGGGATGTCAGCGCTGACATGCGAGCTTGACCTTTCACCGTTTCTCGCCTAGCGTCAACCGAACAGCGCACGATTCCTAGTCAGCAACTCAGCACTTCGGCGACGGCGCTGCCTCGTCAAGGGCGACATAGATCTGGAGACCAAGAGATGGCAAAGAAGCACATCGCGATCGCAGCAGTGGCGGTATCCGCCCTGTTGCTCGCCGGATGTTCGAGCACAGGCGGGGGATCGACCGGCGGCACTCCGTCCGGCGACATCACCGTTCTCACCAACCGTACCGATTTGATCAAAAACAAGGTCTACGCCGGCTATGTCGCGGCCTTCAATAAGGCCTACCCGAAAGTTACCGTGAAGCTCCAGGGCATCACGGACTACGAGGGCGAAGTCACGACGCGGCTCAGCACCAAGAACTACGGTGACGTGCTCGGGATTCCGGCATCAGTCACCCCCAATCAGCTCCCGCAGTTCTTTGAACCGCTCGGTGACACAGCGAAGTTGAAGGAAACCTACCGTTTTCTCAACGACAAGTCGTTCAAGGGCAAGCAGTACGGCCTCCCCACCTTCGGCAATGCCAATGGCATCGTGTACAACAAGCGCGTCTGGAAAGAAGCCGGAGTCACATCCATTCCCAAGACACCCGCCGAGTTCATTTCCGACCTCAAACTGATCAAGGCCAAGACCGCTGCGATTCCGTACTACACGAACTACAAGGACGGCTGGCCGCTCGGCAGCTGGCAGGGACAGCAGGGCTTCTCGGCGAATACGAATGTCGTCGCGGATCGGGACGGCAACAACGCGCCGTGGACGTCCGGAACCGAGCAGTACACCACTGACGCCCTGCTGTTCGACGTCGTCAAGAACGGGCTAAGCGAGCCCGACCCGCTGACTACCTCGTGGGAGGGGTCGAAGGGCATGCTCGCGACCGGCAAGGTCGCCTCTGCTGTGCTCGGATCCTGGGCGATCGTACAGTTCCAGGATGCGGCGAAGACGGCTGGCGCAGACCCGGCCGACATCGGATTCATGCCGTTCCCCGAGCAGAAGGATGGCAAGTTCCATTCGGCCGTTGGCGGCGACGTGAACATCGGTGTCAACGTCAATTCGAAGAACAAGCTGGCCGCTCGCGCCTGGGTCGACTGGTTCCTCAACAAGTCGACCTTCGCCGCAGATGCCGGTGCGCTTCCCCCGCAGGTCAATGGAAAGAACCCGACGACGCTCCAGGACTTCACCGACAATAAGGTGCAGTACGTCGAGCTCAGTGCCGCGAAGAAGCCGGCTCTTGATTCAGATATCTACAACAAGGCCGAGATCGACCTGTTCGGCAAGGTCTATCGCCAGAAGCTGGTCGACATTGCTCGCGGGGCAGCAGAGGGCGACATGAAGTCGTACTTTGCAGACCTGAACAAGCGCTGGGCCGCTGCCCGCAGCTCCGTTGCATCCTAGGTAGTCCGCAGAACCTGCTCGACCACGAGTAACGCTGTGGGGGGTTCCCCCGGAAAGACAGGCACGATGTCTCAAGTGACCGGTGTAACCGGGGGAATCCTCCCCACCGCCGTCCCGCCCGCGCAGGGGGGAAGGAAAGCAACTCCACGGTCAGGAAAGGTGCGGCAACGAAAAATAACGCCGTACCTCTTCCTGCTCGCGCCCCTCGCCCTCCTCATCACGTTCTCCTACGTTCCGGCTGCGAACCTCATCTGGTACAGCTTCACCAGCTGGGACGGGATCGACCAGACCAAGAAGCTGGTCGGCATCCAGAATTACATCGACATTTTTACCCGGCCGGAGATCTTCCGGGTGTTCTTCGTCAGCCTGTACTACATCGCTGCCTCCTTCCTTCAGATGGCATTCGCGCTGTATTTCGCCACGATTCTCAGTTTCAGTACGAGGTTTCGCAATCTGTTCAAGGGCATCCTGTTCTTCCCGACGCTCATCAACGGGGTGGCGATCGGCCTGATGTTCCTCTACTTCTTCCAGCCGCACGGCACCATGGACAGCCTGATGAAGGCGGTCGGTGCCCAGCAGTTCACGACCCAATGGCTCGGCAATCCGGATGCGGTCAACGTGTCGTTGGCCTCGACTTCGGTCTGGCGATACACCGGTCTCAACTTCGTTCTGTTTCTCGGTGCTATCCAGTCGATTCCGTCCCAGCTCTATGAGGCAGCGGATCTCGACGGTGCGAGCAAGTTCCAGCAGTTCCGCTACATCATCGCTCCCGGGATCAAGCGCATCATCAGCCTGTCGTTCATCCTTGCTCTGTCCGGGAGCCTCGCGGTATTTGAAATTCCTTACATCATGACCGGTGGTGCGAACGGTAGTTCGACCTTCGTCATCGAAACCATCCAGCGAGCATTCACCTTCCGGCAGGTGGGCCTGGCCTCCGCGATGGCGGTGGTGCTGCTGATCATCGTGCTGGTGGTCACATTCATCCAAAGACGGTTAGTTCCCGACGAGGAAGTGACGCTCTCATGACCACAACCATTTCGCGCACAAGCCGATCGGACAGCAGCATCAGCGCACGGGATGGCCAGGGGTCTCACCTGACTAAGCGTCGGTGGGCCGTGTTGGTTAAATACGCCTCGCTGATCGTCGCCTGCGCCGTCACCCTGCTGCCGCTCGTGGTGCTTGTCATCACCGCTTTCAAAACGAAGAAGGAACTGGCGACCACCGGCCCCCTCGATCTCCCGGCGAATTGGCTCAATTTCAGTAACTTTGTCACCGCGTTCACCGATGGCAACATGGCGGTCGGTTTCGCGAACACCACCTTTGTGCTGGTGATCTCGCTCGTCGGAACGATCCTGATCGGATCAATGACCGCCTATGCGATTGATCGCTTCGAGTTTCGCTTCAAGAAGGTCGTCGTGGCGCTCTTTCTGGTCGCCACCCTCGTGCCGGGAGTGACCACGCAGGTGGCCACTTTCCAGATCGTCAGTGGCCTCGGCCTCTACGACAGCCTGTGGGCGCTGATCGCTCTCAATCTCGGCACCGACATCATTTCGATCTACATCTTTGTGCAATTCATGCAGTCGATTCCCAAGGATGTCGACGAGGCCGCGATGCTGGATGGTGCCAATAAGTTCGTCATTTACTGGAGAGTCATCCTGCCTCTGCTCAAACCGGCGATCGCGACGGTAATCATCATCAAGGGAATCGCGATCTACAACGAGTTCTACCAGGCGTTTCTCTACGCTCCGTCTGACGAGAACGCGATGATCTCGACCGCGCTCTTCAGATTTAAGGGACCGTTCGGCTCGCAATGGGAAATCATCTCTGCCGGCGCGCTGATCGTCATCATTCCTACTCTCATCATCTTTCTCATACTCCAGCGTTTCATCTACAACGGATTCACCCAGGGGGCAACCAAATGACCAGTACCACCACCGTGACCATCGCCACATCGAAGTCCACGCGACGCATCCATGACGGCTGGACAGTGCAGGTCGTCGATGGTCCCGCTCCGTCGCAGGTCACTGGCCGTGCCATCGCCGCGAGCGTGCCAGGCAGCATCCATACCGACCTCTTGGCCGCGGGGTTGATTGCCGACCCTTACCTCGACGACAACGAACACCTTCAGGCGTGGATCGGGGCCTGCGACTGGAAGTACAGCACTTCCTTCCGCTGGAGCGATGCCGGATACGACGCCACCGAGCTGGTTTTCGAGGGACTCGACACTGTCGCACGCGTGGAGCTCAACGGTACGGTGATCGCCGAGACCCGTAATATGCACCGCACCTACCGCGCCGATGTGCGGTCGCTGCTTCTCGTCGGTGACAACGAATTGAGCGTCACCTTCGCCTCACCGGTGCGGTACGCAGACCGGGAGAGCCTCGAGCAGGGCTACCGTCCGCACGTCAACCATCATCCGTACAATGCCATTCGAAAGATGGCCTGTAACTTCGGCTGGGACTGGGGACCGGATGTCGCCACTGTCGGTCTCTGGCGGCCGGTCTCCCTTCAGAGCTGGTCGGGGGTTCGGCTGGACTCCGTGCAGCCGACGGTCACGATGGAGGGTGACCGAGGCATCGCGACCGTGCGCATCGAGATCGCCGCCGCCGAATCATCCCCCGGATCATCTGCTGCGACTGCTCGAGTGAGCGTGGGGACCGAGACCGCCACCATCGAGTTCGAGCCGGGACAGACTGTCGCCGAGGCGCGCATCGTTGTCGACAATGCCAAGCGCTGGTGGCCGATCGGGCATGGCGAGCACCCACTCTATGATCTGGATGTGGTGTTGGAAAGCGAGGGACTCCTTCGCGACTCCTGGCGCGGTCGCATTGGCTTCCGCACGGTGCGGGTCGACACCACACCGGACGAATCGGGAACCCCCTTCACGATTTTGGTCAACGAGCGACCGATGTTCATCAAGGGGGCCAACTGGATCCCCGATGACGTCTTCGTGCACCGGGTCGACCGGGCACGCTACGAGGAACGAATCCTCCAGGCCGCAAGCGCGAACATCAACCTGCTCCGGGTCTGGGGCGGCGGCATTTACGAAAGCGATGACTTTTATGACGTCTGCGATGAGCGAGGTATGCTCACCTGGCAGGACTTCCTGTTCGCCTGTGCGGCGTACTCCGAAGATGAGCCGATGCGCTCCGAGGTCGAAGCCGAGGTGCGCGACAACGTCGTGCGGCTACTTCCGCACCCGAGCCTCGTCATCTGGAACGGCAGCAACGAGAACATCTGGGGCCACCAGGAATGGGGCTGGGCGAACCGGCTCGGAGACAGGAACTGGGGGCTCGGTTACTACCTCGACCTCCTGCCTCGCATTCTCGCCGAACTCGATCCGACCCGGCCGTACACGCCGAGCAGCCCGTTCTCCCCGACCGATGAGCACTATCCGAACGATCCGGCCCATGGTTCGGTGCACCTCTGGGATCTCTGGAATCGCCGCGATTATCCGGACTATCGCACCTACTCGCCTCGCTTTGTCGGTGAATTCGGCTGGCAGGGGCCGCCGACCTGGTCCACCATGACCCGGTCCATTTCGGATGCCCCGCTGACCCCCGAATCCCCGGGAATGCTCGTGCATCAGAAAGCCCAGGACGGCAACGTCAAGCTCATCGACGGTCTGATAGCCCACCTGCCGCTGCCCGACGATATCGAAGACTGGCACTGGGCGATGTCGCTGAACCAGGCCATCGCGGTGCAAACGGGTATCGAGCACTTCCGCTCGCTGGCCCCGCACTGCATGGGATCGATCGTCTGGCAGCTCAATGATTGCTGGCCGGTGACCTCGTGGGCCGCGGTGGACGGCGATGGCCGCCCGAAGCCGCTGCTGTACTCGATCGCGCACGCCTACGTCGATCGGCTGGTGACCATCCAACCGCGTGGAGACGGGTATGTCGTCGCCGTCTCCAACGATACGGATGCGGACTGGTCGGGCGACCTCGTGATCAAGCGACTGTCTTTCGCAGGCGACCAACTCGCGGCGACGTCTGTACCCGCTGACATCCGGGCACGCGCGACGGTGACCATCGAGGTTCCGTCCGAGCTCGGCGCCGCAGGCGACACGGCTGCTGAGCTTCTGGTCGCGACACTCGGCGACATTCGCGGTCTGTGGTTCTTCGCTGAATATCGCGACTCACGGCTCGACTCCCCCCGGCTCGAGGTGGCAGCGACCCGCGTGGCAGATGGCTACGCCGTTATGGTCACCGCGTCGAACCTGGTGCGGGATCTCGCCCTTCTCGTCGACAAGCTCGACACCGGCGCACGGGTCGACGATCAACTGGTGACCCTGCTTCCCGGAGAGAGCGTCACGTTCGCGGTGAAATCCGCCGCGGTGATTGACGATGCGGCGTGGGGAGCATCCACTGTGCTTCGCAGCGCGAACCAGCTAGTCGTGGGTCAGTGATCGGCTGGACGGAGGGTGCGCTGAAAGAGGAGCAGTTCTGTGGCATGACCTGGGGGTGGACGGGCGTCCGCGGCACCTGGGCGACCCCGGAGGCCGCGCAGTCCCTGTCGAATCTCGTCGACCTCAACGTCAACTGGGTCGGGATCGCCTTCGGCGCTCTCCAGGCGACGGCGCAGTCAACGGACATCCGGTTCGGTGAGGAGCCGACGGTGACCGACGAAGAGGTGCGCTGGGCCATCCGCCAGTCGAAAGCGCAGGGGTTCAAGGTCTGCCTCAAGCCCGTGGTGAATGTCGCAGACGGCACCTGGCGTGCCTTCATCGGGTTTTTCGATGAGGAAGTGCCTGGCGAGCCGAGCTGGGCCGACTGGTTTGCCTCCTATGCCCGCTTCATCGTGCACTACGCCCGTATCGCTGAGGAAGAAGGGTGCGAGATGCTCTGCGTCGGCTGCGAGATGGTGCAGTCCGATAAAAGAAGTGTCGAATGGCGCGCTCTCATCGCCGAGGTGCGCGCGGTCTACACCGGACTTGTGACCTATAACTGCGACAAGTACCAGGAGGATCGGGTCACCTGGTGGGATGCCGTCGACATCATCTCGTCGAGCGGGTACTACCCGATGGGCCACTGGGATGCCCAGCTCGACCGGATCGAGGACGTGGTGAGACGCGAAAACAAGCCGTTCCTCTTCATGGAGTCGGGCTGTCCGAGCCGCACGGGATCATCCGCCCGCCCGAACGACTGGGCGCTGAAGGGAGCACCCTCCGAGCACGAGCAGGCCGAGTGGTATCGCGATGCGTTCGACACCTGTGCGAAACGCCCCTGGGTTCAGGGGTTCATGCTCTGGGACTGGCCAGCCCGGCTCTACGCGCTCGCTGATGCGGCAAACGACGACGACTATTGCATCTATGGCAAAGCGGCGGAAGGCGTCGTTCGGCAGCACTATGGCGCGCGGCGGCACGACGGGGCACGCTCATAATGATCGGGTTCTCGGTGTGACTGAGCGGCGCACGTTCGGGGCGGATGCCACCCGCCCCGGGCGCACCCTGCTCGGGTGGTTGCGACCCTTTCGGTCCCGCATCCTGCTCTCGATGCTGGTCTTCGGTATCAAAGACAGCCCCCAGTGGGTGCTCCCGGTCATCACCGCATCGGTGATCGACATCGTGGTCTCCCACGGCCAGCCTCAGCAACTCTTCTGGCTTCTTGGGGTGGCCCTGGTCATCCTCCTGCAGAACTTTCCCACCAATATCGTCTTTGTGACGCTATACATGGGCAGCGTTCGGCAGCTCGCGGTCGACATCCGCAACCGCATCACCCACCAGCTGCAGGAGCTCACGATCGGGTACCACTCGCGAGCGAGTTCTTCGATCATCCAGACCAAAATCATCCGGGACGTCGAAAACATCGAACTGATGATGCAACAGTCTGCGCAGACCGGCTTTTCGGCCTTCTTCGTGCTCGCCGGTGCGATCGTGGTGACGGCCCTGCGGGTTCCCGCGTTCGTTCCCGTCTTCTTCATCGCAGTGCCGGTCGCAGCCCTTCTGGTGCGAGGGCTTCGCCGTCGGTCGAATGCTCGCAATGAACAGTTTCGTCATACCGTCGAACACCTGTCAGCGCGGGTGGGAGAGATGTCGACGCTGATGCCCATTACTCGAGCCCATGGACTGGAATCGGATGCGGCCGATCGCGTCGGACGAAGTGCCGAGGGGGTGCGCGAAGCCGGCCTCAAACTTGACCGGCTGAACGGATCCTTCGGTGCCCTGAGCTGGATCTCCTACCAGTCGCTCGGAGTGCTCTGCCTCACCGGGGCGGCGCTCGCTTCCCTCACCGGATTCATTCCGATCACCCCCGGCGAGGTTGTCTTACTGAGCACCTATTTCACGATTCTCACCGGGAGCATCGTGGCGCTGTTGTCGCTTGCGCCGATCATCACCCGAGGCATCGAATCGGTGAAATCGATCTGCGAAGTTCTCGAAGAGCCGGATATCGAAGCGAACAATGGCAAGGCGGTAGTCTCCAGCCTCGACGGCGACCTGCGGCTGGAGAATGTGGGATTTGAGCATGCGGACGGCACGCGTCCCGTGCTCACCGGCATCGACCTGCACATCCGCCGGGGGGAGACGATCGCGTTCGTCGGTCCGTCGGGGTCGGGCAAGTCCACACTTCTGAACCTGGTGCTCGGATTTCTCCGCCCAACGGAAGGCCGCATCCTCTTCGACGGCCGCGACATGGCCGAGCTCGACATGCGCACCCTGCGGGCATTCGTCGCGGTGGTGCCGCAGGAGTCGGTGTTGTTCGAGGGCACCGTGCGCGACAACATCACCCACGGACTGGTGGGAGCCCGCGATGAGGAGGTGCGCCAGGCCCTCTCCGACGCCAACGCGACCGAGATCGTGGCCGATATGGCGCTCGGCTGGGACACGATCGTCGGTGAGCGCGGATCACGACTGTCGGGTGGTCAGCGCCAGCGATTTGCGATCGCCCGTGCGCTGATCCGCGATCCGCGCATCCTGCTCCTGGATGAGGCGACCTCCGCACTCGACGGCGAGTCGGAGCGCCTCGTGCAGCAGGCGCTCCAGCGACTGATCGGGGGCCGGACGACCCTCATCGTCGCGCACCGGCTCTCGACCATCCGGTCGGCGGATCGAATCGTGGTGCTCGATCACGGCAGCATCGCGGAGGTGGGTTCTCACGACGAACTCCTCGCCCTCGATGGCCGGTATCGGCAACTCGTCGAGGCGCAAAGCCCGTGAGCCTGATCGAGTGGGCCGGATCAGGGGGCCGGATCCGTGTGGGCCGGATCCGTGTGGGCCGGATCCCAGTGGGCCGGATCAGTGGGCCGGATCAGGGGAACACTGTGACCGCCATCGACGGTGCCGAGTCCGACACTGCGCAGTGAACCGGTAGCCGATGTCGCCCCTTGCCGGTGTGAGGTCCGTGAGGTGGCCACACGGGGGCGCACTCGTCCGTACCGAGGGGCACTCCCGGCTGCGCTGAGAGGCTCCGGCGTGCCGCGGTCTCCGGCTCGCCGCATTCTCCGGTCCTCCGGCGACCCCATCGCATGCTCCGCGCCCGCGAGTGACACGTGTGCCCGCGGTCTCCGGTCCTCCGGCGACCCGTCGCACGCTCCGCGCCCGCGAGTGACACGTGTGCCCGCATATTCGGGCGCACGTGTCACTCGCGGGCGCGCAGCCGGGAGCGCGTGTCACTTTTTAGCGCGGAGACACTGCGCACACCACCCCACAACACTCGGGGTGTGTCACACCAGCCTGAGAGAGAGGACACGCGTGTCACATCGGGCGCACGTGTCACTCGCGGGCGCGGAGTTGGGCGCACGCGCATGGACCGAGGTGCACGAAGAAACCGCAGGGCTGCGGGCCTGTGCTGGCGCCGGGGTTGCGCCTGACAGTCGCTCCCGCATACTCGGCACCGGCCGCCCCGGCTTTACACTGGAGCACCCGCGAATACGCTCGTCTCCAGGAGGCCCGATGGTCCAGTTCACCGCCGCTCGACAGGAGCGCACCTTCGTCGATTCTGACGGCGTGACGATCCACTTCTTCCACTGGAAAGCCGGCAGGCCGATCGGCGTCGTCCAGATCGCGCACGGCCTCGGTGAGTATGCCGCACGCAACGAAGACCTCGCCCAGCGGCTCGTCACCGCCGGGTACTCGGTCTACGCCGACGACCACCGTGGACACGGCCAGACCGGCCTCGAGCAATGGGGAGGAGACCATTCCCAGCTCGGCAAACTCGGACCGGGCGGCATCCGTTCCACCATTCGTTCGGTGCGGGAGCTGCTGCCGATTATCCGTGATGAGAATGCCGGGCTACCGCTCGCGCTTCTCGGTCACAGCTGGGGCTCGCTCATCGCGCAGTCGATCATCAATCAGCACGCGGATGACTACGAGGCGCTGATCCTCACCGGAACCGCCTATCGCACCCTGCGCCACATGAACGGCGGCGATCTCGCGAAGAAGCACGCGCACCTCGGCTCGACGGGATACGAGTGGCTGAGCCGTGACCAGTCGGTCGGGCAGGCATTCCTCGATGATCCACTCACCTTCAAGGCCAACGGCATGAAGCTGTTTGGTGTCGTGGATAGCCTGCGCCTGCTCGGGCGGCCGGCAAAGGACTTGGCCCACGACATCCCGGTGCTCATCCAGATCGGCAGCGAGGACTCTCTGGGAGGGGTGCACAGCGCCGAGTTATTGGCCCAGGGGTATCTCACCCGGTCGAAGCTCAGCGACGTGAAACTGATTATTTACACGGATGCCCGTCACGAGGTCTTCAATGAGACGAATCGCGAGGAGGTCTTCGCCGACACGATCGCGTGGCTTTCGTCTCGCCTTGCGAGCGATCCGGTGGTCGAGTAGCGGCGCACACCGTGCCCTCGACCACCGGGCAACGCTACTTCGAGAGGAACGCCAGCAGCACGGCGTTGACCTCGGCGTGGTGCGTCCAGAGCATGCCGTGTGGGGCGCCTTCGATCTCCACGTACTCCGCTGACGGGAGCGACTTCGCGAAGACGCGGCCGGTCGAGTCGATTGGCAGGATCCGGTCGGCGGTGCCGTGCACGATCAACGCAGGGACATCGATCTTGGGGATGTCGCCCCGGAAGTCCGTGAGCCAGGTTGGCTGGTCGGCGACCGAGGAGTAGAAGGACGAACCCGCGGCGATCGACTGGCTAACGTCGACGACCTCCTGGCTGACCCGACTGCCGAGGTTCTCATCGAGATTGTAGAAGTTCTGGTAGAAACCGGTGAAGAAGGCGAAACGGTCGGCAGACACGGCCTTCAGAAGCCCATCGAAAACCTCCTGGGGCACACCGGTCGGGTTGTCGTCGGTCTGCAACAGGAATGGCTGGAGCGATCCGAGGAAGACAGCCTTCGCGACGCGAGCGGAGCCGTAATTACCGATGTACCGGGCGACCTCACCGGTGCCCATGGAGAATCCGACCAGGACGGCGTCGGTGAGATCGAGGGTGTCGAGTACGACCTTGAGGTCAGCGGCGAAGGTGTCGTAGTCGTAGCCGACGGTGGGCTGACTGGACTTGCCGGATCCGCGACGATCGTAGGTGATGACCCGGTAGCCGGCCTCGAGGAGCACGCGAGTCTGCTTTTCGAATGACGATCCGTCGAGCGGATAGCCGTGGATCAGCACGACGGGTTGGCCCGATCCATGATCTTCGTAGTACAGCTCGATGGCGGTGCTGTTCTCAGTACCCACGGTGATTGTCGACATGACAAGTTCCTTTCATAGCGAGAGAACGATCGTTCTCATTAGCTCAACCATAGAGAACGAACGTTCTCAAAGCAAGTAGACTGGATGAATGATGGATGAACGGGTGAGAGAGCGGGTGCTCAACGCGGCGGACCGTCTGTATTACGGCCGGGGCATCCAGTCGGTGGGTATGGATGAGTTGCGAAGAGCGTCCGGCGTCTCGCTGAAGGGTCTCTACGGGGTCTTCCCCTCGAAGGCAGCGATCGTGCTCGAAGTGCTCGACCGCCGCCATGCGCTCTGGAACACGGGAGTCACCGAACGCGTCGCGAGAGCGGAGACTCCGCGAGCCAAGCTGCTCGCGATCTACGACTACCTGTCCGACTGGTTCAGCGACGACACCTTCCGTGGATGCGGATTCATCAATGCCTTTGCCGAGCTCGGCTCGATCTCGCCCGAAGTCGCAGAACGCGCCCGGGAGCACAAGGCGGGATTTCAGTCCTTTGTGGCGGGTCTCGTCGCCGACGCCGGAGCCGACCCCGACCTTGCTCCGCAGCTCTCGATTCTCGCCGAGGGCGCCCAGACTACAGCGGCAATCGCAGGCACCGGAGAGGCGGCGGTGCATGCCAGTCATGCCGCCGAGATCCTCATCGATGCGGCGATGCTCTCGGGGGCGACATCCGCATCAGAGTGCCCATCGGCCAAGGCCTAGGCTGAAACCGACCCGACGAAAGGCCCTTCAATGCACGGTGAGTACAAGGTTCCCGGCGGCAAGCTCGTGGTCGTCGACCTAGACGTGATAGACCGTCGCATCGCGAATTTCCGCCTCTCCGGTGATTTTTTCCTCGAGCCGGACACCGCCCTCACCCTCATCGACGAGGCGGTCAACGGATTGTCGGAAAACAGCGATGCCTCCACGATTTCGTTTGCGGTGCAGAGCGCGCTGCCAGAGGACGCCATCCTGCTCGGGTTCTCACCGGATGCCGTCGCAGTGGCCGTGCGCCGCTCGCTCGCCCTGGCCACGACCTGGACCGACTACGACTGGCAGATCATCCACGGAGCCGCCTATCCACCCGTCGTGCAAATGGCACTCGACCAGGTGCTCTCCGAGGAGGTCGGCGCGGGCCGGCGGCAGCCGACCCTTCGTATCTGGGAGTGGAACGAACCGGGAGTCGTCATCGGCAGTTTCCAGTCGGTGAAGAACGAAGTTGACCTCGAGAGCGCCGCGAAATACGGCTTCCAGGTGGTGCGCCGGGTGAGTGGTGGCGGTGCCATGTTCATGGAAGCCGGCTCTGTGATCACCTATTCGATCTACGCGCCCACCGATCTCGTGCACGGCATGACCTTCGCCGATTCCTACGCGTTCCTCGACGAATGGGTGATCACGGCCCTCAAGTCGCTGGGCATCGACGCCTCGTACCAGCCACTCAACGACATCACGAGTCCGAGCGGCAAAATCGGCGGCGCGGCCCAGAAGCGGCTCGGAACCGGGGCAGTGCTGCATCACGTGACCATGAGCTACGACATGGATGGTGACCGCATGGTGGAGGTGCTGCGCATCGGCCGCGAGAAGATGAGCGATAAGGGCACGAAAAGCGCGAACAAGCGAGTGGATCCGCTGCGCAGTCAGACCGGGCTCAGCCGGGCGGCGATCATCGAGCGTATGGAGCAGACCTTCACGCGCCTGTACGGCGCGACTCCCGACGACGTGACCCCTGCCGAGCTCGCCCGGGCGCAGCAACTCGTTGTGGAGAAGTTCGCGACCGAGGAATGGCTCTACCGGGTGCCCTGAGCCCAGCCGATCCCGACCGCCGATCTACGCCGCTGGGATGACCTCATTGTCGGACTCGTCGCGTAGCCTTCAAGGGTGAACTGGTGGATTTTCGGGGGTGTGGTCGTCGGCTGTGCGCTGTTCGGCATCCTCGGGCAGCGTTTCGGTCTCATCGACATCGTCGGAAAGAGCAAGTCCCGCAGCGCCGGTAACGGAGCCGGGCTGATCGGAATCGGAGACGAGGTCTTCGCCCCGGCCCGCCACGAAGCGGCGATGGAACTGGACCGCCAGACGATCCTGCCTGCCCCGGCACCGCTCGCCGGAGATCCTGTCCGTCCCTCACAGGAGACGGGTGTCTACCACGGGCGCGTGACGATCGATCTCGCGAACGGCTCCAAAAAAAGCTGATCAGACTCGCTGTTCGAGTTCCTGGTATTCGGGATGATGCCGCAGCCAGGCCACAACGAAGGGGCACTCCGCCACTACCCGGTAGTCGGTGTCGTCGTGGATTGTATCCAGCACCGCCTGCACCATCTCGGCGCCGAGACCGGTCCCGCGCAGTGCCGGGTCGATCTCAGTGTGGGTGAGGTGGATCTCTCGATCGACGAGTTGATAGTCGGTGAATCCAACCTCGACGCCATCGTTCGTGAAGATGTAGCGGTTCTGGCCGCGGAGGTGCTGCACGACACTTGACATCACACGAGACTACGGTCGGTGACCGGGCAGCGCAAAGGGATTGGCCAGCGGTTGGTTGGGGAAGTACGGCAGATGCCCGCCGCCTGGACGCCCGATTCGCTGATGCCTGGCGATTGCTCGCCGACGACGGCACGCTCTGCCTGCACCTCGACTATCGCGAGGCCTACTACGCCAAGGTGCTACTCGACGCACTGTTCGGTCGCGCGAGTTTCCTCAACGAGATCATCTGGCCTTACGACTACGGTGCGAAGTCGAAGAATCGCTGGCCAACGAACCACGACAGGATCCTGGTCTAGGTGAAAAACCCCAAGTCCTACTACTTCGATTCCACGACCGTCGATCGCGAGCCGTACATGGCCCCGGGCTCGTCACGCCGGAGAAGGTGGCGCGCTCCCGACGGATACCTGGTGGCGCACCATCGTGTCACCGACCGGGCGGGAGAAGACCGGGTACCCCACCCGGAAGCCGGAGGGAATCCTGCGCCGAATCATCCAGGCCTCTGCGCGCGAGGGGGACTGGATGCTCGACGATTTCGCGGGATCCGGGCGCGACTCACGAAGGCGGGCATAGCGTTTGACTAGTGCCGGACCCTCAGTCGATGCTCACCCACACCAGCGGTCGCGGGTCGTCCTGGCCCGCCCACGTGCCTGCGAGTGAGTGCTGAGCGCCCGCAGCCGGCGTGACGGCCGGATCGAGGACACGGGCCACGACGATCCGAAGACTGCCGGACTCGACCTCGGTGGTGCCGATTCCGTGCCGTGGGCTGATCGCTCCGACGACCTCGGGAACGGCGGCCCCGACGTACCCGCTGCCGTGCACGCGAGCCGAGGATTGACGCAGGACCCTCTCGCCGTCCACCTCGAAAAACTCTTCGGCCTGGTCGCCGCCGGTGAATGCCGCCGCGGCCACTGCTGCAAGGTAGACGGGATCTCCGGTGGCGTCGTACACCCAGCGGCGACCGAGCACCGAGTGATCCATCGTGCCGATGAGCGATTCAGCCGCAATGTCGAGGGGCGCTCCACGATAGGTGAGAGGCACCTGTACCAGCGGCCCGGTTCCGACCCTCACGATGATCGTCTCGATTCCGACCTCGCCATCCGGGTCATCGAACCGGAACGACGCGATGTTCGTGAGAGGCGCCGTCGCGTCGCCGACGAACCACGGTTGGGTCGGTGCCCAGGCGGAGATGAGCTCGATCTTGGATGGGCGCAGTTCGGCGCGGTGAAGGAGGGCCATGGTCTCGATTGTAGGCAGCCCGAGCCAATGCCATCGGGTGCGAGGGTCCGGTCATCCTCCGATCGAATCCAGCTCCTCGACCGCGTCGGCCGGCAACTCCAGCGTGGCCCCGGCCACGTTCTCGTACAGGTGCGCAAGCGATGAGGTGCCGGAAATCAGCAGGATGTTGGGCGAACGCTGCAGCAGCCAAGCCAGTGCCACCGCCATCGGGGATGCCTCGAGGCGCAGGGCTACCGCGTCGAGCACGTGCGACTGCAGTGGAGTGAATCCGCCCAGCGGGAAGTAGGGCACGTAGGAGACGCCCTTCGCGGCGAGGGAGTCGATGAGTGCGTCATCCTGGTGATTCGTTATGTGGAGGTTCTGTACGGTGACGACCGGCTCGATGGACTGGGCTTCGGCCAACGGCTCGGCGATGGATCCGGGGGTCGGCCCCTCCACCGCTCCGACGCGGAGGTTGACCACGTCGAGCACATCGAGTCCGAGGCGGGAGAGATTGTCGTGCACTGCCTGCCGCAGCTGGTCCCGCGAACGCGCCTGGGGTCAGTTGCCCTCGGCGTCGCGAAGCGAGCCTGCCTTCGTGACGATGTGAAGTTCGGGTGGGTAAGGAGACAACGCTTCCCGGATGATCTCGTTGGTCACGTAGGGGCCGTAGAAGTCCGAGGTGTCGATGTGGGTGATTCCGAGTTCGACAACGGCACGCAGTACAGCGACGGCCGCGGGGCGATCGGAAGGCGGTCCGAAGACGTGCGGGCCGGCGAGTTGCATCGCCCCGTAGCCCACGCGGGTGAGGTCGTCGGCGAGGGAGAAGGTTCCCCCGGGTCGCGGGCCTTCGCCGCGAGGAGGTCGCGATGCCTGCGGGGGTGAGCGCCGCCTATTACCTTCGCCTCGAGCAGGGGCGCGATCGGCATCCCTCACTTCAACTGCTCGAGGTGCTGGAGCATCCCGCCTTCGTGAATTCTTCCTGGATGACCGCGAGAAGCAGGGCGAATTCAGGCGGTCGTTGCAACATTGGGTTCTTCTGGGTCGAATTGCAGTCGTTGCCTGGCCAGCGATCCGTTCCGACGCTTATGGGCGCGCCACGACATCCATGTGCGGGCGGGAGGTGAGGCGGTCGTCCGCCATCCGGAGCTCGGGGAACTCAGCCTGCGCCGGGAGAAGTTGACGATCGGGGGGTACCCATGGCCAACTCCTCGCCAGCTATCACGCCGAGCGCGGCTCCGAGAAGGCGGGTCTGCTCGCGCTGACTTTCGCGATCCCGGCCGGGTCGCGAGTGTCTCCGCGGGGGCCGTGGGCGGGTCAGTGGTGCACGGGCAACCCTGCAGCCTCTCCCATGCTCGCACCCCACTCGCGTGCCCGGGCGAGTTCGCCATCTTCGAGCACGGTCTCTTTCGTGACCAGGAAGCTCGCGGCGGGCAGCACCGCCCGCGAACCTCGCTTCGTCAGCTCGTGCTCGATGTGGCCGGAGGCGGCACCGGAGAGGATCCGCGCGATGTCCATGCGGGTGTCGAACGCGGCGCACAGGGCCGGCATCGCGCCGAGTCCGTCGATCCACTCGCGGACCCCGGTTCCCGGAGCAGTCGGTTCAAGAGTCACAGTCTTCGCGGGGTCGTTCACCCAGTTACGAGCCTCCTCGCGCGAGGCCGGCCGGCTCATTCCATGCACGTGAGTGGGACCACCGACGACGAGCAGGTCCGCGGACTCCGCGGCGTCCTTCGCGCCCGCATCGTTGACGGTGAAGCTGGCCACGGTGCCAGAGGGCGCGAGCCCCTCGGCGATGGCGGCCGTGACCTGGCGAGTATGGCCGAACATGGACTCGAAGACGACGACGATGTTCATGATGATTCCTTCTGTTCGATGAGGGTCTGGTTCTTCAACTCTCACCATTTCGCCCCACTGATCACGGGTCGAAAGTCCCCACGACACCGGCGTCGCGCAGGAGGAGAATCGACACTGACCAAGGAGGGGTTCCGCCATGAACGAGCAGCCCGACCCCGATGTGCTGGTCATCGGTGCCGGCCCGACCGGTTTACTCCTCGCCATCGTGCTTTCGAGGCTCGGAGTTCGAGTCCAAATCGTGGACCGCAAGGCCCACCCGACCCGGGAGTCACGAGCAGTCGTGCTGCAGGCGCGCACACTCGAGATCTACGACCAACTCGGGCTGGCGGAGCGGATGACCGCGGCCAGCACCGCGGCCCGGCTGGTGGCGCCAGGTTATGGTCGCCGACGGTTCGGCGTGCTGCCGATCGGAGAGCTGGGCAGCGGCATCACGCCATTCCCTCGCCTCACGGTGCTTGAGCAGAGCAAGACCGAATCGATTCTCGGCGAATATCTCGCCGAGCTCTCTGTGCCCGTGCAGTGGAACACCGAGGTCGAACCGGCGCACGACGTCGCCGACTCCGGCTCGGTCACCGTCCGGTCACCGGAGGGGAGCCGGGTCATCCGGGCGCGCTATGTTGTGGGCGCCGACGGAAGCAACTCCCTTGTGCGGCGTTCCCTCGGCATTTCTTTCGATGGGTCAACCAATGCCCACAGCTTCTTCGTATGCGATACCGACAACACGCGTGGACTGACCGCGAATGCCGTCAACGTGCGACTGGGGGATGTGGAGTTCCTACTGTCCTTCCCGCTCGGCGGCGACGATTCGGGAGGGCACCACCGCATCATCGGCCTGTTGCCTTCGGGAGGCTCTGAGATCGACGAAGAGGCGACGCGCGCAACCGTCGAGGAGGTCTTCGGGGTGAGTTGGAGCGAGTCGCACTGGTTCTCCACCTATCGGGTGCAGCACCGGGTGGCATCCACTTTCCGCCGTGGTCGTGTCTTCTTCGCCGGGGATGCCGCCCACGTGCACTCTCCGGTGGGAGCACAGGGCATGAATACCGGGTTGCAGGATGCCCACAACCTGGCCATCAAGATCGCCGAGGTGATCTCGGGCACCGCCCCGGACGAGTACCTCAATCGCTACGAAGCGGAACGCCGGCCGGTCGCGGTGCGTCTCATCGCCACGACGGATCGGGTGTTCGGGCTCGCGACCTCGAGCACGCGGCGTGCCCGGCTGGTGCGCCGGAGGCTGGCGCCGCTGCTCGCGCCCCTCGTCATCCGGGTGATCCCGCGCGTGAGGGGCACCTCCCGGTTCTTCGGCTACCTGTCGCAGACGCGCATCCACTACTGGATGGATGCCGGCGAGAAGCAGCGATCCCGCGGCCGCCGCGACCCAGTGGTCGGTCGCCGCCTGCCTTGGGTCGCCGGTGCGAACGGTGGCAACTACGCGGTGCTTCGCGCGTTCGAGTGGCAGGTTCACGGTTACGGGGGAGCGGATGTCGCCCCGATCGGTGCCGCGCTGGGGATCGCGTCTCACCGATTCCCGTCGCCGGGCACGACCGGGCTCGGCTCCTCGTTGGTCTACCTGGTGCGCCCGGATGGATTCGTCGCCGCGGCCGCGCCGCACGCCGGAGCGGCCCGGGTCTTCGCGGCCGCGATGCCGACCCCGCGCTGAGCTCAGTCGCGCGAGTCGTAGGCGGCCCGCGCCGGTTCGAGCAGGTTTCGTCCGAGAGCGGTGAGGGTCTATTCGACACGAGGAGGCACCCCGGCGAAGACGTAACCCGTGAATGCCCTGCTGCTGTTGCTGGCGCTCGCCGGAGTGATCCTGGGGTTCGCCCCAATGACGCCGAGCGGGATCGGCCGTCCCCCGGCCCGCACGGTCCCCGTTCAGAAATCCATGCTCGCCTGGGAAAGGTACGGCGTTTCGACGTCGCAGCCCGGTGTGTTGCCGAGCGTGCATGGAGTTTTCGAAGGGAGAGCTTGTCTGGAGCGGCCAGCCTGGCGGCCACCTGGGGTCGGACGTGCTGGGCCCGGAGGCTGCGCGAGCGACCACTACGCGCTATCGCGCTCCACAATGTGCGTTTCCATGATGCACTGGTGCTCCACGGGTTCGCCCCGCAGCAGGCTCAGCATCATCTGCGCCATCTTGGCGCCCATGGCCTCGGAAGGCTGGTGGACGGTGGTCAGCTGGATGTCGCCACTCGAGGCCGCCGGGGAGTCGTCGAACCCCACCACCGCGACATCCCCCGGTACGCTGCGGCCGCGCTCGCGCAGCACGGAGACGGCGCCGGTGGCCATGAGGTCGCTCGCCACGAACACCGAATCGAGATCGGGGAAGCGGTCGAGGAGTTCGCGCATGGCGCGAGCTCCGCTCACCTGCGAGAAGTCACCGTATGCCACACGTTCGATGCTGCGACCCGCCGTCGAGAGCGCGCGGAGGGATCCCTCGGCCCGGTCGGTACCCGCGGGCATGTCGGGCGGCCCGGCGATGATGCCGATGCGTTCCCGGCCGCGATCGATGAGGTATTGCGTGCCGCGGGCGGCGGCGGCGGCGTTGTCGACATCCACGAAGTAGGCCGATTGAGTGGGTGCTCGCACAGTGTCGAAACGCATCGGCCGACCGTTGTACACCACCGGCATGGTCTCCTGAAGCGTCTCGAGAAACGCGTTGTCGGAGTGGTGGGACACCACGAGCGCGCCATCGACGTTGCCGCCGGTGAGATAGCGGATGGTCTTCTCGCTCGGCCGGGACTGCGCCAGCTGCAGGGTGAGCACATAGTCGCTGTTGTCGAGCTCACGGGTGATGCCCTGCACGATCGCCGCGAAGTACGGGTCGCCGAAGAACCGGCTTGCCTCCTCCGGGATCACTAGCGCGATCACGAGAGTGCGATTATTGGCGAGGGACCGCGCGGCTCGGTTGGGACTGTAGTTGAGGGCGCGGATCGCGCCTTGCACGGCCGCGAGCACCTCGGGACTCACCTGGCTCGATCCGTTGACCACCCGGGAGACGGTAGAACGGGACACGCCAGCGGCCGCCGCAACGGCCTCGAGGGTCGGAGCGACGCGTCGTGCCGACGGCGTGATTGTCATCTGCCCGAAGTCTAGCCAGTAGCCGAAGTGTTGCCAGTGCTGCCGGGTGGTCCGAATGCGCCTAGAGGGCGCGTTCGCCGATGATGCGACGGTACTCGATGGCACTGGCCTTCGGGGTGCGCGCCTGGGTCTCGTAGTCCACCCGTACGATGCCGAATCTCTTGTCATAGCCCCAGGCCCACTCGAAGTTGTCGAGCAGCGACCAGTAGAAGTACCCCTTCACTGGCACTCCGCCATCGACGGCATCCAGAATGGCGTCGAGGTGAGCGGTGAGGAAGTCCCGGCGGTCGACATCGTCGACCGAACCATCCGCGTTGGCCACATCGTCATAGGCCGCACCGTTTTCGGTCACCGAGAGGGCGACTCCAAGTGGGCCGCTGTATTCGTCGTATACCCGGCGCAGGAGGCGGGTGAGTCCCTCCGGCTGCACCTCCCAGTCCATCGCGGTGAGCGGCAGTCCGCGTGAGCGCCAGTGCACACCGTCCGCAGCGGGGAACGGCGAGCGCTTGGGTCGTTCGGATGGCGCGGCGGTGGATGTCTCGTCCGCGCCGGGCCGCATGCTCACGAAGTCACCGTGGTAGTAGTTGACGCCGAGGGCATCGATCGGAGTCGAAATGATCCCGAGGTCTCCGGGGTGCACGACGGCCTCGAATCCGTTGCCTGCAACATCCTGGAGCACATCGTGCGGGTACTCGCCCCGGAAGATCGGATCGAGAAAGAACCGGTTGAACTGGCCGTCGATACGTCGTGCGGCATCACGGTCCCCGGCATCGGACGGATCGACCGGGTCGGCCACCGTGAGGTTGAGCGTGATACCCAGTTGCAGGCTGGGGTCGCGTTTGCGGAGCTCCTGTACGACGAGTCCGTGACCGAGCAGCAGGTGATGCGCGGCGGCGAGCCCGGCGGGCACGTCCTGGCGACCCGGCGCATGTTCTCCGCCGATATAGCTGAGAAAGGATGCACACCACGGCTCATTGAGAGTGGTCCAGGACTCCACGCGGTCACCGAGCACATCGTGCACGGTCGCGGCGTATTCAGCGAAACGGTAGGCGGTGTCCCGGTTGGCCCAGCCGCCCTTCTCCTCGAGCGCTTGCGGGAGGTCCCAGTGATAGAGCGTGAGCCACGGTGTGATGTTCTTTTCGAGCAGCTGATCCACCAGCTTCGAGTAGAAGGAGAGACCCTGCTTGTTGACGTGCCCACCGTCCGGACGCACCCGCGACCAGGAGGTGGAAAACCTGTAGGCCTGCAACCCGAGGTCGGCCATTAGCGCCACATCATCCGCAAAGCGGTGGTAGTGGTCGCAGGCGACCTCGCCGTTGTCGCCGCGCACGACCGCGCCGGGAACGCGGCAGAAGACATCCCAGATCGAATCGGTGCGGCCGTCTTCGTGGGCCGCTCCCTCGATCTGGTAGGCGGCCGTCGCGGCTCCGAAGAGGAAGTCCGGCGGAAACGCGCGGGCGCTTCTGGTTGTCGTGGCCAGTGCTGCGGTGTCGATGGTCATGAGGGCCATCCCTTCAGTGCTTGTGATCCGAGTGCTTGTCATCCGAGTGCTTGTCATCCTTTTACGGCTCCCTGCATTATCCCTGCCACCAGCTGCCGTCCCGCGAGCACGAACAGCGCGATGAGCGGGAGGGTGGCGAGCAGCACTCCCGCAAGAACGATGGAGTAGTCGATGAAATAGTTGGCCTGCAGCGTCGCGAGCGACACCGGCAGGGTGGGGTTGCTCGCATTCAGCACGATGAACGGCCAGAAGAAGTTGGTCCAGATGGTGATGAAGGTGAACAGTGCAAGCATCGCCGCCGCCGGCCGGGCGGACGGCAGCCCGATGTACCAGAAGGTCTGGAACATGTTGGCGCCGTCGATACGGCCGGCCTCCACCAGCTCGTCGGGCAGCGCCTGGCTGATGTACTGGGTCATCCAGAAGACCCCGAAGGCGCTCACGAGCGCTGGCACGATTACCGCGCCGAGCGTGCCGGTCCAGCCGAACGCCGACATCGCGATGAAGAGGGGCACAACTCCGAGCTGTGTTGGTACGGCGGTGGTGGCGATAACGAACACCAGCAGGCCCCTTTTGGCACGAAAGCGCAACTTGGCGAATGCGTAGCCGGCGAGGGTGGAGAAGAAGACGACCGATGCGGAGACGACGGTAGAGACGATGACGCTGTTGCCGAGCGACTTCCAAAAGTTGACACTCTCGTTGTTGATGACGGATGCCGCGTTGGCGATGAAGTTACCTCCCGGCCACCACGACATGTTCGGGTCGTTGATCGTCGAGGAGTCCCCGCTGCCGATGAGAAACGACCAGTAAAGCGGAAACACCGACGCGAACATCACGACCGCGAGGAATGCGTAGACGATCGGGCTCGGTCGGCCGATCGTGAGGAAGCGCCCGCGTGGTCGAAGAGGGGAGGAGACGGTCATGACTTTCGTCCTTCGTTGCTGGCGATCCGGCGGGTGATGCCGAGATTCACGAGTCCGATCAGCACGATCACCAGGAACAGGAGCCAGGCGACCGCGGCGGCACGGCCGAAGTTGAGCTGGCCCCAGCCGAGGTTGTAGAGGTAGATGGTGAGAGTGAGCCACTGGCTGTTAGCGCCGCCGGTGCCGTACTGGTCGAACAGGCGTGGTTCGTCGAAGATCTGGAGGCCGCCGATCGTGGCGGTGATGATCACGAAGATGAGCGTTGGCCGTAACTGCGGCACGGTGATCGAGAAGAAGCGACGCAGCGCTCCAGCCCCATCGATGGTCGCCGCTTCGTAATAGTCCCGAGGGATGGCCTGCATGCCTGCCAGAAGAATAAGAGCGTTGTATCCGGTCCACCGAAAGTTGACCATGGTGGCGATGGCGAACTGGCTCGCAAGAGGATTCGAGTGCCACTGGATGCCCGGAATTCCGACGTACCCGAGCAGCGTGTTGACGAGGCCGTACTTGTCGCCGTACATGTTGCTGAAGATGAGGGAGACCGCCACGGGCATCACGATGTACGGCAGCAGTACTCCCATGCGCCAGAACGTCTTGCCTCGCAGGTTGGTGTCGAGCACCGCCGCAATCACGAGGGCGATGATGATCTGCGGCACCGATGAGAGCAGGAAGATGCTGAAGGTGTTGCGAAGGGCAATCCAGAATTTCTGCTGCTGAAGAACCCAGAAGAAGTTGTCACCGCCGATGAAGGCGCCCTGGCCGCCGATGAGGTCCCAGGCGTGGAGTGATACCCAGCCGGTGTAGAGCAGCGGGAACAGGCCGACGACGGCGAAGAGCAGGAAGAACGGCGAGATGTAGAGATAGGGCGAGAAGCGGATGTCCCAGCGACCAAGCTTCTGGCTGAAGGCGATCCTGCGAGGTGTGCGTTGCGCCACCCGGAGCGTGGAGGTTGTCATGGTGCGAGTCCTAGAGGTACGAAATACTGCTGCCTACGAGGGCCGGGTCGCCCGCGGAATCGGGCGACCCGGGTGGTGCTCGACGACCTAGCCGAGCGCCTTGATGTCGGTGACTACCTGGGTCCAGGAGTCCGAGACGGACTGCGTTCCGGTCTCCACTCGCGTGAGACCGTTCTGCACGGCAGTCATGATGGATCCGTACTGGGTGCCTTTGAAGGGGGTCACCTTCACCGCATTGGCGCGATCGATGTAGATCTTTCCGATCGCCGCATTGTTGAAGAAGGCGTTCGTCGCGCCCGTGAGGGTGGGGTCGGTGTATGCCGCGACCTGGCTCGGGAAAGTGCCAGCGACCTTGAACGCCTTGATCTGCTGGGCCGGCGCAGTGATCCAGTCGACGAGAGCCTTGGCTTCAGCGGTGTGCTTGCCCTGGGTGGGAACGAGCAAGAATGAGCCTCCCCAGTTCCCTCCGCCGTTCGGGAACACGTTGGCGATCTTCCAGTCGGTCGCCTTGGGGGTATCGCCCTGGATCACTCCGAGCATCCATGCCGGGCACAGCATCGTCGCATAGGCACCGTTGGCCATGCCGGCCGACCAGTCGTTGCTCCACTGGGTGAGGTGCGAGGACTGGGTCGAGCTCGCCTTCAAGACGGACTCAAACGCCGCCTTCACATCGGGGTTGGTTGCAGCGACGACCGTGCCGTCACTCTTCTCGAAGAAGTTCTTGTATTGGTTGGCGAGCCCCTGGAAGGTGGCTCCGGCCGAGTCGAACCAGGCGGCACCGGTCTTCGCATCGGCGAAGGTCTTGCCGGCGGCGTAGTAGGTGTTCCAGTCGCCGGTGAGGAGCTTGGAGACGGCGTCGGGGTCGGTCGGCAAACCTGCCTTCGCGAAGAGGTCTGAGCGGTAGCAGATGGCCTCCGGGCCAATGTCGGTTCCGAGGCCGATCTGCTTTCCGTCCGCGGTGCCGCCAGCGGTCTTCCAGCTGGAGTAGCGGCCCTTGTTGTCGGCGGAGGCGAGGTCGACGAACTTATTCCCGTACTTGCGTACCTTGGGCATCCAGTCGCCGTCGACGGCCTCGACATCGCCGAGACCCGAACCGGCCGCGAGTTTGGTGAAGAGATTCATCTGCGCCGCATCCGAGGTCGCTGCCTTGTTCTGCACGACAGTGATGTTGGGGTGGAGCTTGTGGTACTCGGCAAGCAGAGCGTCGTCATAGCCGAAGTTATTGAAGGTGGCGAGGGTCAGCGTGATCGGCTTGGTGGTCTCGGCCGCCGAGGTGCCACCACCGGCCGAGCATCCGGTGGCGATGAGGGCAAACGCTGCTGCACCGGCAATGGCGGCAACGGCGGTCGTGCGTCGTGAAAGTTTCACGGTCACTCCTTTGTGTGCGTGGGAAGGGAAATGCGGGAGACTCATGGGAGCGCTCCCATCTTCGAGCATGGGAGCGCTCCCATACAGTCGCGCTAACCATACGCATTCGTGATGCACTCTGTCAACAAGAAAAAAGACGGTCCACCAGAAATACTGGTGAACCGTCTTTTGAGCGAGGTAAGGTGCGTTAGGGCTTCGGCGAAGCGCCGACTCGATTGTCGGCGGATCCGTCTCCGGGCCGCACACTGTCGGTGTCACGCTCACTCGTATCGGGCTCGAGTGGTGCGCCCATCATTTCGGCCGCCTGCGTGGCCAGGATCGCGGCGTCCTGGTCGGCGACCTCCTGAATGGCCGACTTCTGGCGAAGCGGAGTGGCCTTGAGGAAGAAGCTCAGAATGAAGGCGACGAGCACGACGATCAGGCTCACCCAGAAGCCGCGTACCATCGCGTCGGAGAAGCCGTTGAGGAACGGCGCAGCGAGTGCATGGTTGGCATTGTTGAGGAACGAGGTGTTGCCATCGAGCGACGTGGTGGCGCCGCCTCCACCAGTGCTGCCGGGAGTAATCCTGGCGAGCACACTGTCGACGACCTGGCGGCGTGCTCCTGCGTTTGACAGGTCTACCTGGGCCGGAAGGTTCTGCTTGATCGGGTCCACGATGGCGTTGTAAATTTTCGTCATGATGCCCCGGTTGTTGGGGGCACTCGCAACGGCCGGGTTGAGGGCGGCGTCGAGCGCGGCGCGCAGGGTGCCCCTGTTGCTGAAGTTGGACTTGATGTTGCCGCCGACCACGCTGAAGACCACGGAGAAGATCACGGCGACCCCGAGCGTTCCACCGACCTGTCGGAAGAATGTTGACGACGAGGTCGCAACACCGATATCGCGCGGCCCGACCGAATTCTGGCTCGCGATGGTGAGGGTCTGCATGAGCTGGCCGAGCCCGAGGCCGACCAGAAGCATCGCGCTGGCGAGTACGAGGTAGTTGGAGTCTGCTGTGATCGTGGTGAAGATCAGGAAGCCGGCCACCATGAATCCGGTACCGAGAATCGGGAAGATCTTGTAGCGACCGGTGCGGGAGATCAGCTGGCCACTCACGATCGAGGAGATCATGAGTCCAAGGATCATCGGGAGCAACTGGAATCCGCTCTCGGTCGGGGTGGAGCCCTTCACCAATTGCAAGTAGAGCGGCACGGTGGAAATGGCGCCGAACATACCGAACCCGACAAGAACGCCGAGGATGGTCGCGACCGAGAAGGTGGGCGATTTAAACAGTTTGAGTGGGATCAGTGCGTCATCACCCATGAGCCGTTCGGAGACGATGAAGGCGATGATTCCCAGCACTCCGACGATGTAGCAGGCGACGGATCCCGCAGAATCCCAGCCCCAGTCGCGACCCTGCTCGGCGACGAGCAGGAGGGGCGCAACCGCCATGATGACGGTGGTCGCCCCCCACCAGTCGATACGCACCCTGCGATTGATACTGCGCTTCGGCAGGTGCAGGAATCGCAACACCATTGCGAGAGCGATGATGCCGATCGGGATGTTGATCAGGAAGACCCAGCGCCAGCCGTTGATGAACAGGATGTAGGGAGCGCCGGCGAACAGCCCGCCGATGAGCGGACCGATGACGCTCGAGATGCCGAAGACGGCGAGAAAGTAGCCCTGGTATTTGGCTCGTTCGCGCGGTGCGAGCATGTCTCCCATGATCGCGAGGGGGAGGGCCATGAGGCCACCGGCACCGATGCCCTGGATCGCGCGGAATCCGGCGAGTTCGAGGATCGAGGTGGAGAAGCCCGACGCGACGGAGCCGATGATGAATATCGAGATCGCGAAAATGAACAGCGGTCGGCGGCCGAAGATGTCGGAGAGCTTGCCGTAGATCGGTGTCGCGATGGTGGAGACGATCAGGTAGGCGGTGGTGACCCAGGCCTGCTGGCTGAGGCCGTTCAAGTCATCCGCAATGGTGCGGATGGAGGTGCCGACCACGGTCTGGTCAAGGGCGGAGAGGAACATGCCGGCCATCAGGCCGTAGAGCACAAAGAGAATCTGGCGGTGGGTCATGATCCCCCCGGACTCGTGGACCTCTTTGGCCCGGGTTGCTGCGTCGACGCGTGACATGGATCCTCGATTTGTGTGGCGAAGGGTGACTTAACTGAAATCACCACTGAAGAACGAGCGTTCTTCAGTGGCGCAAAATCTTGCGTGCTGTGCAAAGTTACACGCAGGGCAAGCATTTCGCAAGTCGGTTTCGGCGCAAATTCGACGAAATCCTATGGAGAAGGCAAACTGTCAGCTTGACAAGCGGGCTGCATCAGCTCCGGACGGTGACGAGGGTGCTGACCGGTGCCCAGTCGAAAATAGTGGCGATCACGGCAACTGGTACGTGGACGCAGCCGTGGGAGCCCTGGGTCGTGTAGAGCGGACTACCGTAGGGGAAGGTCTGCCATGACGAGTCGTGGAATCCGATACCGCCGTCGAAGGGCATCCAATATTCGACCGGATCGTTCCATGGGCCGTTGACGTCCTTGCCAGCGAGCACGGTGTTGCGCTTCTTGCCGGTGATGTGCGAGGTGCCGAGGGGGGTCGTGTACCGCGCGTTCGTTATCGCTGATGCGCCGGTCGTGATGGCACTGTCGATGAGCAGTGCGTCACCGGTGCACGCCCACAGGTGCTGCTCACCGATACTCACATAAATGTGTTTGACTCCGGCTGGCGTTCCGGCGCAGGGCGACGCGATCGGAGTCGCGGGCTGCGCGGGCGCGGCAACGGTTTTCGCGACCGGAGCCGGTGCGGCTGCCACTGGCGCCGCGCTGGAGGTTGCAGCGGGGGTTGCAGAGGGAGTCGCGGTGGGCTTCGGTGCGGATGTCACGGTGAGCGCCGAAGCGTCGCGCATACCGGCGCTGCATCCCGCAAGTACGACAAGAAGCGCCGTCGCTCCGGCGATTGCAACGGCCCGTCGCAAATTGGCTATACGTTCCATCGGTCGTCCCCACACTCAATCAAATCTCTTAGCAGACCATAACCTTAGATGTCCGAGCCAGGCGGCACCGCATCCGCCGAGTCTTTTCGTGCGACTTGCCAGCCGGGCTCCCTGCTCGCACCCCCGGGGGAAGATCAGTCAACCTCCGAGCGCCGCGTCCACGATGGCCTTGGCTTCGTGCTGCACCTGTACGAGGTGCTCTGGGCCGAGGAAGGACTCCGCGTAGATCTTGTACACGTCTTCGGTGCCGCTCGGCCGGGCCGCAAACCACGCATGCTCGGTGACCACCTTCACTCCGCCGACGGCGGCACCGTTACCCGGGGCCTCACTCAGTTTCGCAAGTATCGGTTCTCCTGCGAGGGTGGTGGCGGTGATCGAGGAACCGGTGAGAGTTCCGAGTGCTGCCTTCTGCGCCTTCGAAGCTGCGGCATCCACCCGCTCGTACACCGGCGAGCCGAACTTCGCGGTGAGCTCGGCATAGAGCTGGCTGGGGGACTTGCCGGTGACCGCGATGATCTCGCTCGCGAGCAGGGCGAGCAGGATGCCGTCCTTGTCGGTGGTCCATACTGTCCCGTCCTTACGGAGGAAACTCGCCCCCGCAGATTCCTCGCCGCCGAACGCGACGGAGCCGTCGACGAGCCCGGGCACGAACCACTTGAAGCCCACCGGAACCTCCCAGAGGCGGCGGCCGATCGATTCGGCAACGAGGTCGATCATGGAACTCGAGACGAGCGTCTTGCCGATCGCGGCATCCGCGCTCCACTGCGGGCGATGGCTATAGAGGTACTGGATGGCGACAGCCAGGTAGTGGTTCGGGTTCATGAGCCCGCCATCCGAGGTAACGATGCCGTGCCGGTCGGCGTCGGCGTCATTGCCGGTCACCACGTCGTAGTCGTCCTTATGCACCAGCACGCTGGCCATGACGGATGCCGATGACGGGTCCATGCGGATCTTGCCGTCCCAGTCGAGCGTCATGAATCCCCACTGCGGATCCACCCCGGGATTGACCACGGTGAGGTCGAGTCCATAGCGCTCGGCAATCGCGCTCCAGTAGTGAACACTCGCGCCGCCGAGGGGATCGGCGCCGATGTGGACGCCCGCCTTTTTGATGGCCTCCACGTCGATGATGTTCTCGAGGTCATTCACGTAGTTACCGCGGAAGTCGTAGGTGCCGACGCCCGAGGGCTCGGCCCGCTTCACGGCATGGCTACCCTCGGCGATGATCTCGTTCGCTCGGTTCGCGATCCAGTTGGTGGCGTCGCTGTCGGCCGGTCCACCGTGTGGCGGGTTGTATTTGAAGCCGCCATCGCGAGGCGGGTTGTGGCTCGGGGTCACGACGATTCCGTCGGCCTGCGGCTCGCCGGGGGCGATCGAAGCGTTGTACCTGATGATTGCGTGGCTGATTGCCGGTGTGGGCACGAAGTCGCCAAACTCGTCGACCAGGGCCTCCACCCCGTTGGCGATCAGTACCTCGAGTGCGGTGGTCTCGGCCGGACGGCTCAGGGCATGGGTGTCGCCGCCGATGAAGAGTGGACCGGTGATGCCCTTCCCCGCGCGGTACTCCACAATGGCCTGTGTAATTGCCGCGATGTGGGTCTCATTGAAGGCACTGTCCAGGCTGGAACCGCGGTGGCCGGAGGTGCCGAACACCACTTTCTGCTCGGCGATACTCACGTCGGGCACACGCTCGTAGTAGGCAGCGAGCAGCGCGTGCACGTCGACGAGATCAGAGGTCTGGGCTGGCTGTCCTGCGCGAGCGTTCATACACCAAGTCTTGCACCCGCGGGACGTCGGCCTGCAGGAGTTAGACGTCGTTCCTTCCCCGCGGCGAGCCAATAAACTCGGCGCTATGCCGAATCTGACTCACGCCGAAGATACTTATTCTTACCTTGGTCCGGCCGGCACCTTCACGGAGGCCGCGCTCGCCCAGGTGACGGATGCCGTCGGCAAGACCTGGCAGCCGGTCAACAACATCGGACAGGCCCTCGACGATGTCGTGTCGGGGCGCAGTATCGCGGCCATGATCGCGATCGAGAACTCGATCGAGGGCGGCGTTACTGCGAGCCAGGATGCGCTCGCCAACATCCCGAACCTCCGCATCATCGGCGAGTACCTCGTGCCGGTGAACTTCGTGCTCGTGGCACGGCCGGGCACCCGGCTATCGGATGTGCGGGTCGTCAACGCGCATCCGGTTGCCTACGCGCAGTGTCACCTCTGGCTCGACGCGACCCTGCCCGCGCATGGCCACCTGCCGGCCACCTCCAACGTTGCGGCGGCGGCATCGCTGCTGGCTGACGACACGGCGGATGCCGCAATCGCGCCCCCCGGAATCACCGGCCACTATCCGCTCGAGGTGCTTAGCGTTGAGATCGGCGACAATCCGAATGCGGTCACCCGCTTCGTGCTCGTCAGCCGCACGACTCGCCTGCCCGCGCCGACCGGGTCGGACAAGACCAGCGTGATCGTGGAGCTTCCGGATGACACGGCCGGCCGCCTGCTTGAGATGCTTGAGCAGTTCGCCACCCGCGGGGTCAACATGAGCCTGCTCGCCTCCCGTCCGATCGGAGACGCCCTCGGCCGCTACCGTTTCGTTATCGATCTCGACGGCCACCTTCACGACGAGCGGGTCGCTGAGGCCCTCCTCGGTCTCAAGCGTTTTAGCCCCAAGGTGATCTTCCTCGGGTCGTATCCCCGCGCCGACAAGCTCGCCATCACGGTGAGCCCGCGGTACGACAACGCGGCCTTCACCGATGCCCGAGGCTGGCTCGACGGGCTGATCGGTCCCGGCTTGGTGTAGTGACTATCGCTCGAGAATCGACGAGGATGTCGGTATGGAGAGCGAATCGCCGTCGATCGACCCACGCTATCGGCCGGAGTTCCAGCGTGGGTACCGCGGGGTTGCCGGGCCGATGCCGCTCACGCAGACGAGCCGCGCGGGTGCGCCGATCCGAGTAGGGCTGCCTCCGGTCGGCGTACCGGTAGCCGATGTACCGGTAGCCGATGTACTGCCAGTAGAGGACGAGCCTGTTCGTCGGCGACGCAATCCCTACATCGTCATCATCGTCATCACGGGCATCATGTTCATCGGTCTCGGTACCTGGCTCACCGTCCGGTACACCCTGATCGGTATGTCTTCCGAGGGGTTAATGCCCGATTCCGTGTCCTTCCGGTTCGCCCAGGCACTCACCTTTACCTTCGCCGCTCCGCTCGTCACCATCGGCTTCCTGGCCCTTGTCGGCGTCGGCTTTTTCCTCGCGGCGCGGAGGCGCTAATGAAGGGTGTGGAGCGCGCACTCATCGTCACGACCGCGGTGCTCCTCGGAGCCGCGATCGTGATGTGTTGGAACACGTCGACAACTGTCCAGAGCTTCACGGACGTCGAACACGCCACGCCCTGGCCATTGGTGCTCGCGCAGACCATGTCGTGGATTGCTGACATTCTCGCCCTCGTAGGCCTCGCCTCTGGGGTCGGCCTGCTCTTCCTTCGCGCGGCCCGCTGGCCAGGGACGCCAGCGGAAGACGAGGAACTTACGCCGCAACCTTCACCGTAAGTGCGCCGGGGTCCACCCAGGCGTGAACGGATTTGGCCTCGCCGAACTCGTCGCCGTCGAGCTGGAACTCCTGCGGATGCTCCACCGTCATCCGCAGGTCGGTGCCGGTGGAGTAGAGCACGTCTTTCACATCGGTGGTGAGGTCGATGATCGACCGGCCCAGCGCGCTTTTACGCAGTACACCGTTCTCCCAGGTCACCTTGTTCCACACCTTGAGCCAGCCAAAAGGTCCGCTGGGTTTGAGCGCGGCGATGTCCAGCACGCCATCGTCCGGTTTCGCATCGGGGAGGAGCAGGATGCCACCGGGCAGGGAGCCGCAGTTGCCGACGATGATCGTGTGCACGCTCGTCGTTCGCTCGGGCGCTCCATCGATGCTGAAGCGCAGCTTTATCGGCTTGAGGTTGGGGATGGCGCGCACTCCGGCATCGATGTAGGCGAGCCATCCGACCGCTTTCTTCAGCTTTGGATTGGTGAGGGCGATCATCTTTGCGTCGAGGCCGAGGCCGGCCATCACCACGAAGGTGTGCTGTTCTCTGCTGCCATCGGCGCGCTCGATTTCGGCGATGCCGAGGTCGATCCGGCGATCGGAGCCGGTGAAGGCCGTGCGAATGGAACCGAGCGGGTCGGTGAGAGGGAGTTCGAGATTGCGCGCGAGCAGGTTGCCCGTGCCGGACGGGATCAGTGCGATCGGCACACCTGACTCGCGCAGCGCCTCCGCCACGGCGCGGACGGTGCCGTCGCCGCCGGCCGCGATCACGACAGCCGCTCCCTGCTCGACCGCGGTCCTCGTGACGCTCTGCCCGGCGTCCTCTAGCGAGGTGGAGTGCCATTGGGTCGCCCCCCATCCGGCCGCGGTCTCCGCCTCGGCGACCCGGGCTTCGAGTCGGGGTAGGTCGACCTTGATGGGGTTGTACACGACGGCGGCGTGGCGGTCCGTGGGCGGTGGCGAGGCTGACACGTGACCAACGGTACGGTATTGCTCAATAGACTGGAGGGGTGATTGATTCGCAGCTGCTCCGTGACAATCCCGAAGTTTTCAAGGCATCGCAGCGCGCGCGAGGTGAGTCCGACGGGCTCGTCGACGTGGCGGTCGACGCCGATCTGAAACGCCGCTCAGCGATCTCCGAGTCGGAGACCCTGCGGGCGACGCAGAAGGCGCTCGGTAAACAGGTCGCGCAGTCCACGGGGGAAGCGAAGGTCAGCCTGCTCGGTGAGGCCCAGGGTCTCGCCGCGCGCGTGAAAGACCTCGCCCAGGTTGCGGCCGATGCCGAGGCGGAATTCACCCGCTCGGCGCGAAGTATCGCTAACCCCATCATCGACGGCGTTCCGGCCGGCGGCGAAGAGAACTTCGTCACGCTTCGGGAGGTCGGCGATAAGCCCGTCTTCGAATTCGAACCGCGCGATCATCTCGAGCTCGGTGAGAAGCTGCGCGCCATCGACATGACCCGCGGCGCAAAAGTCTCGGGTAGCCGGTTCTACTTCCTGCGCGGAATCGGCGCCCGGCTCGAGATCGCACTCATGAACATGGCCCTCGACAAGGCGCTCTCCGAGGGCTTCGAACCCCTCATCACACCGACGCTTGTGCGCCCCGAGATCATGGACGGCACCGGATACCTCGGCGCCCACGCCGACGAGATTTACTATCTGCCCGCCGACGACCTCTATCTCACCGGCACGAGCGAAGTGGCGCTCGCCGGGTTCCACTCCGACGAGATCCTCGACCTCTCGGCTGGCCCGCTGCGCTACGCCGGGTGGTCTACCTGCTATCGCCGAGAGGCTGGATCCGGCGGAAAAGACACCCGCGGCATCCTGCGTGTGCACCAGTTCAACAAGCTCGAGATGTTCAGTTATGTTCTGCCGGAGGATGCCGAGGCCGAGCACGACAGGCTCGTCGCCTTCCAGGAATCGATGCTGCAGGCCTGTGGCCTCAGCTATCGCGTGATCGATGTCGCCGCCGGGGATCTCGGATCGAGCGCGGCGCGCAAGTTCGACATCGAGGCGTGGGTGCCCACCCAGGGCGAATACCGCGAGCTCACATCGACGAGCAACTGCACGACCTATCAGGCTCGGCGACTCGACATCCGCTACCGCCTCGAATCGGGCAAAACGACACCGGTCGCGACCCTCAACGGCACGCTTGCGACGACGCGCTGGTTGGTCGCGATTCTCGAAACGCACCAGCAGGCGGATGGCTCGGTGCGGGTGCCGTCGGAGTTGCAGCCATACCTCGGTGGGCTGGAAGTAATGGAGCCGGTCGCGTGATCGATCCCTGGTTGGTCGCGCTCGACATCGACGGAACGTTGATGCACGAAGACGGGGTCGTCTCGCCGCGGGTGATCGCCGAGGTTCAGCGGGTGCGGGATGCCGGTCACGAGGTCATGCTCGCCACCGGTCGTTCCGTGTCGATGACCCTTCCGGTACTCGAGCGATTCCAGCTCACACCGCGCTATGTCGTCTGCTCCAACGGTGCCATCACCCTCGGACGCGACGAGGACGCGCTGACCGGCTACTCGCGCGTCGCCGTCGATTCGTTCGACCCGTCGGGGGTACTCGCAACCATTCGAGAGAGCCTCCGCGACGCCAGCTACGCCGTCGAAGACGAGGAGGGTTTTTTTCGTTACACGGGCTTCTTTCCCGATTCGGCCCTCGGCGCGCTGAGCGAGAAAGTGCCATTCGAGCAGTTGGGCGAGCATCAGGCCACCCGCGTCGTCGTGATCTCCCCCGAGCATGCGATCGAGGAGTTCCTGTCGATCGTAGAAAAGATGGGCCTGCACAAGGTCACCTACAACGTGGGCTGGACGGCCTGGCTCGACATTGCCCCGGATGGAGTGAACAAGGCGACGGCGCTCGAACGGGTGCGCGACTGGCTTGACATTCCCCGATCGCGAGTGATCGCCGTTGGCGACGGACGCAATGACATCGACATGCTCCGGTGGGCCTCCGAGAGTGGGCGAGGGGTCGCCATGGGACAGGCTCCGGATGAGGTGCTCGCCGTTGCCAACGAGGTCACCCTCACCGACCTCGAGGACGGTGTCGCGGAGCTGTTCCGTACGTTCTGAGCACGTGCTGGTCGACCCGGCCGAGATCCCGCTTCCCTCAATCGACTTGGTAGTTGTTGTGACTTGCGGGCTTCCAAAGTCGCAACAACTACCAAGTCGATTGCTTGAGGGACGGAGTTTCGACTTCGGGGGCTTCGGCTAAGCTCGGCTTGTATTCTGGAGGGCTGTCCGAGCGGCCGATGGAGCCAGTCTTGAAAACTGGTGGGCAGAAATGTCTCGTGGGTTCGAATCCCACGCCCTCCGCCATCGTTTCAGTGGCGCCACTCGCTATTCGCCGACGAAAACGCGCTGCCCCGTTGGATGCGAATCGCGCTGGCCGTGTCTCCCCCGCGAGGAGGTCTCCCTTGCCGAACGTGACGGGCTTGCTGGACGCCACACGAAGCGCCGTGGCGTTCGTGTGATGCATGTCCAAGAGCCGACCTCTCGCTGGGGGGAAGGTCGAGCACGGCTCGTCGCACGGCTTGATGCCGCGGCGCAGCGAATCTGTGGGTAAGCACGCCAGATCCTGACACTTCCTTCCCGTCAGGCCCGCGGATATCAGGCGCCGGGCCGACGTTAGGTATTCGTTAGGTTTTCGCGCCTGGCCGTAAGGACTTCGTGAGCAAACCGATACGGGGTGAGGGGAGGGTGTCTACTCATGTGCTGTGCCTCTCTGGCATTGGGCCCAATCCAGGGCTCTGCGAACGAAATCGAATGGAGCTATCCGTGCTCGACATTGTGTACGTCCTCGTCACGATCGCCGTTTTTGCGGTGGTCGGCGTCGTCGCCCGGGGGGTAGAGAAGCTGTGATCGTTTTCACCCTTGTCGCGGCGATTCTTGCCGTCGCATCGCTCGTCTACCTCGTGTTCGCCCTCGTGAAACCGGAGCGATTCTGATGGTCGTACTCTTTGGGATCCTCCAGATCCTGACTCTCGTGGTCCTTCTCGCGCTTGTCTATCGTCCTCTTGGCGACTACATGGCGAGAATGTTCACCACATCGAAAGACCTCAGGGTCGAACGCGGTTTCTACCGCGTCATCGGTGTGGATTCGGATTCCGAGCAGTCCTGGCGTCTCTACCTGCGCAGCGTTCTGATCTTCTCGCTCGTGGGTGTGCTGCTGCTCTACGCGATGCAGCGTCTCCAGGCCGTGCTTCCCTACTCGCTTGGCTTTCCGGCAATCCCCGAAGGGCTCTCCTTCAATACGGCGGCGTCCTTCGTCGCCAACACCAACTGGCAGTCGTACTCGCCGGACGTGACGATGGGATACGCGGTCCAGCTGGGCGGACTGGTCGTGCAGAACTTCCTCTCCGTCGCTGTCGGTATCGCGGTCGCGATCGCGCTGATCCGCGGACTCGCCTATCGCAAGTCCGGAACCGTCGGTAACTTCTGGGTGGACCTCACCCGCTCGTCGCTTCGACTGCTGTTGCCGCTCTCGTTCATCGCCGCGATCATCCTGATCGCCGGCGGGGTCATCCAGAACTTCAACGGGTTCGACTCCGTCGCCACCATCACCGGCGGTTCACAGTCGATTCCCGGTGGCCCGGTTGCTTCGCAAGAAGCGATCAAGATGCTTGGCAACAACGGCGGTGGGTTCTACAACGCGAATTCGTCGCATCCATTTGAGAATCCCACCGCCTGGACGAACCTGTTCGAGATCTTCCTCATGCTCGCGATTCCGTTCGCACTCACCCGCACCTTCGGCCAGATGGTCGGAGACAAGCGCCAGGGCACCGCGATCCTCGCGGTGATGGCCTCGATCTTCGCCGTCTCGCTCACCGCCATGACGCTCTTCGAGACGCTCACCGGCGGCGCAGCCACCCGGCTTGCCGGCGGCGCGATGGAAGGCAAGGAGCAACGGTTCGGGATCTGGGGATCCACGCTATTCGCGTCGACATCCACTCTCACATCCACCGGAGCGGTGAACTCCATGCACGATTCGTTCACTTCGCTCGGCGGCTTCATGGCCATGTTCAACATGATGCTGGGTGAGGTCGCGCCCGGTGGGGGCGGATCGGGTCTCTACGGAATGCTGATCCTCGCGATCATCGCCGTCTTCATCGCGGGCCTGCTGGTCGGACGTACCCCGGAATACCTGGGAAAGAAGATCGGCCCGCGAGAGATCAAGCTCGCGAGCATCTACATTCTGATCACTCCGACACTTGCCTTGGCAGGCACGGCGCTCAGCTTTGCGATACCGGCGGTACGGGCGGATGTACTGAAGACCTCCATCTTCAATCCCGGACTGCACGGACTGTCAGAAGTGTTGTACGCGTTCACGTCCGCCGCGAACAACAACGGTTCCGCCTTCGCCGGACTCACCGCAAACACGCCCTGGTTCAACACCGCACTTGGCGTCGCGATGCTCCTCGGCAGGTTCCTGCCGATCGTGTTCGTACTGGCTCTTGCCGGCTCGCTCGCCGCACAGGACAAAATACCGGCGACCGCGGGAACCCTGCCCACCCACAGGCCTCAGTTCGTTGGCCTGCTCATCGGAGTGTCTGTTCTCGTGACGGCTCTCACCTACTTCCCCGTATTGGCGCTAGGACCGCTTGCTGAAGGGCTGCACTAAAAATGTCTACTGTCATTGAAACTCCCGCTCCCGAGCGGAAACACGGCAATACGGGTGAGCAGGTTACCAAGTCGAGCGCGTTCACGCCGCGCCAGCTCGTGGCCGCCCTGCCTGGCGCCCTGCGCAAGCTCGACCCGCGCCAAATGTGGCGAAACCCGGTGATGTTCATCGTCGAGATTGGTGCGGCGTACACGACCCTGATCGCGATCGCCGAGCCGTTCCTCGGTGGTCCCTCGAAGTCTGGCGGAGCGCTCGTTCCCGCCTCATTCACCTGGGGCATCGCCATCTGGCTGTGGCTCACCGTCGTCTTCGCCAACCTGGCCGAGGCCGTCGCGGAGGGTCGCGGCAAGGCGCAGGCGGAAAGCCTTCGCCAGACGCGCACCAGCACCATGGCCAATCGGGTCGTATCGTACGACGAGCGAAACGATGCCGGCGCTGACGCGGCGGCTACCTCGCCTGTCTCATCGGCTGACCTGACCCTCGGTGATGTCGTGGTCATCGTTGCCGGTGAGTTGGTACCCGGCGACGGTGACATCATCTGGGGCATCGCCTCGGTCGACGAGTCTGCCATCACGGGAGAGTCGGCTCCCGTCATCCGCGAATCGGGCGGAGACAGGAGTGCGGTAACCGGTGGCACCCGCATCCTCTCCGACCGGGTCGTTGTGCGAATCACCAGCAAGCCGGGCGAAACCTTCGTCGACCGGATGATCAAGCTGGTCGAGGGCGCATCGCGTCAGAAAACGCCGAACGAGATCGCGCTGAACATCCTGCTCGCGAGCTTGACGATCGTCTTTGTCATCGTGACGCTGACGCTGAACCCGGTGGCCGCCTATGTCGGCTCCGAGGTGAGCGTTCCCGTGCTCATCGCCCTGCTGGTCTGTCTCATCCCGACCACCATCGGTGCCCTGCTCTCTGCAATCGGAATCGCCGGAATGGACCGGCTCGTTCAGCGCAACGTGCTCGCCATGTCCGGCCGCGCGGTGGAAGCCGCGGGAGACGTGACGACCCTGCTCCTCGACAAGACCGGGACGATCACCTACGGCAACCGCCAGGCAGCCGAGTTCACGGCACTGAGCGGTGTTGAGCGCACGGACTTGATCACTGCTGCCGCTCTCTCCTCGCTGAGTGACCCGACCCCGGAGGGGAAGTCGATCGTCGACCTTGCGGAAACGACCGGATTCAGCACGGGCACGAAGGCAGCGGGCGAGATTGTGCCGTTTACGGCCCAGACGAGAATGAGCGGCCTCGACCTGTCTGACGGATCCCAGATTCGAAAGGGTGCAGGTTCCGCGGTCATCGCCTGGGTCGAAGAGTCCACGAGGGCGGCCGGCAGTGAGCTTTCCGAGCTCGCAGAACATGTCGACCGCATCGCCAATGCCGGTGGTACACCGCTGGTCGTTGCGACGAAATCGGCGACGGGTGAGGCGCGAATTCTGGGTGTCGTGTACCTGAAGGACATCGTCAAGGCTGGCCTTTCCGAAAGGTTCGCGGAGTTGCGCCTGATGGGAATTCGCACGGTGATGATCACCGGCGACAACCCGCTCACCGCCAAGGCGATAGCCGCTGAAGCAGGGGTTGACGACTATCTTGCCGAGGCGACACCGGAAGACAAGCTCGCCCTGATCCGCAGGGAGCAGGAGGGTGGCAACCTCGTTGCGATGACCGGTGACGGTACCAATGATGCTCCCGCGCTTGCGCAGGCGGATGTCGGCGTGGCAATGAATACGGGGACCTCGGCCGCAAAAGAGGCGGGCAACATGGTCGACCTCGACTCCGATCCGACGAAACTCATCGACATCGTGAGAATCGGCAAGCAGCTGCTGATCACGCGCGGATCACTGACGACCTTCTCGATCGCGAACGATGTGGCCAAGTACTTCGCGATCATCCCGGCCATGTTTGCTGGAGTATTCCCGGGGCTCGCAGTGCTCAACATCATGCAGCTGCATTCTCCGGCTTCGGCGATTCTGTCCGCGGTGATCTTCAACGCGATCATCATCGTGATCCTGATCCCCCTGGCGCTGCGAGGGGTGAGCTACCGGGCGACATCCGCGTCCCGCATCCTCAGCCGTAACCTGCTGGTCTATGGCGTCGGTGGCATTGTCGCGCCGTTCATCGGCATCAAGCTGATCGACCTGCTCGTCACCCTCATCCCCGGCTTCTGACACACCCCGATCTGGAAAGTAGATAACAATCATGAGTTCACCAAGAACGGCGGTCCGCCAATACTGGGTGGCCATCCGTGCGATGTTGATATTCACTGTCGTGCTCGGTGTCGGCTACACAGCCGTTATCACCGGCATCGGCCAACTCGCCCTGCCCTACCAAGCCAACGGATCCGTGATCACGGTCGGGGATGCCACAGTCGGCTCGGCGCTCATCGGCCAGGGGTTCACCGACAAGAAGGGCAAGGCGTTGCCGCAATGGTTCCAGTCCCGCCCATCAGCGGCAGGGAGCGGATACGACGCCTCGGCTTCGAGCGGGAGTAACTACGGCCCCGAAAATTCCGACCTCATCACGGCCGTGAAAGAACGGAAGGCGGCCATTGCGCAGCTCGACGGCGTAACGAGCTCGAGCATTCCCGCCGACGCGCTCACGGCATCCAGCTCGGGGCTCGACCCGCACATTTCTCCGGAATACGCCCTGCTGCAGGTGGAACGAATCGCCCGGGTGCGCACCCTGTCCGTCGCGTCGGTTACGAAGCTCGTCGAGGATCAGATCCAGGCACCTGACCTCGGATACCTCGGCCAGTCGAGAGTCAATGTGCTCGAGCTGAATGTGGCCCTCGCGAAGATGAAGGGCTGATACCCATGAAGAGAGGGCGGCTCCGAGTGCTGCTCGGCGCCGCTCCCGGCGTCGGTAAGACCTACACGATGCTGGAAGAAGGAGCACGTCTTCGCGACGAGGGACGTGACGTGGTCGTCGCCGTGGTGGAAACCCACGAGCGCAAAGCGACCGCTGCGGTGCTCAAGGATCTAGAGATCATTCCGCGTAAAGAGACCGAGCATCGCGGTATCTCTCTCGCCGAGATGGATCTGGACGCGGTGATCGCTAGGCGACCCGATGTGGCCCTGGTGGATGAGTTGGCACACACGAATGCCCCTGGCTCGCAGAATGACAAGCGCTGGCAGGATGTGGAAGCCCTTCTTGACGCGGGTATCAACGTCATGTCCACCGTCAATGTTCAACACATCGAATCGTTGAGCGACGTCGTCGAGCAGATCACGGGGGCGCCGCAGCGAGAAACCGTGCCCGACACGATACTGCGTGCTGCGGATCAGATCGAAGTAGTGGACCTCGCCCCCCAGGCGCTTCGCGACAGACTCGCCGAGGGCAACGTTTATCCGGCCGTGCGCATTGATGCGGCCCTCTCCAACTATTTCCGACTCGGTAATCTCACCGCGCTGCGAGAGTTGACACTCCTCTGGTTGGCCGATGAGGTCGATAGTGCCCTCAAGAGCTATCGCAACGAGCACGGTATCGATAGCAAGTGGGAGGCGCGAGAGCGTGTGGTGGTAGCGCTCACCGGCGGCCCGGAAGGGGAGACCCTGATCAAACGCGGAGCGCGCATCGCGGCCCGTTCGACAGGGGGAGATCTCATCGCCGTGCACGTCACGAGCCAGGACGGTCTTGCCGACACCCACCCCGGTGCCCTCTCCGCGCAGCGTGCGCTGGCCGAAAAACTCGGTGGCACCTACCATCAGGTCATCGGCAACGACATCCCACGGTCACTCGTCGAGTTCGCGAAGGCATCGAACGCCACCCAGCTCGTCATCGGGGTCAGCCGCCGCAGCCGCCTTGTCGCAGCGCTGACCGGGCCGGGCATCGGTGCGACGGTTGTGCGGGAGTCTGGCCCCATCGATGTGCACATCGTCACCCATGCCGCCGCGGGCGGCAGATTTGCCCTTCCCCGAATTTCCGGCGCCCTCACTCTCAGACGGCGGATCATCGGGTTCATCGTGGCGCTGGCCGCCGGTCCACTCATCACCTGGCTGTTGGTGTCATTCCGCACGAACGACACGATCACGAGCGACGTTCTCGCTTTCCAGTTGCTGGTGGTGGTGGTTGCGTTGATCGGCGGTATTTGGCCCGCCCTGTTCGCAGCATTACTCTCCGGGCTAACCCTCGATTTTTTCTTCGTTGAGCCTGTCTATACGGTGACAATTGCGAAGCCGGCCCACATCCTCGCACTGGCGCTGTACATCCTGAACGCCGTGCTCGTCAGTTATGTCGTAGACCAAGCGGCCCGACGATCCCGGGTCGCGGTGCGGGCAGCCGCCGAATCGGAATTGCTTGCAACGATCGCAGGCAGCGTGCTCCGTGGCCAGGATGCCCTCGAGGCACTCATTACCCGCACAAGAGAATCCTTCAAATTAAACAGTGTTCGAGTCGTCGGAGCGGACGACGTTCTCTTCGAGTCAGGAATAGTCAAGGACGACGATCGCCTCACCGTGCTTCCGGTGGGAGAGCGCGGCACCCTGGAATTGCGCGGCCCTAATTTGCCCGCATCCGAGCGACGGCTCCTTTCTGTAATCGCTGCTCAAATTGATGCAGCGCTCGAACACAACGCACTGGTGAAGACCGCTGGCGAAATAGAGCCCCTTGCCCAAGCCGACCGCATGCGCAGCGCCCTGCTCGCCGCGGTGGGGCACGACCTGCGAAGACCCCTCACCGCAGCTACTGCAGCAGTCACCGGCCTGAGGAGCACCGATGTCACGTGGTCGGTGTCTGATCGCGATGAGTTGCTCGCAACCGCCCAGGAGAGTTTGGAGACCCTCGCCGACCTGGTGACCAATCTTCTCGACGTCAGCAGGGTTCAGGCTGGTGCTCTGGCGGTGACAACTGCACCCCTCCTCGTCGAGGATGTGATTCTGGAAGCCATCGACGAACTCGGTCTTGGCCCCGCGGATGTGGAGTTGGGGATAGCGGAGGATCTGCCCGAAGTGCTCGCGGACCACGGGCTACTACAGCGCGTGCTGGTTAACCTGCTGGAGAATGCTCGCAGATATTCAGAGCCGGGCGAGCCGGTTCGAATTTCGGCCAGTACCTTCGCAGGTTCGGTGGAAGTGCGGGTGACCGACACCGGGCCCGGTGTGCCGCAAGACAGACGCGAAGATATCTTCGTGCCGTTCCAGCGGCTGGGTGACACCGACAATTCCACAGGGCTCGGCCTTGGCCTGGCGCTATCGAAGGGATTCGTGGAGGGGATGGGGGGAACGCTGCAGGCGGACGACACCCCCGGTGGGGGGCTGACGATGGTCATTTCTCTGCCCGTGATTAAAGACAGGGTCTTGACATGAAAATCCTCATCGCTGATGACGACCCACAAATAATCCGTGCCCTCAGAGTGACGCTCGGCGCGCGCGGGTATGACATCGTGACAGCCAGCAACGGCGTGGAGGCACTAAACCAGGCAATCAGCCATCATCCCGACCTCGTGATGCTCGATCTCGGCATGCCCGCGTTGAACGGGATAGAGGTCATCGAGGGCCTGCGCGGATGGACTCAGGTTCCCATACTGGTCGTGTCGGGACGGACGGATGCGGCCGACAAAGTCGCCGCCCTTGACGCCGGAGCCGACGACTATGTGACTAAGCCGTTTTCCGCAGAGGAGCTGCTCGCGAGGGTCAGGGCGCTCACCCGGCGTGTGCCGGCGGGCGACGACGAGCCTGTCACGATCTTCGGCGATGTCAGGGTGGACTTCTCGGCCAAGCAGGTCACCCGAGGCGACGCTAAGCATCCCGAGTCGATCCGGCTCACTCCGACGGAGTGGCGCATCCTCGAGCTGCTGGTGCAGAACCCGGAAAAGCTCATCACGCGGGAAAGCATCCTCACCCAGGTATGGGGGCCGCACCACACCAGAGACACCGGATATCTGAGATTGTATTTCGCGCAACTTCGCAAGAAACTCGAGCCGGTGCCGTCTCGCCCGCGATACTTCGTGACCGTGCTCGGCATGGGATATCGGTTTGTTCCGGACGAACCATCCGACTAATTCACTCGCTGGCTCTGCAAAAAGCCCAGGGACCGGTGCGTCTCCCGGGGGAAACCCGTGAGCACCCCGCGGATCTCGCGGCCGGTGACCAGTTGTCACCGCAGTGTGCGAGCAAGTCGTTAGGGTCCGCGTCGTGGCCGTGTGGATTTCGTAAGCAAGCTCCGTTGGCCACGACATTCGGAGTAGACCAAGGTTGTGAAACATGCAGATGTCGTCTCAACTGAGCCAGCCGTGCGATTGTTCGATCGCCTTCCCGAGCCGTTTAAGCGAAAGCTCGAGGGTGAGAATGCGTGGGGCTACTTCGAGGTAGCCCCGCTAGGCCGGGGATTATGGATGCGCGAGCGTTTGACGGTATTTCCTCCCGGTACGACCGCGGCGGAGTGTCGCGCGGTGGTCCTCCATCGCAACTGGCCTGTAGTCGGCGCGGTCGTGGCGCTTTTCGCAATGATCGGATTCGGTCTTGTGCTGCCCGCATTCGCGGCGTTCCTGGTGGCTTTCGCGCTCTACGGTGTCGGCATCCTGCTGAGCGCCAGAGCAACACATCGGGTGCGGAGAGAGTCCGTGAGATTGGTCGTCATTACGGTTGCGGTCAGTGGAGGAGCATCCTCCTACGGCAACGTCCAGAGCATGAGCATGGCACGCTCGGCGTTTGAATCGCTCGACATCCGCGCTCGGGATGAGGACCTGACGCCTGCGCAGTACGAGCGGGAGTGGGCATCCATCCTCTAGGCATTGAAGACCCGAGGCGCGGCGTTGAGCGACGAACTGGAGAGAGGAATTGGCCAGTCCTCGAGTTGGCCTGGCGCGCTGACGAGCCCCGCGACGACAGGTGCCGCCCGCCCGTCAGATCGCGCGCAAATCGCGCCCGTGTAAACTCCTTCCGGCTCGCTTCGCCCGACCCGCCTGCCGAAAGGATTTGCAATGAGTGACCTGCGTCCTCGTTCTCGCTCGATCGCTGGTATCGCTCGGCACGGCCAACTGCGTGCATCTTCCCCCGTCACCACCGTCCTCAAATTCGTGGCGGCAGCGCTCGCCGTTGCACTCGTGAGCGGGGTATCCATCGCGGGAATCGCAGTCAGCCAGATCACTAACAACATCAAGACCGTCGCCCTGCCCGGCGAAAAACAGGGTCCACCTCCCGGCCTCGGATCGTTTGAGGGTGGCTTCAACGTGCTCATCGTCGGTAGCGACACGCGTGCCAACCAGGGGGCCCAGTTCGGTAAGGACGACGGAGTTCTCAACGACGTTACGATGCTCGTGCACGTATCGAAAGACCAGTCCAACGCGGTGGCAGTGAGCATCCCGCGCGACATGGTCGTGCCGATCCCCGCCTGCCCCAAGGAGGACGGCAAAGGCAACTACAACGCGATGTCGGCCCAGCCCATCAACAACACGCTCGCCTACGGTGGGCTCGCCTGCACCGTGCTCACGGTTGAGGCTCTCACCGGGCTCAAGATACCGTTCGCGGCGCTCATCACCTTCCAGGGCGTCATCCAGATGTCGACCGCTGTCGGCGGGGTTCCGGTGTGCATTAACGGCCCCTTGGTCGATAGGTACAGCGGCATCGACCTCCCGGCGGCCGGCACTTACACTCTGGCGGGAGCGGATGCTCTTGCCTTCCTTCGCAGTCGACACGGTGTCGGCGATGGCAGCGACCTCGGCCGCATTAGTTCGCAACAGGTATTCCTCTCTTCGCTCGTGCGCACGGTGAAAAGCAATGACACTCTCACCAACTTCACGAAGCTCTACGGGATCGCCACCGCGGCGAGCCAGAACATGACCCTCTCCAACAGCCTGAAGAACATCAACACGATGGCGTCTCTCGCGCTCGTGCTGAAGGGTATTCCCCTGAACCGCATCAGTTTTGTGCAATACCCGGGCACAACGGGGGCCGGCGGAGTGTACGCGGGCAAGGTGGCACCCCTCACAAGCGTTGCGAACGCGCTCTTCGCAAAAATCAAGGCAGATGAGCCGTTCACTCTCGACTCCGGCACAGGGCGCGGCTCCGTAGCCAACCCGACCGCGCCGGTATCACCCGCGCCCTCGGCATCCGCTGCTCCGGCGCCGTCCGGCTCAGCAGCTGCCGCAACCACTCCGCCTGCCGGTGCGGTCACCGGAGTGCTCGGGCAGACTGCGGCCGACTACACCTGCTCCAAAGTGAACAGGTAGCCGACTATTTCGGACCGCGATTGATGTACAGCAAGAAGAGCACGGCGACTATGAGCAGCACGACGCCGAGAGTGACGATCAGGAAGCCGATGGCCGGGCCGGCTGCGGCGATAGATGAGGGAAACAGGATGATCCCCCTCGGAAGCTCGGAGCGCGGTTCGACAGTGACAGGGGATGCTCGCAATCTAGTGACCCTGGCCGATGTGCTGGACTTCACTCTAAATCGGCAGTCAGGCACCGTTCGAGCAATTCGGCTCCCCAGTCCGGGGGTGGGGCCTTCCCCAATACAGGGGGGGTGAATGGGCGCTCGCGATGAGTGCCGCTATGATTACAGACGACAACTTGGAGCTGTCGCATAGTTCGGCCTAGTGCACCACCCTGCTAAGGTGGAGAGGGCGTAAGCCCTCCGTGGGTTCAAATCCCACCGGCTCCGCAAAAGAGCTCCTCTAGGAACTCCTCTAAGTACTACCTCAAAAATTTACGCCCTCCCGGTTGGGAGGGCGTTTTTTGACGTTTGGGCCAGATGGATGCGGTGCGGATGAGCGATTTCGGGGGATGAAACTTAAAAAGCACTCCAGCGGACAATGTGGCGCGAATCTGGGCGCGTTGAATTGTCCGGGAGTGCTGTGATCGGTGACTGATGAAGGTGTCGCGACGTTTACGTCGTGTCGAGTGAGTTGGGTCCGGGGTCGTCGAGCGACTGCAAGTACACCTTGCGACGCTCCTCGCGCTCTATTCTTCGCTTGTCGACGTAAGGGCGGTAGGCGATGCTGAAGTTTCGTTTTTTCTTCGGGGTGCCCCATGCGAGCTTTTTCATGAACGACGAGATTGTTCGGATGTTGAACGCGACGAGGAGGAGTGTGACGAAGACTTGTGCGGCGGCATAGCCGCGGACTTTTCGCCGGGAGGCCGAGCTGAGTCCTTCGAACCCGTTGTCTTTGAGTTGACCGAAGGTTCCTTCGGCGGAGTTGCGTGCGGATGTGAGCAGCTCCTCGTGCTCGACGGTTCCGTAGTCTTTGTCCTGCTCGAATTTGATGTAGGCGTGCGCCGGGAACTTGACTGAGGTCTTGGAGCAGATCTCTAGCTTCTCGGACGGCCTGTACTTTGGCTGCACCGCGACCTTTGCCTTCTTAGACGACTTGTTGTGCACGTCGCGGAAGATGCACGTGATCGTCGCGCCGGGCCCGAATGCGGGACACATTTTCTTCACGCTGTTGTCCGCTGCTGGTCGCTCCTTGTTGCGAAGTGCGTACTGTTTGCGCTGGCTGATCCTCAACCTGTAGGTTTCTTCGGTTTCCGTGCCGGCGTTGAAGTCGAGGGTTGCGTTGATGAGGTTTGTTGGCATGCCTGGGCAGTAGTGATTGCCTTCGACCTGCTTTGCTCCGGCGTAGCCGCCTTTGTGGCCGAGTGTGTCGACTCGATAGCGCGTGAGGGGTCTGAAGCCGGTATCAATCGATTGCAGGTGCAACTTTTCGATGTCGGCGTGGGCCCAGTAGTCGTTGTCGGCGGCAGCGTATCCGGGTTCATGTCCGCGCCCCACGATGGACTTCATGAGCGAGACGGCTTCGGCGGATACGTCGCGCCCGGGAAGGCTGAAGGTGAGGGCCATGATCAGCAGCGGGAAGGGGGTCTTCTCATTCGAATTGTTTGTTACGCGGATTGCGACGTTGGCGGCCCATCCCCATTTCATCTCTCCCGACTTGGCGCCAGGAGCTTCATCCCGTTTGTCCGGGCGCATGATGTAGAGGCCGGCGAAGACCTCGCCCACCAGTCGGTCTTTGAGTTTTTTGTTGCGGGACTTGCGTTCGTCACGAGTTGTGGGGCGCTCGAGGAGGTCGAGTTCTGTGGCGAGTTGAAGGGTTTCTTCGTCTCGGGCTTTCGTGAAGGAGTTGACGCTCACCGGGGCGATGAAGGTTTGGTCGAAGGAGATGTTGACTTTGCGGTCGGCTCGTCGGATTTCGCGGCTTTGCATCATGAATGACATCTGAAGAAAGGCGTTTGAGAACCAGTCGAGGCGAGCTTTGCAGCGGCGGGCCCGGTTCTTGTCGTGTTCTTCGAGCAGGCAGCGGCGTTGATCAAACCCTTGCAGAAAGCGAGGTTGGACGTAAGGGTCCATTGGTTCGAGTAGGCGCTGGAAGGCGTTGCGGCAGGCGTTGTAGAGGTTGTGCATGGCAGCTTCGTCGAGGTAGTCGATCCCGTCGCGGGTGAGTCCGAGGTACTCTCGTGCGTCGGGACCGAGGCGGTACGCGAAGATGTTGGTGACGTTGGTCATCCACATTGGCCGCTTCTCTGTGGCGAGAAGGAGGAGCGCAATCAGCGTCAGGCGGTCGTCGATGCGGGCGGGTTGGCCGCCTGGGCCTTTGGGGCCGCCGTCTTCCAGCCGCCATGCGGGCAGTAAACCCAGAACACCTGTTGCGCTTACGCGTTGGTCGGCTACTCGGACCTGCGCCAAAGTGATTGCGGGTTCGTCGTTGCCGCCGGAGCGAAGCTCTTCTCCGGTGAGTCCGAGGAACTCGTCGGCGATGTCGTCTTGGATTTCTCCGTAGGGATCCCAGTCAACGTCCGCTGCGCTGTCGCTGGTGTAGTTGCTTGCTCCTCCGTTGCTGATTCCACTCATCGGGAAAGCTCCGGCCCGGTGATAGCGGCCAGGTGCTGGTCGATTGGGTGAGGCTGCATGGCACGAACAAAGCTGTCGAGTGAGACAACGGTTGCGAGGCCGGACAGGTTGAGGATGAGGTCGAGGGGAAGACCTTGGTTGAGGAGTCCGACGATCCAGGTGGCGCGCAGTCGTGTGACTGACGGGGTCGGGATGGTGGGGGTGTCGATACCGAACTGGTGGATCACGCGTGCGGGGTATTCAGGCAGGCGATATCCGGTGAATGCCCATTCGTCCGCCGTCCGGTCGCCGAGACCGGTGATGAGCGAGGGGACCCATCGATTTCTGACGGGGATCACGCGCGGGTGCTTGCCGCTCACGGTGACGGTGGCGTGGGATTCGTGGACCCGGACGTCTCCGACCCGCAGGAGTGCGACCTCCTCTGGTCGAAGCCCGGCGCCGGCGCCCAGTCCGAGAACCAGATGTGCGTTGGCGCGACGAGACTCGGTCGTATGGGCCAGAGCGCTGCCGCGGTGGTGCATCAGCTGGGTTTCTGTGTAGGTCGGTGCGATGTGCGATGTTCGCTTCTGTCGGATTGGGTCGACACCGGAGGTGTGAGCGACGAGGCGGGACAACCGTTGCGCGGTGCCGGCACGGTACGTGTCGCTGTGGTTGCGCATCTTCTGTTCGTTGAACATGGCGACGAGATCGAGGCGGAAGACCTCCTCAGCGTCGAGGGCGACGCCGTGGCTTTGCCAGGCCCAGAAAGTGAACCTCGCCGCAGTGCAGAGGTAGTGGCTGGTCACACCAACGGTTCGCAGGTCAAGTGAGGTAACGGTGTCGCGAACAAATTGGGCGATGGAGGGCCAGGACTCGCCAGCTTCTGGGAGGCGGTAGTTGTCGATGCGTCGCTGCACGGCGAGGATGGGCGCGCTCAACGGGCGCCTCCTGCGGTGAGAGGGGTGAGGGTAGTTGTTGATTCGTAGGGGTTGGTCACGTAATAGGGACATGCGGCACTGGCACACCGCTAGGGCGAGATAAGACCTTTTTTGTCTTACCGGCCAGTAAGCTTCGAACCTGTGACGGATCCTAGCTACAGGCCACGGGACTATTGCCGCCCGGCGGCAGGTTTCGGTCGTGATGCTGCAGTCTCGTTCAGTGGCACGGCGAAAGTTGTGGGGAGCGAGCTGGATCTGCGCCAGGCCGCGAGACTGCACCATGATCATGCTCTTCGGATTCGCACGACTCTCGCCGTACAGGGCTGCCCGTTGACGGAGTACGCGAGGCTGTCCGGTATGAACTACCGGCGACTCACTCGCCTTCTCGGTGGGTACATCGTCATGCAACTTGCCGACATTGCGAACGCTAATCGAACCCTCACCGCGATCGCTCAGACCAAACGAATCGAGGCAGAGGTGACGTCTAACCCCCCGGGATGATCGCATTCCGCAATACCAGACGGTCGGTTGACGGGGTGACCGGAACGAAGCGGAGGAATCGGTCGAGGGCTTCGGGTGAGCTGAGTCCGGCGGCGCGAAGGAGCGGGACAAGTGGTGTGCCGGCTTCGAGATGATTGACGATCCAGGTCGCGTGCATGCGCCGGGTGGTCAGCGGCAGGCGCGCCGGATCGCGGGAGACGAAATCGGTGATGAGGTTGTGGTTGAGGCTCGAGCGGTTTTGTCGGAAAACGTACCCGTCGGCGATCCGGTCGAGGTGGTCGATCAACTGATCCTCCCATCGGGCGAGGACCGGAATATCCCGTGCTCGATCGCCCGACACACGGATCACAACCCCGGCATCGTCGACGTCGATGTCTGCCGCAGTGAGGGCAAGTATCTCCCTTCCCGCAAGTCCCGCTCCGAGACCGAGAGCAAGGAGCGCCTCCGCGTTCGATCGGCGCCCCACGGTCTGCTGGTTGACTGCCCACCCTCGGAGGAGGGTGACCTGGCTGGGGGAGTAGGGCTGAGATGGGTCGCTGCCGCCAAGCGGTCGTAACTCAGGAGGTTCGGCGTCGGGCAGGACGGTTTCGGAGACCCTCAGCAGTCGGGAGCGCAGCGTATTGCGTCCAGCGTTGCTGCGGTAATGATGAAGGCCCATCCCGACGAACGACTCGATTGCTTCGACAGTGAAAATAACGTCTCGCTCCAGCGGCCATCCTTGCGATTGCCATGCCCAGAGAACGAGAGGAGTGACTGCGGCGAACAGATCCCGTTCGTTGTAAACACTCTCGGCTGCGGCTTCGCGGACGGCATCCGTCACGAACTCCCCGATCGTTGACCAGTACGGGCCGGCGACCCGGGGGAAGAAGGTGGGAACGACTTGCTCGCTCATCAGCCGTTCACCGCTTCGATGCCGGCGAGCAAACGGAAGGACTTGAGCTCGGCCGCCAAGCCGCACCAGAGCACCCGTCCGGTGTCATCGACCCTGATGAGATCGCTCTCGTTAGCGACCGTTTGGTACCAAGCCGATCCAACAGTCGTCGTCCCGTGAGCGCCGAGCCTCTCCTGCCTGGTTTGTCGGCGTTCGTGATCACGGACGAGCCGTCCAAACCGGAAACACGGGTTGGTAACCGGCGCCTCCGAGAAGTAGCGAGAGATTCCCTCGGGCGCGACCGGAAAGCAATCGTCACGAATTCCGGTGCTCATATCTCGTCCTTCAAATTGGCGACACGCGCCGGGATAATCATGCGCGCGGGAGCGGCCCGTACCACGACATTTCCAGCAACGCAGTAGCGCCGTTCCCGCGCACGCGCACACCCGATCGATGAGCCGGGCAACTGCCGCGCATGAGTCACCTGGACCCGCCCGCACTGGGTGGGCCGGGAAGGCCTCATGGACGGATCGACCGAATACCAGAAACTGCTCGACGATTACGTTGACCTCGCAAAACGTCCTGCTCGCATGCGCAACCTCGACGAGTCGGCAAGCGTCACATACTTCTACGCGGAACTCGCCTACATCGGGGGCGCCCGCGACCCGAACGACAAGTCACTCGTCTCGAAGTGGACGCGCAATCTGCACGCGTTGGAGGACTACACGAAGGCGAACGGTTTTCCTCGAGATAACAGGCGGAAGTCCGAGTCATTCATGCCCGAGTACCGCCGGCTGCTCGTTTTCGTGAACACCGAGCTCCGCGCTACAACGATGGGTTACCGGTGCACTTATCAGCGACGTCGACTCGAGGGAATCGACGGTTACATCGAGACTTCCAGGATCGATACGTGGGGGACGCAGTTGGAGGCCTACCGAACCTTCGTGATCAGCCGCGGCGTGCAGCCTCGACGTCGCAGCGACGACCCGGTCGAACGAAGAATAGCCAACTGGGGAGACCGGCAGCGCGCCGCTTATCGACGCGGAGCCCTATCCGAGGAGCAAGTCACTGCAGTCGAGGCCGCGGTTCTCTAGTCTCGGAGACTCTCCTCGTAGCTCGAGTTCCCCTAATCGTTCACTTGGCTTGTAGCTCTGCAACTAGCCGCATGAGGCCTTCTTCGCTGACAATGGAGATCCCATAGTCGCGCGCTTTAGCGGCTTTGCCGGAAAGTGAATCCGGATCCGCTGCGGCGAGGACTCGTACCTTCTTGTTGACGTAGTTGATCCAAACTAGACCGAGGGACTCGAGTTCCTCTGCCCAGTCGTCTCGCTGACGGATCATTTCCCCGGTGAGAACGACGAGATCGCCCGCATGGAGTTTGAACTCCGCGAGCTCGACAGTGGAGACCTCCAGCAACGCCGCTGGATTGACATGCCAAGCGGCCGGCGGTTCCAGCGATTTTTGGACAGCATCATCAGGGATGAGGAGGAGCTTCGAGACCGTGGCAAGGTCGGATCGTTCCATGTCTGTGAGCACTCGGTCAGACCAGGCAATGGTCGCCAGGGCTTGATAGTAATCCAGATGAAGCTGTTCGCAGGCCGCACGTCCGAGTTCGAGCTCATCGGCCAGTTTCACGAGGTCGTCGGCTTCATGAGCGGAAATGTGATGATCGATCAGGGCCCGATCGAGTAACGCCAAATAGCTCTGCTCGGCCTCAGACCCCGCATGCTCGGGAAGGCGGACGGCAATACGTTCGATGAAGTGCGGCTCGAGATGGTCGTCAGCGGGCCGCGGCTTCCACTGCACCCATTCGCCAGCAATGGGTCTCCACGCTGCGCGGGCGCTCGCGATTGAATCCGCCCAAAGCTGCTCGTTCGGTGTCGCTCGGATGTACTCGCCGAGCAGAAGAGCGGTCGCGTACGCATCAGCGGCTGCTCGGTGTGCGCCGTTGATGTTGATGTCGAAATGATCGCAGCAGTCAGCTAATGATCTGCCGGCGCCCGGGATGATGTCGGCGGCGAGCAGCATCGTGCAGAGAACCGCTAGCGGGACGCCAGGTCCATAGCCGATCCGGGTGAATTCCTCGTCCAGAAATCCAATGTCAAAGCGGGCATTATGCGCGACGAGTACCCGGCCGGAGAGCCGTTCGACGAGTTGCGGCGCAACTTGTCCGAAGGTCGGGGCGTCGAGGATGTCACTCGCTTTGACGCGGTGGATGGACTGCTTGCCGAGATCGCGATGCGGGTTCACCAGAGTGTCCCATTCACCTTCGATGACGCCGTTCACGTCGACATGAATGACGGCGACCTCGATGACGCGATCTCGGCCTCCAGGGAAAAGGCCGGTGGTCTCAAAGTCAATGACCGCGAAGCCGCCGGACGCAGAAGTACTCGAACTTCCCTCCACTGCCCGGTCGCGTCCACGCAGCCGACCCAGGATGTTGTGCATACGCGGATAGTACCGTTGCATCCCCCTCGCGGCGGACTCGGGAGGAGGAGTGGTCCTGACCTGCCTATTGCTGGGAGCAGGATGGTCCTATGACCAATGCCACTGAAGTTGAGATCGTGAGCGACCGAGCGCACCGGGAGGTCGATTTGAAGTTTTCGCCGCAAAGCAGCGATAGCGAAGATATAGACGAGTTGCAGGACGTAGTGTTGCCGTCCATCGACGGCGCATCAATGAAGTCGAACATTCGGGACTCATTAGTAACAGTGAGGGCTCGGGACTTCGACGAGGTCGTCGAGCGCATTGCCGCGGCATACCGGGCCCGTGGTCTAAACGTCAGCAGGAAGACCGTTACGCCGCGCGACTAGTGATCCCTAGGGTCGGGGCCGCTGTCCTGAATGCGCTGGGGAAGCCTCGATGGCAACTACATGCGACGTCTACGAGGTTGGGGATAGCCGGTGATAACTGAAGCGGCGACAGGCGACCTCGAGCCTTAGCCTGAATCCACCGTTTCGGTTTGTTGAGGGTGTCTTTTCGATTTCTTTCGGATGCTGTCGTGGGTGGGCGTGACGATGGGCCCGGCCTTG